>JAFVWA010000142.1 GCA_017501885.1 Clostridia bacterium | reverse complement strand
TTTTTAATTTTTGCTTTCTGCAGAATTTTTTTAACTTGACTTTCAAAGTCATTAATGCTATAATTATTCATGTAGAAATTATCCTTTCCTAAACTCTTGGCGGAGTGGGATGGGATATTTTTTTCGTCAAAAAATCATAGAACAAATTAAAAAAATAGGATATTTGACAAAAAAACTCCCTCAAATATGCATCTATTGTAACACTTTATGAAAATATTGTCAATACTAAATGGAGCTTTTTTTTAACAATTTTTTGAGCTGATATAATTAGTTTTCTTTAATGAAGTGCGTGAGATGTTTCTATAAGTAACAAGATAAAAGAAAAACCGCTCTGCAAGGCGGTTTTTTTATAATCATAATAAATAATAACAACCGCTCCGCCAAAAGGCGTGTGCGGTTGTTTATGTTCAGCTTTAGCACATTTTAATTAAAAACTTAAGTATTTAATTAAAAAACTAAAGTTTTTTGTTTTCTCTGCTCCGCTCGGTGATTGGCGAAGCCGTCGCAGAGCGGAGCGGAGGCGTGCCGTGGAAGTGACCCAACCCACCGAACATCAGGCACAAAAAGGAGCGAGCTGTGACAGCGCCGTGCAACGTGTGCGCACGGCGAGCGACGTAAAAAGACCGCGTAGCAAAAATTGCACATAAAGTAATTTCGTGAAAAGTGATGCGGAGCGACACTTTGCACGATAATTTGACTTTATGTGTCGAAACGAACGAAGTGAGTGTAGAGCACAGTTTTTAAGGCTACGAGTGGCGAACGGAGTGAGCCGTGAACGGCAAAGGCGGAGCCGAGCGGAGTAAGGGCGAGGCGGAGCCGTTATTATAATTTCTGCAGATTGGCCTTGAGCAAATTTCTGCTTTTGCTCCGCTGTAAGGCGGTAAAGCCTAACATACGCTCTACCTTTTGTAAAAAGTTTTCTCGGCATAAAATTATGGACTAGCAAAGCTAGCCCATAAATTTATTCCAATTTCCTTTTGACAAAATGAACCTGAGCATATGTATTTCAGCGGTCAAGAGCGGAGCAACGCACAGCAGAAATTTTTGCTTTGCGAATAGCGTTCTCTGCTTTTATTATTTCTCGACGTCTTAATGTTTCCTCAGGAGTTTCGCCATTCAAAAGTATATGCGTAATCTCATATAACCTCTTCAAAACCTCTTCGTCTTCGTGAGAGTATAAACAACTTCTCATATAAGACGGATAGTGAGATTGTATTCTTTTTATCGCATTATTGCAAGCCGTGAATAAAGTATTATTTTCCATATTTTTCCTTTTTTTGTAAAAAATTATTCTGTTAAAGTTATCGGCAATTCGTTTGGCTCTAAGCCCAAATCATTCGTCACAAAAGCGACCCAACAATCGAAGATATATTCCGTAAGCTCTTCGCTTAATTCTGTTAAAATCTGTATCTCAAACTTTTTCATTCAAATACGCCCTCTCAAGTTTTTCGACCATTTCTTTTTTCGCTCCGCTTGCACAGATAAATGTAAAAAGATTTTCCCAAGAACGAGGACTTGGCAACTGTCTACCAAGCTCCCAATTTTTATAAGTGCCTAGCGGTATCTCTGCTTTTCTGCAAAATTCCGCTTGCGTTGCAAACGTCGCATATCTTATTTGCTTTAGATACGTTTCAAACATAAAATCACCCCTAAAAAAATATATTATAAAGCCATTTCAAATTGCTTATAATACGAAAATATACCACCCGTTGCATCAAAGGTATACAGCGTATAAAAAATTTGTTTCGGTGTGTCTTGTGGCAAATCATCTTCAAGCACATTTTCAAAATCGCTTAACTTCAATAATTTTCTCGTTTCCGCAAAAACACCGCTAAAACTCACAAGACGTCGGCTCTTTAAAGCCTCATAAAATCCAGACATTGCTGTATTATCTGTCATTTGTTTAAATGAATATTTTAATGTTTCAATAGCAACGCCGTCTGTGTCATATACTTTTTTTACTTCACATCTTGGCAAATAATCTGCATCTAAGCTTTCTTGCCAATATTCTCTGACCATACGTTGAGATATGTATTTTTCGTCATTTTTGAAATAGTCAGGCTCAACCGCAACAAGTATATGTATGTGTGGGTTGAATTCTTTCGTCCTTGAATTATATTTCATTTCAAGGCCTCTGACCTTGCCAACCCAACCACGCTTTACACGCCTATGCTTTAAAAATCTGTCATATGCAGCAAGTATAGTATTTATCTCGCTCTTAAGACGTTCAAGAGGAACGCTTTTAACTGTGAGCGTTACGAAAATAAATTCATATTTTTGAGATAAAATCTGCATGACGGGAAACATCTGCGACATAAATTTGGATTGCCTACGCCATGCACACACGTTACACAGACGTTCTCTGCAGAAATTCGCCTTTACAATTTTTGCAACGCCACCAATGTTTGTAATACCAATATTTGTTGCACAATCATTTATACGATATGCTCTCTCGAACTCGCCTTGGGACATCAACCATGCGACAACGTCAGCATTTAAAACTTTTTTAATTTTTGCTTTCTGCAGAATTTTTTTAACTTGACTTTCAAAGTCATTAATGCTATAATTATTCATGTAGAAATTATCCTTTCCTAAACTCTTGGCGGAGTGGGATGGGATATTTTTTTCGTCAAAAAATCATAGA
>JAFVWA010000141.1 GCA_017501885.1 Clostridia bacterium | reverse complement strand
GTGTGGGTATATACAATTAAGGGGTTTCTGCCCCTTTGATAAGTCTGCAAGCATCGGCAGGCTTTCTTTGGCGTACATTTTTACGCTTGTGGGAAATGTTCTCACTTTTGCCCGAAGTCGTTTTACATAAAGGGAAACAAAACGGCTTATTTAGGGTTTTATTGTCGTACAATTTTTTACGACAATATGCCGTCCTTTCGTTTTATTAAGCGAAAGGCTTGAAATGACTGACCAACGTTTCAAGTGGGCGCGCCAACGTTAAAAAACGGGGTTTGGCGATAGGTCTATTTTGTGGTACAAATTTTTATGTACTACACTATTAAACTTCATAATTAGGATATATAATCCGTACGGAGTAGAAACGCTTTAAGCGTATTTGATTCGTGCGGATTTTTTTATCCAACTAAGTCGGTGGTAGTTTTATCAGCGACTTTTTTGCGTTCAAAATAAAATTTAGGAGGAAATAAAAATGAAAAATTATTATCATTGCCACCCGCCGTAAGCGGAAGCAAAACTTAGAAACTTTATAAGTGTAGCCCACTACACTTTCGTTTGAAAGTGGTGGGCTCTGCGAGTCAAAACGACAACCAAAAAATAAAGCGGAAAATAGCAAAATCCTAAGCAGGTTAAGAAAACCGCTTAAAAAATTCATTTTAGGCAATTTTACCGCTTTTTCAAAGCAGGTAAAGGGAATTGCCAAAATGGCGCTTTTAACCTTTCTAAACAATCGGGAAACCCGATTTTATTCTTCTACCAAAAATTTAATTTTATGTTCCAAAACAGCTTGACAAGTCCGTGTTAATACGATAATATATTTAAGGAAAGGAAACTTGCTTGCAAGGATTTACTTTCCACCGATATATTACCTGACAAGCAAAGCGCAGTCAGACACAATATTTATTACTCAAGTATAAAGGAGAAACAAGCAATGAGACAACCGAGAGCGGTAACAGACAAAAGGTATGAAGAGAAACATAAGGAAGAAAGAAAAGCAAAAAGCTTGGTTTGGGGAACGAGCGTTCCGAGACAATTTGCGGAAGAAATCAATGAGTTTCTCTCTCAATACGGTTTTACAAAGGTACAACTAATCGAAGCAGGCTATAAAGCATTGCTTGACGAAGCCGCTGAACACGATTTAGGTTTAGCGAAAATTATGGACGGCTACGATGACTTTTTTGAAACGGAGAAGAAATAACGTTCTCTAACCCCTTTCTTCCTTATAAGCGAGAATGATACTTTTTAATTAGAAACAAAGCAGTATCAATACCCGAAAGGCTACTCGACTTTCATATAAGGAGGATTATTATAAGCAAGAAAATTAAGAAAACAGTAGAACCTGTCGTAGATAAAATTGTACATTACTACGACGACGAAAACGGGAATTTGGTGAGAAGCCGACAAGTCAAAATCGGTAAAACTATTTACACGATAATATCCCGTGAGAAACCTAACGCCAAATCATCGGCGTTTGATATAACCAAGAGATTGATTGAAAATCAAGCGGAAAGTTTGACTGACGATTTATCTATTAGAGCAGAATCGCTT
>JAFVWA010000140.1 GCA_017501885.1 Clostridia bacterium | reverse complement strand
TTCACTATCCCAAGCCTTGAAAACAAAGTTTCCTACTTTATCTGCTTGCATCGTTGGATTAGCAGGAACAGTAATCGTATCGCCCCAATGATACGTATTCTTGCTTATCTCGCTACCATCAGCATTTTTAAATGTAACAGTATAATCAATATAAGAATTAACGTATATTGCTTTATATTCGGCATTACCAACACAAGAGCCAACTGCATTATCCCATCCATTAAACGTGTAATAATACATATTATCGGACGGTTTTGTAGGTGTTTTAGGCTCTACAACCATGTCGCCAAAATGATAAGTATTGCTTTGAATTACTTTATCATCGTAATTCTTAAATACTACCATATATTCAATATAAGTAGATTTATAAGTTGCAGTATAGGTTGCATTACCAGCACAATTTAATACCGTTTTATTCCAACCATTAAAAGAATACGTAAACGTATTATCAGCATCTTTTATTGGGGTAGAAGGCTCTACAATAGCGTCGCCATAATGGTAAGTTTTTTCACTTAAAACTGTGCCGTCCTCATCTTCAAATACAACTGTATAATCTATGTAAGTTTTGTTATAGGTAGCCGTATAAGTTGTATTGCCCGCACAATTAACAACTTCTTTACCCCAATCTTTGAAGGAATAAGTATAAGTTTTATCAGCCGGTTTCGTAGGGGTTGACGGAACGACTACAGCGTCACCATAATGGTAAGTTTCAGAACTTAATAAAGTTCCATCATAATTCTTAAATTCTACTGTATAATCGATATAAACAGGCGTATAAATTGCCGTGTATTCAGCATTACCGTTACAATCTATAACTTCGCTGTCCCAACCAGCAAACGTGTAAGTATAAGTGTTGCTAGCAGGTTTAGCTGGTGTTGATGGTAATACTATTTCATCACCATAGTGATAAATTTCTTTACTTATTTCGGTTCCGTCGTAATTTTTGAATATTACAGTATAGTTAATATAAACTGGTGTAAAGCTTGCAGTATAGGTCTTGTTTCCACCTACAACTGTAATCTCTTTATCCCAACCAGCAAACACGTAAGTATACGTTTCATCTGCTGATTTTGTAGGATTAGAAGGTATAGTTACTATAGAACCCGAAGTGTACGTTTCAGAACTTATAATCTCTCCGTTATCTGTTTGGAATACGATTTTATATTCGTAAACGAGTTCATCAAGAATTTCATAGAAGATAAAGTTCTCGTCAAAGAAGTTTATCATATAATCATCTCTACCACAGTAAACAGTTACTTCGTATGCACCAAAGAAGGCTGTTTCGTCAATATAAGATAATGGAGCATAAACGTAAAGCGATTTTAAGTTAACGCAACCATAGAAAAGGTTGTCTTTAAGTTCAATTATCTTTTTACCAAGATATACGCTTTCAAGTGCGTTACAATCGTAGAAAGCAGAAGCACCAAGCGTTTCAATGTTATCACTAAAACGAAGTTCAGTAACCTCTACGCAAGAACGGAAAGCATAATCCCCAATAGATTTAACTGAATCAGGAATAATAAGTTCTTCTACCGCTTTACAGTTATAGAACGCAGCTTCGCCGATTTCCTCACAAATATTAGAAATAGTTATTGTCTTTGCAACTACGCAACCATAGAAAGCGTAATCTTCAATAGCAACAATCGAATTAGGCGTTTCAATATTTTGAAGTGCCGCACAGCCATAGAATGTATGCGATTTAATTCTTTCTATTCCGTCAGGAATATTGATAGATGGCATACTGTTGCAATCGTAGAACGCATAAGAACCAATATAATTAACAGCAGTAGGCAACACCATTGCACCAAGTGCTTTACAACTATCAAAAGCGTGTTCGCCAATTATTTCAATCGTCCCATCAATTGTAAACGTATGCATTGCGTTACAATTATAAAAAGCGTAATTGCCGATATTTGATACACCTGCAAGCGTTCCTTTTTTAAGCCAAATATTGCCATAGAACGCAAAGTTACCTATTACCGTATTGTCAATGTTAACAATAGATACACCGTTTAATTTTTCTTTATAAATTTCATCATCAATATATTTATCAACTGAACGGATATTCATAGTAATACCCTTGTCGTTAATGAAACAATTTGTTCCAAACGATGCAATCGTATCAGGAAGTGAAATATCCATTAAATTCATACAGTTAGAGAATGCTTTGTTTCCAACGGTATGAATATAATCGTTCACGATAATATGTTGAATATGTTGTCCATCAAGTAAATTATCTGCGATAACGCCCTTATTATAATAAATTTCTACTGTAAATTCAGGACTAATATGGTCGGTTGCTTGTTCACGATAGAAAGCGTGAGAGCCAATCGCTTGAACACTATCGGGAATATTGATTTTCACAAAATTATACCCACGGGCAAAAGCATACGCTCCTATATTTGTTACAGTATTAGGTAACGTAAGTTCGCTATACATTCTATTGTCATAGAAAGCATAGTCACCAATCACTTGTAAAGTGTTTGAGAAAGTAATATTAGCAAGTTCGTGATTTAGAGCAAAAACGTAATCGCCAATTTCCGTAATACCATTTTCCATAATAACGGCATAAATGTCCGTATTGTATAGCATATAATCAGCAATTTTGCCCGAGTTCTTGCGAATTGTTACCGTTAAATCGCTTGCGTTGTTTGAAAAAGCATATTGTCCTACGTAATTAACGCTATCTGGCATAGAAACTGTTGCTAAATAGTTACATTCGTTAAATGCTTGTTCGCCAACATATATAAGACTACTAGGCAATACGATATTGGTAAGTTCATTAAACGCAAACGCATCTGCACCAATTGAAGTTAATCCTTCCTTAAACGTAAACGTAGAAAGGTTATTACGATAAAACGCCTTTTCACCAATGTAATCAAGTGTTCCGTTTACAGTTGCCGTTTCAAGCCCAGCAAATGCAAAAGTATAATCTTTAATATTAGTAACAAGAGCAGGAATTGTAATGCTTGTGAGCGAAGAACAACCGTGGAAAGCATATGCTCCTATTTCATTTAGCGTGTTAGGTAAGTTG
>JAFVWA010000139.1 GCA_017501885.1 Clostridia bacterium | reverse complement strand
TGTTGCGGGCGTTCTTTTAGGGCCTTTCTGCATAGGCGCTATCGGCGTTGACGGCATTGGTTTCACAAGCATGGAAAAAATTGATTCTCTTTCCATTATTTCCGAAGTTGCGCTCGGATTTATCGCCTTTTCTATCGGAAATGAATTTAGACTTTCTCAACTTAAAACGATAGGAAAACAAGCAACTGTTATAGGTATTTTACAAGCAGTAATCACCACCGTTGTTGTTGATGCGGCTCTTATTTGCTTGCACTTTATTATCCCTGAACAATTCCCACTTCCCGCCGCCATCATTCTCGGCGCTATTGCTTCTGCAACCGCTCCTGCGGCTACCTTAATGGTTGTTCGTCAATACAAGGCAAAGGGCCCTGTTACTGATACGCTTTTACCCGTAGTTGCGCTTGACGACGCTGTGGGACTCGTGCTTTTCTCCGTTTCTTTCGGTATTGCAAAAGCACTTATATCGGGTTCAGCAAGCATTGTTGCTATTATTGTTGAACCTATTATTGAAGTTGTGCTCTCTATTGGTCTTGGCGCACTTATGGGTTACTTATTTACCTTCTTTGAAAGATTCTTCCATTCGCGTTCTAAAAGACTTGCGATGAGCGTTGCTTTCGTTTTCTTGACGGTTGCAATATCTATGCTTAAATTTGAAATCGGTGGTATTCATATCGGTTTCTCATCTCTTCTCACTTGCATGATGTTAGGCACTATCTTCTGCAATATTTGCGACTTCTCTGAAGAACTTATGGATAGATTAGACCGTTGGACTGCACCTATGTTTATTTTGTTCTTCGTCCTAAGCGGTGCCGAACTCGACCTTTCTGTTATAACACAAGGTATTGTCGTATTGATTGGTGTTGTTTACATTATTTCAAGATGTCTTGGTAAATACTACGGTGCAAGACTTAGTTCCAACATGGTAAACGCACCACTTAACGTTAAAAAGTATTTAGGAATCACTCTTTTCCCACAAGCGGGCGTGGCGCTCGGCATGGCTATGAAAGCTGCTACTTTTGGCGGTGTTGGTCTCTTGGTTTCTAACATTACCCTTTTCTCCGTTCTCGTTTACGAACTTGTTGGTCCATTCCTTACAAAGATTGCGCTTACAAAGGCTGGGGAAATTATTCCCGAAGGCAAAACGAGTGCGCGTGGCAAGATTTAAAGGGGTAATTAGTTATGATTGAAACGTTTTTAGCAACACTTCAACCTATGCTCTCGCTCTTCGTTTTTATTGCGTTAGGTTTTCTTCTGTTTAAAGTAAAGATTATCCCTGAAAACGGTAGCAAAGTTTTAGCTAAAATTCTTACGTATGCTATTTGCCCTGCGCTCAGCTTTACGTCTATGGCAAAAAACTTTACCGTGGATAACCTTTTGCAACACTTTACTAACCTTATCTTAGGCTCTATTACAGTAGGCGTTGCTCTTATTATTACTCTTGCTCTTATAGGTTTTTTCGTTAAAGACAAAAAAGCTTATGAACGCGGTATTTATAAATACGCGCTTACCATTGGTAATATGGGTTACGTTGGTGATCCCGTAGTTCTTGCGCTTTTCGGTTTAGAAGGTCTTGCTTTTTATAAAATAGCAACTCTCCCGTTCTCTATTTTGATTTACACTTGGGGTATAAACGTGCTTGTCCCCCACGGAGAACAAAAGCAAAGTTTTATTAAAAGTTTCTTAAACGTTCCAACCATAGGTATGTTTATCGGTATGTTTGCAGGGCTTACTGGTTTTGGCAATTTAATTTTCGATACGCCTGGACTTAAATTCTTGGCAGATAGCTTAACCGGCCTTGGAAATTGCATGGGACCGATTGCTATGCTTCTTGCAGGCGTTACCGTTGCAAGGTTTGACGTTAAAAAAATGCTTACCAATAAGAAAGTTTACTATGCTTCTATTTTAAGGTTGATTTTTATTCCGTCGGTTATTATTGCCGTTATGTTTGGAATAATTTGTCTTGCAAACGCTTTATTTGGAATAAACATTGACAATTCTTTCTTGTTCTTAGTGTTCTTTGCAATAGCAACTCCACTTGGAATGAACACCATAGTTTTCCCTGAAGCTTACGGCGGTGATCCGTCAACGGGTGCTGGCATGACCATTGTTTCGCATACCATGTGCGTTATAACCATTCCGCTTATGTATGCTCTACTTACACTACTTTTTGGTCCTGCACCTATCTTTTAGTAAAATATAAAATTAAAACGCCTTTCATTCGAAAGGCGTTTTTTGTTTTATTCAGTTTCTTTTTTTATTAATTGTGGAATGAGCGCGCGATTTATTGACGGTGCTTTAAAGTGGCTTATGATTGACACAATCGCAAACACTATTGCCCCGATTGTGCATATCATCATATCTCCAAGCGTATCAATTAAACCTAAATCTAAATATCCGCTAAAAGCGTAGGTCTTGCCGTTACCGTAATGAACTACCGTTTGGGTTATATTGTCCAAATGAACGGCGGAATTGTGAGTGCCTGCAAGTAAATACGAGTTTATTTGCGTTACGAAAGCGTCTTCCATCATGTCAAACCCTAAAATGGTATTCACTCCGTATTCAAAGATCTCCCACAAAGTGGCTATTGCAAGACTGAAAAACACTCCAAACAATAAGCATCCAAAAAAGTTTTTATGGGTATTTTTGTTACCAAAAAACACGTTTGCAAGCGTTAGGCCAAGGCAGGCAAATATCACGCCCGACAAACAATGCTGAATTAAATCTAGGAATGGCATTATGGTATAGAAATTAAAACACGAACCCAAGATGCTTGTATATGCTAAAAAGTATATTGCGCTTATAAATATGCTTCCTGCACGGAATTTAAGCAAATATTCCGCTACAAATACTGCAAGAACGAATAGCATAAAGCCAAGCGACATAAAAAGGTTTCTTAAATCAAAATCTATCACCCAATACACCGCTGAACCAAATAGCAAGGCTAAATAGATGGCGGTTATTATTAAAAAACTCTTTCCTTTAATTCTCTCAATAAAATATTCCCTAAAACTTTGTTTAAGCATTTAAAACTCCAACTCAATAATGCCGTGAATTTCGAGTTTATCAATTTTGCACGTAGCAATGCCGTCTTTATACTTGAATTTAAGTTTCTTGCCTTGTGGTTGCCAAGTAAGTTTTTTAGGTTTACTTGCACATTTAATACTTACTTCCAAGTCGCAAACAGGACAAACGTAATCAAATACAACAGGCTCTACGCTGTTTTGACAACCATTGTTGTTAACAAGGTTTACGTAAAGTTTATTATCGTCTTCAAGTAACACAGCATTTACGTTTTGAACTCCACCTAAACTTACGGTTGGCTCTACGCCCACAGACTGCATAATAAACTTTCTTAACGCATGGTCTTTTAAGTTGCTGTATGCATTGCCCGTCTCGAATGGAATTAAACAAATTCTACCTTTGCCGATAACCTTTTCAACCCTTGCAGGGAAGCATTCGCTATCTTCAAAATGGTCGAAAATCTTAATAGACGCAGTATAGCATTTTGCCGTTGTGTTAGGGCTATCAGATAAATACGTAAAGTTGCCGTGAACTTTTGTTACCAATTCTCCTTCGCATACGGAGAAATACTTATCTTCCGTCTTTAACACGTCAACGCCCAAATCTTTTGCAAACAACTTGCAAGATTTATCGCCAGCAACGATTAAGTTTCCACCGTTTTCAGCGTATTTTATCAAGTCTTGTTTTTGTTTCTCCGTAAGGTCTTCAACGTTTGTCAATACTACCGTTTTATACTCTGAAAGGTCTTGATTTCTTTCAATCATAACGTTGGTAACGTGATAACCGCAATCTAATAATAATAATACGTTTTGATAAACGTCGTTAACGTAAGGATGACGTGTAAAGTTGTGGAATAAAACTTCGCCAAGTTCGTCGTAATAACTCTTTTCACTAATCAACACGCAAGTTTCTTTAACCACAGATTTTTTATGGCAGAACTTTTCTCTTTCTCTGCAAAACTTTGCAACGTCTATGGCAACGTCTATCATATGGTCGTTGTTGATACCCTTTTCTGGTTGTTGTGCAAGATAAACTTGCACGCCACCGCCTAACGATAAAACGTTTGCAAGTTCTTGCTTTAACTGAACAGCTGACTTATAAGTGGTTATTAAGTCTGGGAAACGCAAGGTGAACGACCATGCCATTAAATCCCATGGCTTGCCGTTTTGCTCTAACATTCTAGACTCTATTTTGGCACTATTTACAGCACCTTTTGGCGCTAAATCGCCTGATAAAAACTCAAAAGCCAAGTCTTGCCTACTTGATGGCGACTGCGAACTCATTGCCCAGTTGCTCGTAATTTGAAAATCCGGGTATTCCTTTTTGATTTGGTTTATATAGTATTTGGTATATTCCCAAAATCTATCCCTACAAAAATCCGCATATTCTTTTAAGTTGTTTTCAAAATCTGGCTCTTTGCCATACTTTTCTTTAAAAGCATTTATCGCTTTTTCTGAATAGTCAATCTTTGTTCCCCAACATTCTCCGTCTACCCAAGCACCGTTAAAACCGTATTTGTCGGCAAGAAGTTTGAGTTCTGGAATCAAACGCTCGTCTACGTAAGGGCTAAAAACCGACGTTGCTCTCGTATCCTTACTTCCGTCGCTATTTACTACCGCCCAGTCGGGGTGAGCAATAATTGCTTCGTCGTCTTGAACGCCAGAATAGTGCGCAAGTAACGCTACGTCGTGCTTTTTGGTTAGTTTTCTCCAAATAGGCATAACGTCTTCAACGATTTCAGCGTGCATTCCGTAAGGCGTTGGGAAACTTGCTACTCCAGGGTGACCTTTAGAGTCTACTTGAACAAAGTCAGGCTTAACCCTTTGTAAAAAATCATCAATTTGGCTTTCGTTATACTTTCCGCCTATCTTGTAATCACGCTGAGCGTGAAAGTCAAAGTGTATACCTAAAAAAGTGTCCGTGCGTTTCTTCATAATAACTTTCTCCGTTTATTAAAAATCAAATGTATTATAACAAATATCGCCATTCCTTTCAATAGGTTTTTCTAATTTAAAAATTAACAAAACTAATATTTAAAAACTCCCCAAAGTATGGGGAGTTTTGCTTTTTATTCATATTAAAAATAGAACAGTTGTTCAAACGTGCAATCTAACGCTATACATAATAGAAGCGCTAACTTTGCAGACGGATTAAACTGGTTTTTATCTATTGAGATAATTGTCTGACGGGTTGTGCCCACCGTTTTTGCAAGCTCTTCTTGCGAAAAACCTTTTTGTTGGCGATAGGTTTTTAGGTTGTTTTTTAGTATAAGTTCTTTATCCATTAAAGCACCCCTACACTACGCAAGACGTAAAGCACAATCATTATTATCACTGCTAAACTTTCTAAAATGGCGCCTAAAAGTATGCCAAAATGTTTTCTTTTTGCAATGAAGTATTGACAAAAGTAAAATATTGCTGCCCACGTAAAACATATTGCCCCGATTGCGTGAATTGAAGCATAATGCCCGAGTGCGCCTTCCACTATCATAAAGATTGTGGCTATAATTCCCGTTACCGTTACTGCTATCCAATTGGATTTATCTATTTTTGTCTTTTCCATTTCGCAAACTATCGGCTTTTTCTCTTGAGCCTTTTTCAAAACTTCTTGTTTATCCATATCTACACCTCCTAAATGCAATGTAAAGTTAACTTTACAATTATGATAACACAAGTATTTATATATATCAAGTTTTATTTACATTTTTTGAAAAAATTTTTATTATAAAACTTGAATAATTTATGTTAATTATGTTAATTATTTATGTAGCAACAAAAACCCTTTGAATGCTTAATGCTTGTGGCAGGCTTTAAGCAAAATACATAAAATAATAATGGGTTTTGTTTTGGCATTCGGAGAAGTTATGATTAAACGCGGAGAATTATATTATGCCGATTTAAGCCCCGTTGTGGGAAGCGAGCAAGGTGGCGTTCGCCCTATTTTGATTGTGCAAAACGACACGGGAAACAAATATAGCCCTACCGTTATTGCTGCGGCAGTTACAAGCAAAATGACTAAGGCTAAACTACCCACTCACATTGAACTAAACGAAGGGGAATTTGGTCTAAGCAAAGATTCAGTTATTTTACTTGAACAAATACGAACTCTTGATAAGCGCAGACTTAAAGAACGTATTGGCGAACTGTCCCCGTATAAAATGAAAAAGGTCAACTCCGCCCTGCTCATAAGCCTTGGGTTTAGCGACCACAATTTTTTGGGTAATTAAAGCCCCCGAATTTCGGGGGCTTTAAGATTTTTATTAAATTTCTACTATTACGGCTGAGGGGTCTTTACGAATCTTTTTGCGAATTGGCGCATCTGAATAGCCAAGTGCGATTACTATATTGCAACGTTCGTCGTCACTTAAACCTAAAATATCTTTCATAGTGTCTGCCGTTACCCAGCCGATTACACATGACTTTACACCCATGCTTTCAGCGCCGAGAGTTACGTAGGCAATTAGTTGACCAACGTCGTATTGAACGAAGTGGTTGCGGTCAAATTTTTGCATTGCTTCGGGCTTTAAGGTTGCAACCTTATCTGCTACGCAAATAAAGGCTTTTGCTTTATCCAAAAACTTGTTTTGAACTTTACCTTGAACGGACTTAGCAACCTCGGTTACCTTTTTTTCGTCCGTTACACAATACAAGCGCCAAGGTTGGCTATTGCAAGCGGACGGTGCGAGCATAGCATTCTCTGCTATTTGCTTTACAACTGACTTTTCAATTGGTTTATCGTTAAAATCTCTACAAGACTGTCTTGTATTTATCAACTGTAAAAAATCTTGATGTTCCATATATACTCCTAAATCTTAGATACGTTTAGTATATATTATTATCACACGTTTGTCAATGGTGAACAAGGCGCAATTAACGACTTTTCTTTTTTATAGCGCTCCACCGCTTTTAAGTATCTTTCGGATAATTCAAGGTTATACCTTTGCTGTTCTTCGTAAGAAAGAGTCAAATAATACTTCTTGTCAGTAAGCCTTCCAAGAGCGTTTGATATTTCGCCTTCTTCGTCTAAAATCTTTTGGACCTTTTTATAAAACTCATCTTCTTCTTTTAGACCGTTTCTAATAGTTCCGCTAACCTTTTCGTTATAATATTCCTTAACCTTTGACACGGAAATTCCCGCTTGTTCTGCACGAACAAGTTCCGTTTGAAGTTCGGTGTGATACTTTTGCCAAAAGCCTTGCTTTAAGCGTTTTTTCGCTTCTTTACAGTATTGCTTAAACGTTTTTCCTTCTTCTTTCATAATTCCCCTTTTTTCGACATCTTTCTATCTTTTTCGCTGGTAAAAAGAAAAACCTACCGAGATTATCTTCGGTAGGTCTACTTTTTTAGCCTTTAATACTACGCTTTCTTGCAGCTTCGGACTTCTTCTTTCTCTTTATAGAAGGACTTTCATAGAATTCCTTTTTACGAAGGTCGCCGATTATGCCGTCACGAGAACATTTTCTCTTAAAACGTCTTAAAGCGCTGTCGATATTTTCGTTTTCGCCAACTCTTACGATGCTCATCTTTTTCACCTTCCTTTGCCCAAAGCATTTTTTGTAGAATACTTTATAAGTATATTTTATCTTTTAGTTTTTGTCAACGATTTTTTAACGTTTTTGCAAACTTTTGAAAACTTTTTTACTCTTGACTTTCGGTTTCTTTAACTTCTTCCGATTGAGCGCTTGCTACTAATTTTTGCGCTTTATTCTTTTCGATTGCTCTTAAAACAAAAACGGAAACGATTGCTATTACAAGTCCTGCAACTCCGCCGATTGCCGTCTTTAAGAAGATTTGACGGTCTTCTGCCAAAGGCTCGTGCACAAGTTCTATAGGTCTTATGCCAATGTTTGCCGTATCTTGAAGGACATACATTGCTCTGTCAAAGATGGCTTGCATTACTTCTTCCGCTTCATCAGGATTTGTGCTTTCAAATGAAATTTGGAATGCACCACCTACGTTTTCAATTACGGTAAATGAAACCTTGTCGCGAAGCGTTGCTTTTTCCCAGCCGTATTTTTCCTTTACGGTAACGCCCGTGTCGCCAATCTCTGCATTTACTACTCCGTCAAAAAAGTTTTGAGTGTTGAGTATAATTACACACTTGTTTGCTTCTATTTCACCAGCAGATGAAGTATTTGTCATAAGCATGGTGCAACCTGCGTTATAAGTGGTTTTAGTAAATATCAAAGATCCAACTGCTGTTAGCGCTGTTATTACTACTGTAATAATTAATACCAAAAGTTTTTTGGACCAAATTATTGAAAGAAAATCTTTCAAGGTTAAACCCTGATTATTAGCGTTTTCTTGCATCATTTTCTCCTTTGTAAAAGCCCTTTATTCTTACTCTATTTATTGTAACCATAAAATCCCTTTTTGTCAATCAAAATCGCAATATACTTACATAATATGCAAAACAGCGGATTTTATAAGTTTATCCGCTGTTTATATTTTGTTGAAAAAAGTCGTTTGATTATTCGGCTTTTACTTGCTTTTCTTCTATTAACAACTCGTCTGCGTTGTTGCCCGTTTCTGACTTTTTGAAGAACATAAAGTATACTGCGATTGCAACCACGCAAAGTCCGTAAGCAGTCAATACTATTCCTAAGCCGTTAGAACTGAACGCTCTAATTCCCGTTATGCTATTTGCTGGCATTATAATATCGAATACCCCGAATATCTCTACCACCAGGATAAGTAATGGTGTTACGTATTTAACCATTACTGCAAATACTTTTCCAAACCAACCTAAATTTAAGCCGTCCTTTTTAAGCGTTTCGTTTAAATACATCGGGTTAAACATATCGCTCTTTTTTGCAGGTTTATCAAGCATCCAACCTAATACCATACATGCACCGAGAGCGCCCAAAGGCATTAGAACTACGTTCGTTACAAGGTCGAAGAAATCCAGCCAGTTTTGACCGCAAATTAGCATTGATTTGTCACCGTTGAGAACTAAGCCTAAGGATATGCCTATTGGAATAGATATTGCAAAACAAATTGCTGCAACTACTAAAATTGCCTTCTTTCTTTGAACGTGGAATTTTTGAATTACTAATTGCGTTACTACTTCTAACAAAGAGATTACAGATGTGAGCGCTGCAATTACTACCATTGCAAAGAAGAAGAACGATAAGATTTGACCAAACGTGCCCATACCTTCAAAAACCAAAGGAAGCGTTTGGAACATAAGCAATAATCCGCCCGTTTCTACGTTTGTTGCGCCCGATACCGCTTGATAGTGATATACTGCAGGGAAAATTGCAAGCCCTGCAAGGAGAGCAACCATTGTATCAAAAATACAAATCATGCTTATTGATTGCCCTACTTTAATTTCCTTGCCTGCGTAAGAGCCGTATGAAACCATTATTCCCATACCGAGTGATAATGAGAAGAATGCTTGACTCATAGCGGCAAGTATTCCGTCAAAACCAAGCTCGGAAAAATCAGGGTTA
Source organism: Clostridia bacterium (assembly GCA_017501885.1). GTDB lineage: Bacteria > Bacillota > Clostridia > Christensenellales > Borkfalkiaceae > UBA1259. The sequence goes on along the minus strand of JAFVWA010000139.1, from coordinate 32,172 downwards.
AGATAGAAATTAAGCCCCTCGCTAACTCCTTCGCCAAGGAAAAGAGAGTAAACGGCAACTGCAACAAGGATAAAGAAAAGCGTGGGCATAAGCACTTTAGATGCCTTTTCTATACCACCTTTAACGCCTGCCATTACTACGAGAATAGCTAATATCATAAATATAGCCGTATACATAATAACTTCGCCTGCATTACCCGTAAACGTTTCTAAAATACCTGCATTGCCTGCAAAAGAATTCATGGCATACTTAACGGTGTATCCGCCTAATACCGAATAGTAACAGATAATAAAGAAAGGAATTAAAACGGCAAACAAGCCAAGCCAACCTACGTTCTTGTTGACTTTTTTATAAGCAGAAACAGGGTTTGCTTGCGATCTTCTACCTATGTGAAGTTCGGCAACCATAACGATTACCCCTATTATAAGCACGCTTAAAATATACGTGAACACGAAAGCCGCTCCACCGTATTTTGCCGTTTTATATGGGAAACTCCATAAGTTTCCAAGTCCGATTGCAGAGCCGGCTGCGGCAAGAATAAAACCTATTCCGCTTGCAAAACCGTTCCTCTTTTGAGTTTTGTTTTCCATAATTGCTCCAAATATTTAATAGTTAACTTGTTTATTCTAATACAAAACGAGAAAAATGTCAATTGCAATAAATCACAACTGACATTTTATTCAAAATTATTTAACAGTAACGCTTGCCATTACGTATGCGTCGCCGTCTTTTTTAGCGTCGGTAGCCATTTTTACCACAGGATACTCTCCGCCACCTATCAATACTTCTACTTGATAATCGCCCATCGGTATTCCGTCAAGGTCTACTGATATGCTTTCGGTATACTTTCCAGGAAGCCACTTACATACGTCGATATCCGTTACTTTTTCAAACACCTTGTCGCCATTCTTAAATAAAACTTTGAAAGGAAGCTTGTTATACATAGGCGCAACGCCTAAGTTTTCAATTTCAAAAGTAGCATTATATTTATCTGACGATTGAACTTCGGTATCTGCCGTCCATGAAGTAATCGCTAAGCGATACCCCATTTTCTTTATCCAATTTTCTATCTTGTCTTGCCATTCGTATGGAATGGGGAATGACTTAGTGTTAAACGATGAGATATGCCATTCTAAAGTTTTGGCGATTATATGGTCTATATCCCAGCCTTGGCGTTTCCATTCGGATATCCACCAATAAGATTCAAAAGATATGGGTGCAGTTTTCCAAAACTCGATTTTTTGGTCGGCTATTCTTGGTGGAAAAATTTCGTTCATGTGTTTTGGTGAACCCGTTCCGTCCGCTCTCCAACCAATAGGACGTTTTTCGCCAATATAATGAAGCATTTTATTGTTTGCCATTTGACCTAAGAGTTTAGTGTTTGGGAAAACTTCAACGTATAAATCCATAAGCGCTTGCATTTCACTTTCGGGGAAATCTTGCGAGCCTTCGCCCCATGCACCGCCAAGCGATACGTCTACGCTATCGAGAACGGGATTGCTGTCAAATCTTTCACCAAGTTTTTTTATCGCTTTACCAAAGAGTTTTAAGTATCTTGGATCTGTTGGAGAATCTTTAACGCGCATACCGTCGGGACGTTCGGGACATGGCATCATCTCTTTTATCCAATCGGGAACGTCGTCACGTGCACAAGTGCTATGTGGCATTAGTCTAAACATTACCGTTTGTCCTTTTTCTTTTGCCTTATCTAAAATTCCTTGAATAAAGTCGTAGTTATATTCGCCTTGCTTAGGCTCGAATTCCTTCCACAAAATACGAATGTATGCAATTGTGTTGTCGGGATAATAGCCTTGCTCTCTACCTTTTTCTTCTACACCTTCGGGAACGGGATAACATTCGTAATTTTCCGTTTCGGTGCTTGCAACACCAGGTCTACCCGTTATGCAGTCGGAATAAAGTTTTTCGCCACGGAAGTGTTGAAAACTTGCAAATCCCGTATAGGGATTTATAAGCAATTCGTCAGTTGTATTAAAAATATTAGTTTTTTTCATTATTTGTCTCCTTATTAAAAAACGATAACGTTCGTTTTGTCATTTGTGTAATGAGTTCTCTTTTTTATCTTCTCATCTCTTATCCATGCGTTGTAATCGCAACCGCCTTCACCAAGACACCACTTAAACAACTTTTCGTTCTCGCCATTAAAACGGGATTTTGTGGTATCCCAAAAACATATATCTGGGTTTACAGTCTTATACAAATAGGTATCTCCACCTATCAAACCGTGATGGGCAAGTTGCAAAATATCTGCTTTTAAGTATTCGCCGTAAGTAAACGCCATTTGCCTACAAGCCGTCATCATGCAGTCGCCAAGAAGCACCGCGCTTTTACCACCGTCAAAGTTAACCTTAAACGCAAGGCTCATTTCGTTTGGTGAAGGATATATGCAAAGATAGGTATCGTCTAAGGAATATATAATTTCTATACTTGCACCGTCGTAATAATACGCTTGACCTGTTCTTGCCGTGTATACCTTAGCCTTAGGATAATTGGTTTTTATTGCGCCTTCTAAAAGTTTAACGTTTTGTTTTATTTTGTTAGAATCAATAAGCATGGTTATCTTATCAAAGTCTGGAAACTGATAGCAAAAACTTTCAACATCTACGTTTTTTGCATACTCGTTTAAAAAACTTGTTGCTAAGGTTATATGGTCGCTATCCGCATGTGTGAAAAACCACGTTTTTATGGTTATCTTTTCATCACAAGAATTTTCTTTTAGGTAATTATATAGCCTGATTTGGTCGTCTAAACCGTATTCGCCACCGTCAATAACTAAAAACGCGCCGTCTTTAAGTTTTATTACGTAACTTGATCCACCCCTGATACTAACTTGCGCAAGTGATAGTTCGCCTTTTCCTTTTTCTTCTTGTTGTCCGTCTGTCGGTAACGGAGATAAAACGTCTTCTATAATAGAGCACGCGTGTCTCGAATGGTCGTAAAACAAGGTTAAATTGTTTTTATCGTTCTGACAAGCAAAGTATACGTTTTCACCATTCTGTATTCCGCTTGGAATACGTCTATAACTTTGAGATACGTATCCCGCGTTTTTTAAGTCTTGTATATAGTTTTCTACTTCAACCAAATTTGTCTTTATAACCAAAATACGCTCGTCGCCAAAAGACAACGAGCTACTTGGATAAATTTGACCTGCGAAAGTTTTATATACGGGAATAGCCACGTGGGTTTCTCCTTATATTTACTATAAAAATTATACAATATATATAAACTTACGTCAATGCTTATTTAATTATTTTTGGGTGGTTTTTTACGCTTGAAGACTTTTTTTCATTACTTCGCACGCTCTTGTTATAGGAATAAACAACGCAAACACCGATATACTTGTGCATATCACTTGTGGGACCATAAACGGTATGCACGCAAAAAAGTATGCTCTTGCCGCTGCTTTTGGATAACTATACCAAAGTGGGGTTATTACACAGTCAATCAAACTGAATAACACCGTGCATAAACACGCCACTATTATAATAACAGGCAACCATTTTATGGGCTTTTTTATTCTATTTCCTAAAAAACCAAAAATAAAGGTTAACAAGTTAAAATACACCAAGTAAAGCAAAAGCACGGTAACGTTTATGCCAAACACTATTTGGCGAAGCAATGAAAATGCGGTTGCAAGTAGCATACCCCTTGCTTTCCCCATTGAAAAAGCGTAAGACACAAAAAGCACGGTAACGAGTTCTACCCCTGGCACGAATGAAAGGGCAAGTTGCACGGCAGTAAGTAGTGCCACGAACATTGCAATAAACGCGCATTCCTTGGTGGTCCATAAAGCAATTCTGCTTGTTTTATTCCTACTGTTATTTTCCATTAACTAAAACTCTCGAAAACAAAAACGTAAATGCTACCTGCTGTAATAGGGAGTGTTTCTGCACCGAGAATTGCACTTCCGTAAGTTTGTCCGTTATACTCGGTTGTTCCCCATTCAACGTTCGACATTTCTGAATCAGACGTGTAAAGCATCCAACAAGAACTCCAGTCAGCTGGGTTTTGAACGCCGTTTATAGACATAATCATTCCGTCGCCACTTTTTTCAAATTGCAACTTTCCTTCGCCTTTTAGATAATCCATTGCGCTGATTAACGTTGCGTTTTCATCGGCTTGGTTTATCTTTATAACTACTTTGGTGCTTGAAGACTCTAATACCTCGGCTTGCGCTTTGCCCGTTTGTCCACCACAGCCAACAATAACAAATGCCGATAAAACGAGTGTCATTAATAAAACTGCTATTTTACAAATTGTTTTTTTCATGTTTTTCTCCTTAAAAAATTAAATCCACCCTGCCAAAGGCAAAGTGGAAAAATAACAAAAGACCGAATAACGGTTTTTTGCTTACTTCCGCCACCCTCGGAAAAAGCTTTTCTAAAACGGTGGTAGGTCTCCCGGCTTAAAACGCCCGTCGCTTTAATACCCTTCCCACTTTCGCAGTGAATATTAAAAGGCGTTCTTACGGTTGCGGGGGCAGCGGAGCAACCTGAACTTTCAGTTTCTCTCTTCCCTATTAAACGGCTATGCCGTGCCACGCGTTCGTATTAAACTGTCTTAATTTTTATTTCATCGTTCTATAATCTAAAACTTCCCAATCTGCGGGTGGATCGCCTAAATCAGGCACGTCCATAACTATTCCGCCGTTAAGAGCCGACTGGTGAGCAATAAGACCTGGCAAGTTGTATCTTGCTACTGCCCAAATGTTGGTTGGTGAAAGTTTGCCCGTTTCATAAGCACGGCAGAAGTCGTCGATAAGGAAATGGTGAGTTCCGTTGTGCTTGTTTGGAATACCTTCAAATTCCTTTGGAATACGGTCGTAAGGTTGAATGGGCGAAGTTTCGTCAAATCCACCGCTGTCCGCTATGTTTTGGATAGCCTTATTATAGTCGGTTTTCATCATGTTGTAGATTGATGCAGGTTGAAGTTGGTCGGAAACGTCTTTCATAATAACCTTGCCTGGACGTTCGGGATCCCAAACGGCTTGATGGTGATGTGCTACTGAGAATTCGTAACCGCCTTCAGAACCGAAGAACTGAGTTATATAAGTTTCGGGGGACATCCAACCTATACATCTGTTTTCGCTAACCCTTGCTACACCGCCGTTAGAAAGTTGCATTAACATACTTTCGCAAGCGAACGGATTATCGTAATTGTTTTGTCCGTCCGTGCCGTAAATATCCGTGCGAGGACTTCCTGCAAAGCCAACCGCAGATACCTTTTTAGCGTATACGCCGGGCATTGCGCTGAGTATCATAGACGTTGAGTGAGTTGGATAAAAGAATGGTGGAACACCTGCAAAGCGTTTCCAATCGTCTCCACCCGAACTCTTAAAACTGTTTTCCATGTTTCTAATATCATGGTTATATTGCGCTTCTGCGTAAACGAATTTACCAAAAGTGCCTTTTTTGAATTGTTCTCTACAATATATAGCAGGTGCGCGATAGAAACCTGTTTCACCCATAGAGTAGGTTAAACGCGTTTCTCTTACCAATTTTTCAATTTCTATAATTTCGTCAACTGAAACGGCGCAAGGAACAGCGCTGTATACGTGTTTACCTGCTTTTAACGCGTCGATAACCATTTGACCGTGCTTAAAGCGTTGGGTAAAGATTGCAACTGCGTTGATTTCCTTTGAAGCGAGTGCGTATTCAAAACTTTCGCATCTATCTACACCAAATCTATTTGCAAATTCTTCTTCTCTATCCTTTTTTAAGTCGCATACGTAAACTTTTTCTACTACGGGATGCGCTTTGAAAAGCGGAACGAAAAACTGAGAGAATCTTCCGCAACCGATTACTACTATTTTAAGTTTTTCTTTATTCATAATCTTACTCCTTGTCCTTATCTTTACCGAAGTTTTCAAATTGTTCGGTGCTTAACTTCCAATCTTCCTTTTCGCGGAAAGGACGGTTAAACTTTCTCTTTAACAAACCTTTTGCTTCTAAGTGCATGTAGCACGCCCTATCGCACGCTCTACCGCAAATTGACGTTCTATAAAAGTGTTTTGCTGGTGGATAGAAGAAAATGTTGTCTAAGATGTTTTTAGCTTGTTCATCGTCAAACTCAGCCGTGCCGTTGATGATGTCCATTTTGGTTTTATGGTCGAAGTTTGCAAACGCTTCGGGTGGCATAAATGGGTTTTTGCTACCGTTTGCGCCGTTATAGTAAACTGCACAACGCCAAGAGTTAGTATTTCCGTTTGCGCCAATCGCTCTGCCTGGGCAAGCTTTGATACAGTCGCCACAGTTGTCGCAAAGACCTATATTCATTAAAGGAGTAGGCTCTAATTCCATATCGGTAAGAATGAAGCAATAACGAATAAATGGTCCGAACTCGTCGTTTAGTAAACTGTTGATTTTACTCTTTTCTCCAAGACCACATTGAACTGCACAGTTTAAGAAATTGAGTTGGTTTTCTGCCGTTACACCGTGGTAAACGTCGGTATAGTCTACTTCGGGGTTGGTGCCTTCTTTTTGGTTTAAGATTAGTGGGCTTATACGTTGTGGAATTGCGATTGCGCCCGTTTCTTCTATAAGGTTAGAAACTCTTAAAAGCGCTAACGGCATAACCGTTTCTTCTAAGTTTTCAACACCCATAGTGGTGTATTGATAATAGGTAGTGCCTTCTTCTACACCACGGAAGATACCGCGTAAAATTCTAAATCCTAAGCCTATTACCGTTTTGGTGTTAGGGAAAATTTTGAATACGGGATCGTCTTTTTCAAAACGGCTTGCTGGTGCAAAACCTACTACGTCTGCATCGTATTTTTTAGCTAAATCTATAATTTGCTGTCTCATATTTTCCCCTCCTCTTTAAGGTGCTTATAGCATATCGTTTCGCAAGCCTTTCCGCAAAGACATGCAACGTAGCCAAAGTGAGTTTTTGGCAAGAAATTAAGCTCGGGATAAATCTCTTGAGCGCTCTTACTGTCAAACTTCTTTTCACCGTTAATTATCGCCTCTTTTTCGGGGTTATCCTTTAAGAAATCTTCTTTCATAAAGGGGTTGCTCTTGTGTGCGCCACGGTAGTAAACGCTACATTGCCAGCTATCTACTCCGTTATCTCCGATTGCCTTACCTGGACAAGCGGTCAAGCACTTTCCACAGTTGTCGCAAAGCTGTTCGCTAAACGGCTCATCACATTCCAAAGGCATATCGGTAACGATAAATACAAAGCGCATAAACGTTCCGTATTTTTTGGTGATTACCTTGCCGTGACGACCTATGCTTCCTAAACCGCAAACAACCGCCGCCTTATTGTAATCAATAATTACGTCAGGTGCAGGCTTGCCGTCGGCAACGGGGCTTGCAAACTGCAATTCGTAAATTCTGCTTACTTCTGGGTTGGTGGACTTGTCGCCCTTTACTCTAAACCCGGGAACGCTTCTTTGCAAGCATGCGTCATACCCTGCATCTTCTATCATTGCGCCCATCTTTAATAAAAAGATTTCTGCAAAAGTTTCGTCAGTATACTTTACACCAAGGTTGGTGTAGTTGAAATATTGCGCCTTGTTATCCATTGCCATATATAATCCCTTTGGAACGGGGATTCCAAAACCTATTATACAGGTTGCGTTAGGCAATATTTGCAAGGGGTTGTGTTGGGGGTCGTCACCGATAAAGTGCTTTATGTCACCTATACCGCACACGCCTGCGCCAAGCTCTCTTGCTTTTTCTTTTATCATAGCAGCCGTTATCATTTTTTTAGCTCCTTTCATTTTTTAATTAACTGTTTTGTCTGAGTATTATCTTTTGTTGTGTCACTATTTTCCACGACCATCAAGAGTGCGTCATCACTAACTTGAAGGTGGTGCCAAGTGTTTTTTTGAACGACGTATAGTTTTTCCTTTTCTAAGGTAGTTTTTACAAGTTGTTCATCGCCGTCAGCCGTGTATAGCGTTGCTCTTCCCTTTATTAGAACGAATACTTCGTCCGTTTGGGTATGGCGTTTAACCGCCTTTAACTCACCGTATTGCTCTGCGTAAGTTACGAATGCCACTTTCCAGCCGTCAAACTGATGAAGGGTGTCAAAACCACTTCCCTTTTTCGGATTGTCTTTAATCTCTAACATTATCTATCCATCTTCCAAGCTTTCATTTCACGGCGAAGTGGATTTTCAAATCTACCCTCCATGCAACCGCCTTTCTTTTCAAGCATACTTACGCACGCTCTTATACAGCCACCGCATTTTGCCATGTTGTAACCTACCCAGCTTGGGAAGTATTGTTCTAAAGCCGTGTAAACTTTCATTACTTCCTTTTCGTTAGCAAGGTCTGTTTTGCCTTCTAAAAGGTCGAGCATTCCGTTTTCGTTTTTGTCGAACACTTCTTTTGGAACGAATGGGTTGTAGTATCTTCCACCGTGCGTATAGAACGCGTAACAACGCCACATATCTATATCGCCCCATTCACACTTTTTACCCGCAAGGTCAACCGTGATGGTTTTGCCCGAGTTGATTTTTGGAATACATCCGCCAGGACATTCTCTAACGCATGCGCCACACTTTCTGCACAAGGGCTTACCCGAATACATTTCGTCGTATTCTAATTCAGCGTCGGTAAAGATAAACGCAACACGTTGAAGTGGTCCAAACTCTGGGGTTAAAAGCATTTTGCTCCAACCGATTTCACCAAGACCGCAAGCAACTGCCGCTAAACGGAATTGGAATTGTAAATCAGGGGGTTGTTTGCCGTCTTCTGCAGGACGGGTAAACTGAACGCTTCTATGGTGAGCGGTTTTGCCCTTTGCGTGTTTACTTACTTCGATTTGTTCTTCAGGAGAAAGCGTGTTTCCTGGAGAGCCGTCCATATCAGAAACCGCACCACGAGCACCTGTATTACGATATACGAACGCTTCATAACCTGCGTCTTCTATAACCTTACCTACGTGATACAAAACGGCAGGTGCGAAAATTTCGTTGATTCCGCCGTATGCCATAGATGGATATTGATAAAACTGAGTGCCTTCTTCAATACCCCTTTGAACGCCACGTGGAATTCTGAACGCCATTGCTATACAACTTTTCGCTTGTGGGAACAGAAACTGCGGATTCATTACGTCGGGCGCGCCTGCAAAACGGGACATAGGTCCTATTCCGCAAAGGTCTGCACCAGCTTCGAGTGCCGCTTGTTTAATCATTTTGCTGGTAAGCATAATTTTCCTCCAATTTCACAAAGGCGTTTTCGCCGTTTGCGTATATAAGTTTTTCATTTTCTATTTTGCTTTGTATTTTTGTATTCTCTAACACATATGGATAAATGGTGGGCGCGTGGTTTGGCTCTAACAAACTCGCGGTGTTGCCTACAAACCTTTTGCTGTCGATATATGCTCGCATTACTCTTGCAGGGCTTTCGTGAACTCTTGTCGCAAGCTTCATACCCTTTACCAAGCCTTCGTAAAAATGCACGTCTTCAGGACGGATAAAGTTGGTTGCAGTAAGTAGCGCCGTATGGTTGCCTTCTCGTTTAATAAACTTTCTACAAACGCCTTCAAACTGATAGCCGTTTTCCATTTTTGCAATCTCGCTTTCGTGAGCCACCAAGTTATCGTGGAAGGTGTGCGCCGAACAGTTGTTTAAGCAACCGCTATTCGCTAAAAGATACATTTCCTTTCCGTTTTTATCACACCACTCTCTTATCTCTTTCAAAGCTTTGAAGTCGCGGTTTAGTTCTCTCTTTACGTAAAAACTGTCAAAGTATTCGCTGACGTATTCTAAGCCGAGTATACTTCCTATGCTCATATTGACAGATGCGCGAACGTCTATTGCGTCACCAAAGTTTTGCTTTATAAACTTTGCAATTAGCGGTGAAGTCGTGGTTACTGATTTTAAGCCAAAATGTGTGCCAACGTATTCGATGGTTTCGCCAACCGAACAAAAAAGGTCTTTGGATTGCGCTCTTTCGCCATAACAGTTTGCGTTAAATAAAAGGTTAAAGTTTAGCCCCGCTTTTGCAAGTTCGGTTATATCTTCCACTTGCTTTGCCTGTGCTTCCCATGGGGTTAAACTTTGACTACGCGTTTGGTCGTTTCTACCACTCGGCGTAGTTCCCCAAGAAAAGTAAACTTCGGAAATGCCTTCCTTTAACGATATTATTTCTTCAATAAGCGAACGGTCGTTTTTTACTCCGTATCCTACCGAAAACAACATAGCCCTTTTATCCTTTCATTTTTATATTTTAATTATATTGTAATTTTCCGCCCTTTAATATCATTCAACAAACATAAAAACATAACAAAACAAACATTTTACTTGCCTATGTACGCAAATTGTGATATACTTAACAAAACAAGCATAGGTGTCAAAATGAATTTAGACAATATAAACCCCTTTATTAGATACGCTAAACTACACACCCACTACGACGAGCAAAAAAAGAATAGAATTTGCTACGACTGCCGTTTGTTCTTTATTACAAGTGGCGAAGGCTCGCTTTTAGCTAACGGGCAAAATTACAAAATTTCTAATAATACGGCTATATTTTTACCACCAAAAAGCCAATATTCTTTTTCTTTTAAGGATAACGACTCGGTTAAAATATTTGTCCTTAACTTTGACCTTACCGATAAGTTTAGCGAGCATAAACATTCCATTGGCACGGCTACTGAAAGTGATTTTAATATTGCAAAGTTTTTAGACTATTCTCTCCCACAAGAATTTCAAACGATTATAGTAAAAAACAACACGCTTTCTTTCTTGGAAGACATTGAAAGTTGCGTTAACTTATTTTTACAAAAACCTATGCTTTATAGAAGTTTGTCATCGGGATTTCTAAAAGTTGCCCTAATCAAACTTTTGCAAGAAATCAATAGTGAAAGCAACGAAGATAAACTCGTTCAAAATATCCAAGATTATATTCGCCGTCATTACGATAGTGCAGAACTTTCCAACCTGACCATTGCAAAAAGGTTTAACTATCACCCTTATCATTTAAGTAGGCTTATGAAGGCTCATACTAAAAAGACCTTGCATAACTATTTAATTGATTATCGAATACACATGGCGAAAAACTTTTTGACGACCACCACGCTAAACGTTACCACTATTGCTGAAAAAACAGGTTTTCCGTCTTACACTTATTTTATAAAGACTTTCCGTGAAAAGACTGGGGTTTCCCCCTTGCAGTATAGGAAATCACACACAAATATTGGATTTTAGTAATAAAAAACCACCCTTTTGGGTGGTTTTAATTTTCTTATTCGCTAAAAAGTGGGGTGGAAAAATACCTTTCTGCCGTGTCGGGAAGAACGGTTACAACCGTCTTGCCTTTGCCGAGTTTTTTAGCAAGTTTTATTGCAGCTGCAACGTTTGTGCCACTACTTATTCCGCATAAAATTCCTTCTTTTAACGCAAGGTCTTTAGAAGTTTTTAAGGCTTCTTCGTCTTTTATTATACAGATATCGTCAATGATTTTTTGATTTAAGATTTCAGGTATTAAACCGTCGCCAATACCCATTTGAATATGCGTTCCGATAGAACCGCCAGATAAAATTGCTGCGTTTTCAGGCTCTACCGCCCAAATAATCATGTCGGGATTTTTTGCTTTTAAGGTTTCGCCAATGCCCGTTATCGTTCCGCCCGTGCCTATGCCCGAACAAAATCCGTGAATGGGTGCGTTTACGTCTTTTAGTATTTCCATGCCTGTTACCGAGCGTTGAACTTCGGGGTTTGCAGGGTTTTCAAACTGCTGTGGAACGAACACTTTGGGGTTTTCGGCTTTCATTTTTAGCGCGATGTTTAAGCATTCTTCTATACACAAGCCGATATTTCCATCATCGTGAACTAAAATTACTTCTGCACCGTATTGACGAACGAGTTTTCTTCTTTCTTCGCTAACTGAATCGGGCATTATAATTTTTACTTTGTATCCCTTAACCGCACCAACTAACGCAAGACCTATACCTTGGTTTCCACTCGTTGGCTCTACGATTATGCTATCCTTTGTTAAAAGTCCTTTCTTTTCGGCATCTACAATCATGTTGTATGCCGTTCTGGTTTTTATTGAACCACCCACGTTTAGCCCTTCAAACTTTACTAAAATGTCGGCGCTATCGCTGTCTACCATGCGTTGAAGTTTTATTATGGGGGTGTTTCCTATGGCGTCTAAAATTGTGTTGTAAACCATTTTTATTTCCTTTACTCTATTATACTAATTCAAACTCTGCGTATTCACTCACGTCGCTATCTTTTCCAATAAACACGTAGAAAGTGCCTGCTTCTGCCCTTTTAACTAAATCTCTGCCGTAAAATTCGAGTTGTTCTTTGGTTATTGTAAACTCGACCGTTTGACTTTCGTTTGGTGCAAGTTCTATCTTCTTATAACCTTTGAGTTCTTTTACAGGACGAACGACGCTTGCGTAAACGTCTCTTATATACATTTGAACAACTTCTTTTGCCGTGCGCTTGCCAACGTTTTTAACGGTTACGCTTGCCGTAATACTTCCGTCTATGGTCATATTAGCACTTGACAATTTAACGGGTGAATATTCAAATTCCGAATAGGTTAAACCATATCCAAAAGGATACAATGGATAAGTTGGTCCGTCTATGTATGAAGCGCAATATCCGTAAGTGATTTCTCTATTTGGCGCAGGTCTACCCGTGTTGTAGTGGTTGTAATAAATAGGACATTGACCTGTTGACGCAGGGAAGGTCATTGAAAGTCTTCCCGATGGTGAAACTTCGCCAAACATAAGGTTTGTAAGCGCAGGGCCACCTTCGGTGCCTGGCATCCACATATTGAGTATTGCAGGCGCTATCTCGTTTAGTTTTACTATTGCAAGTGGTCTGCCCGTAAAGAGAGCAACCGCCGTGTTGGGGTTTGCTTCGACCACCCTTTCAACCAATTTATATTGAAGGTCTGTTAGTTCTATATTGCTCTTACTGTTGGCTTCTCCGCTATCCGTTTCCACTTCGCCAACACAAAGAATAACGGCATCACAAGATTTTGCTAAGTTTACAGCTTCGTCAATTTGGCTTTGGTCGGTATCCGTCAAAACGGCTGAACAGCCAAATGCATACTTAACCCTATCTTCGCCAAGATAATTTTTTAAGCCTTGCAAAACGGTAGTGGTGTTTTTAGGATCTGCTGAGTAACTCCAAAAACCGTTTATGTTGCCAGTGTTTGCATGTGGGCCGATTACGGCAACTGATTTTACATTTTTATTAAATGGTAAAATACCATTGTTTTTAAGCAATACGGCACTTTCTTCTGCCATTTTACGCGCTAAATCTCTATGCTCTTTGCAAAGAACTATTTCTTTTGCAAGTTCAACGTCGGTGTCTTTATGTGGGTTTTCGAATAAACCTAATTTATCTTTTAACTCTAATACTCTTAAAACGGCGTCGTCAATTTGCTTTTCAGAAAGTTTACCTTCTTTAATTAGTTGTTCGACGTTTTGAAGGTATTCGGTAGTAGCCATTTCTATATCGGTAGTGGCGTTTATAGACATTAAAGCCGCTTGTTTGCCGTCCTTTGCAACACCGTGAGTGATAAGTTCTCTAACGGCATTAAAGTCGCTTATTACTACACCATTAAAGCCCCATTCTTTTCTTAGAACGTCGTCTACTAACCATTTGTTTCCAACTGACGGAATGCCTTCTACGGTGTTAAAAGAGGTCATAACCATTTCAACGCCTGCGTCTACCGCCGCTTTGTATGCAGGAAGATAGTATTCGCGAAGCGTTCTCTCACTCATATCAACTGTATTGTAGTCAAGTCCTGATTCGCTTGCGCCGTATGCCGCTATATGCTTAACACAACCTGCCACCTTGTATTTTCCAAGGTCGCCTTGGTATCCTTCCACCTGTGCTTTTGACATTACACAGTTTAGATATGGATCTTCGCCCGTGCTTTCCATTACTCTGCCCCAACGCGCATCGCGAACAAGGTCTACCATGGGCGCAAAAGTTAAATGCACGCCGTCAACCGAACTTTCCTTTGCTGCCATTGAAGAACACTCTTTAACCATTTCTTGGTTAAACGATGCACCTAAACCAAGCTGAATGGGGTATATGGTTTTATAGCCGTGTATTACGTCTTGCATTATAATCATGGGTATCTTGTGTTTGTTCCTTTCAAGATACCTATTTTGTAAGGAAATGGATTTTTGAGCGCCGTAAACGTTTAGCACGCTACCCGTGTTATATAAATCTTCTTCTGAAATGTTTAGGCTTGCAATAGGCCCAGTTAAAGCGCCCGTATCGTCCGTATCGAACATTCTCGGTATCAACTGTGTTATTTGCATTACCTTTTCTTTTAGAGTAAGTTTTTTAAGAAGTTTTTTACAATCCATAATACACCTATTATATAATCTTATTTATTATACATTTAATAAAGGCAAATTGTCAACGGGTATTTAACTTTTTTAGAAACCAACTTGTTTTTTACAATGCGGAACTGTTCTCTACCACCCCCAAAATCTTTTAGTATTGACAGCACTCATTGACTATGGTAAAATTTAAATGAAAAATAGAAGGAGGCTGGCTATGAAAAATATATTTAGAATTGTTTCTATTATCTTTGCCTTTATGATGCTTGTATGTGTTTCGGCTTGCGAAGTCTATAACCCACAAAAAGATACCGAGCAAACAACGGACACCTATGCTTTTGCCACACCTAAAGAAGTCGGCAATTATTCGTCTTCGCTATACAAAACCGAAGATTACAAACGTTTCAAAGAAAGTCTTGACCAATTTTCTGCTGAATTTACAAGTGCAATATATAACCAAACCCCCGATAAAAATCACGTAGTTTCTCCTGTTTCAGTTTTTTCTGCCCTATCTTTAGTTTCAGCTTGCACGGCTGGAAAAACTCAACAAGAAATTCTTGATGCGCTAAACTTAGATTATCAAACCCTAAAAAATAATTTTCCTCTGCTGTTTTCAAGATTAAATCAAGAAAGAAAAATGGAAGGAAAATTGATAGAAAAATTAAGTTTTACAAACTCAATTTGGATGAACAGCAATATTCCATTTAATCAAAGTTTAGTGTCCACTTTAGAAAACGATTTCTTCTCTTACGGTTATCTTGCAGACTTTACGGGAGATAACCAAAAGGCTTGTAACGACATTGAAAACTTTATTAAACAAGCCACTAATGGTTTAATCGATCCTACTCTAATCTTTGACATAAATACAGTAGCAGTTCTTATGAATACTCTTTATCTTAAAGACCTTTGGGATTGTAACGGAAATACGTTATCATTTACCAAAGATGAACAAGTTTTTACAAAAATTGACGGGACACACATACTTAAAAAGTTCTTAAAGGGGTTTTATGAAACTGGAAAACCTTACGTAGAACAAACTTTTTCGCATTTTTATGCAAAGACCTTAAATGGCTATAAGATTAAATTTATTGTTCCAAATGAAGGCTACACCATAAACGACGTTTGGAACACTCAAAACATTAAAAAGATTACAAATTTCAATTCTTACGAGACTGTTAGTCATGAAAAAAGAGAACTTTACTATACAAACTGTATCTTTCCTTGCTTTGATGCGTCTTATGATGGCTATATATCATCACTATTAAAAAATTCTTTTGGAATTAACGACTTGTTTAACAAAAATAACTGTGATATGACTCCTTTAACTTCGCATACCCCCACTTATGCTGACGAGATACGACACATAACGACTTTTACCGTAGATGAATACGGAATCGAAGGTGCGGCAGTTACGTTAATGGCAATGGGAATATCTGAACCGCCACCAGATTATGAAGAAGTTTATTATAATCTTTTAGTAGATAAGGCGTTCGGTTTTATTATAACTGACTTTTACGACATACCTTTATTCAGTGGAATTATAAACGAAATTTAACTTAATAATTAAGCCCTGCTTGGCGTTGCCAAGCAGGGCTTTTTAACAAAAATCCCCTTAAAGACTAAGGGGATAATGAGATTTAGATGAATTTGTGAAAAGGGTTTAGAAACGAGTGTGGCTAGGCTCTTTTGCAAAAACAAAATCCCCTTAAAGATTAAGGGGACAAAGGGGTTTTGAGGAGTTTGTGAAAAGGGGATTTTTAAGGGGGAAAACGACTTCGGAAAAGAGTTTTCCCCTTTAATATACTTCTTTTAGAGCATGGTTTGAGTATCGTTTGGATCCCCATTACGAGCCTTATCGTATTCTTCAGACCAGTCAAGGTCGCGATACTTTTCGGCTTCGGGGGTTTTGTTTATCCAATCAACCAACATATCGAGCATTTCTTCCGTCCACGTAGCACGGTCAATTTGCGCGGTCGTGAACTTGCCTTGTGAAATCATTTCAAAACCAAAATCGTCTTTTACGTGCGTTTTTGCAGCGCCTTCAACAACTTCTTGAACAAGGTGAGCAGGGATAAATAACACGCCGCCGCCTGCGCCGTAAACGATGTCGCCTGGAAGAACGGTTGCCTTGCCTATACGAGTTATATCGTTATAGTCTTTTATAACAAATTCACGAATAGGGGTTGGGTCTATACCACGATAGTAAACTTGAACGTCTGGAACTTGTTTCATTTGTTCAACGTCACGAATACCACCCCAAATTACACCGCCACCAGTTTTTGTGCGCTTTTTAATTGCTGTGGTTAAGTTTCCTCCAAGGTAGGTTCCCTTATAAATTTTGTCATACATATCAACGACTACTACGTTGCCTTCAACTAAGTTGTCTATTACCCATTGGTTGAAGTTGCCTTGTCTTCCTTCCTTTCTACCAACGTCAAAAGCAACGTCTAAAAGGTCGGGACGAGTGGGAACGTAAGTTGCCGTTACCGCTCTACCGATAAGCTTTCTGCCGTCGTCGTGAAGGGTTTTAAGGTCGCCTTCAAACTGAGATTCATAGCCTTTTAAGTAAATGGGCTTCCAAAGTTCTTCTAAGGTCATAGTTCTCATAATATCGAGATACTTTTGTGGAACTTTTGGTCTTCCGTCGGGGAATCTTTCGCCCTTCCAAAGAGGTGTTAACTGAATGATTGTTTCTCTATCGTTAAATTTCATTTTCCTTTCTCCTTATTTCTCGATGGTTACTAAGTAAGAGCCGTTTGCAGTAAGCGTTAAATCAAACGACTTGCCCTTTGCAACGAATTGCTGAACGGGTTTTAATCTGCCTTCTTCTCTTAAAATTTCTAATTGTTCTTTGGTCAATTCATAATCCCAACCATTTTTTTGGAATAATCTGCAAGCGTTGGAATGACTTCTATCAATACACCAAACGGTAACATTTTTGCCTGTAATATCTTCTTCAAAGGCAAGGGTTTCGGTTTTGTCTTCAAGGTTTTCGTCAAAATATTGTTCGGAATAAGTAAACAATACAGAGTAATCGCCGTTGTCAAGCTTTGTAGGAATCATTGAGATATACTTGTTTTCCGTTTCAAACGAAAGCAAGTTTTCACCGAGTTTGCTTGCCAAGATATACGCATTGTAAATTGGCTTGTTTATGAAGTTTTTAGTCAGGAAAGTTCTGTTCCCTGAAAAATCGAACTTTTGTCTATCTTGACCAGATAAGCATATGAGCATGCGTCTTAACTTATTGCCACGGTTTATGTGTTCGTAAATAAGTTTTACGTAGTAAGACGAAAACCATTCGTTTTCTCTATAAATGAGTTTTGGGCATTCTGTAACAGAGCGAACACCTTCGGTGCCTGCGCCCCATTCGTCTACGATTAGTGGAACGTCTTCAAGCCCTTTTTCCTTGATAACTTCAAAACGGCTGTCGTATACGTTTATGGTATTCATTACGTCTACCCTGCCCGTGCCTTCGTTTAATGGCTTTGGTCCTGTGCCGTAGGTATGTATTGAAATGAAGTCTAAGCCAAGCTTATTCTCTTTTACAAAATCTAACCAATTTCTAAAGAAATTTAGTTCGCCCGCCAAAGCGCAACCACCTACTTGATAGTCTTTGCACACGCTCTTTATAGCGCGTTCAAAACCAAAATACAATTTATTGTAGTGGCTTGCTCTTTCTGCCGACCTTTCTTTTGTATAACGCCAATCGTCGTCCGGTTCTAAGTCACCCAAGAAAAAACTTGAACAATCTGGTTCGTTATAACATTGGAAGAACCACTTACTAACCCTTTCTTCCCCATATCTTTCGGTTAGGTGCTTGGTATACGCCAAGCAAATTTCTTCCCATTTTTCATAACTCGTTGGGGTGGAAAGGTTTATCGCTTTATTCTTATATCTTACTTTGCCTTTTGCAAGGTAATATGACATTGGGCGTTCTGCAATAGCGTCTGGAATATAGCAGTAGGTGCAAAGAATGTCAAAACCCTTTTCGATAAGGTAGTCCATTCTTAAATCGTTTATACGGAAATCGTATAGCAATTCACCGTTATCGCCAAGATATACGATATCTTCAAACATGGTGTAAAAACGAATCATTTTTACAGCACCGTCTGCTGAATACTTGTCTATAAGTTTTTTGCCCCATGCGTCTTCAATTGCATCGGTGGGATGAAAGTGCGCGTGGTTCCAGAAGTTTTCTTGCTTTTTGATAGTTTGACTTCCTATTTTAATCATAACTTTTCTCCCTTACTATTTTTGTAGTTCGCATGCTTGCAAAATGCCTTTTAAATAACCTATTGCAAACAGTCTTCCCATAGCGTCGTAGCCTGCCACCTGAGATTTTTCCCCTGCATAGGTTGGCACGTGGTCGACTCTTATTGGAACGTCAACGCCGTTCTTTATATAAATTTGCATTAACTTTGCCATATCGATATCGCCGTTGTCGTGGAAGGTTTCTCTAAAACCGTTAGGCGTTCTCGTGGTATTTCTAAAATGAACGAAGAATATCTTTTTTGCAAATTCTTCTATAACGCTTTGTAAGTCTTCGCCCATTATATAAAAGTTTGCTTGACACATGCAAAGCCCTAAATTATCGCTTTTAACAACGTCGTTTATTGCCTTTCTAATGTTTTCTCTTGAAATCATTATTCTTTCAACGTCGCCCAAGTTTGGAACGGGTGGATCGTCTGGATGAAGTGCAAGTTTTATTCCGTATTTTTCAGCGTGTGGAATTACGGCTTTTATAAAGTATTCGTAGTTATTCCAAAGTTCCTTTGCGGTGATTTTAGCGCCCGTTGGCGTAAAATCTTTCATGCTAAACTCGGTAACCTTTGCTCCGCCACGTTCTGGGAAGGTGCTTGAAGTTCTAAGCCAACCGATGTGCGCCATAAAGTTAAAGCAAATTCCTTCTATACCAAGTTCTTGCATGATAGGGAACATCTTTATAACTTTTTCTATACACTCGTCTCTCTTAGAATCCCCTGCTTTTATATGGTCGTGAAGTTCGTTTGGCATTGGCTCTATCAAAAGGGGTGTTATACCGTAATCGGTAAACCTTTTGTGAACTTGTCTCCAATGCGAATAGTCGGTTATATCAAACGAAGAATCTTCAGGAAGTCTTATAACGCCTTTATCCACGCCCGATTGAAGGGCAAAATCCCACGTTGCGTCGTGAGTGCTTCTAAAATAATCTGTTAAAATCATAATTACTCCTTGGGACTATCGCCCGTAGGTTTTTATACGCCACCTAAGGTTAAGAAACCGCCGTCTACAGGAATGGTTATTCCCGTTACGAAAGAAGAAGCCTCTTCGTTAAGTAGCCATTTTGCACAGCCAACAAGGTCTTCGGCTTGACCGAATCTGCCCATTGGGGTATGTGAAATAACGCTTTGTCCCCTTGCAGTAAGTCCGTCTTCTACCGTGCCGAGATAGTTTTTGCTACGTTCGTTTACCATAAAGCCAGGCGCAATTGCGTTTATTCTTACCTTTGCAGGTGCGTAATATGCTGCGAAAGACTGTGTAAGGTTTGATATTGCGGCTTTACTCATTGCATAAGCAAAACAACGTGTTAACGGACAGTAACTGTTCATTGAAGCAAAGTTTATAACGCTTCCGCCACCGTTCTTAGCCATTTGTTTCGCAAATTCCATGGTGGGAATTACTGTTCCCATAGTGTTTATTTTAAGAACGCTTTCAAACGCGTCCATATCTATATCGTATAAACCTTTAACGCCTTCGGGAAGGGTTCCGTCAAGTTCAGCCATGTCGAATTTTGTGATAGATGGCATTGCTTTTTGGTTGTTTCCGCCTGCGCCGTTTACAAGGAAATTACATGGACCTGCTGTTTGCTCAACGAATTTTGCAAGTTCTGCTATCGCGTTTTTGTCGGTAACATCTGCTGCGTAGGTCTTTGCCCAACCGCCGTTTGCTTTTATTTGGTCGGCAACTTTAACGAGTTTATCTTCCGTTCTGCCTACCAAAAATACCTTTGCGCCTTCTTTTGCAAGTTCTCTTGCTATTTCAGAGCAAAGAGTTCCGCCTGCGCCTGTTACTACTGCTACTTTATTTTCAAAAATTCCCATTTTATTTTCCTTCCTTTTTTGGTTGTTTGTTTATTTTTTCTAACGCGTTTTGATAACTTATCTTTTTAACTATTTCGCCAAGTGCTTCTACGCTTAACCCCCATTCGCATTTAACGTTTTGTTCGTCAAGCCAAGAACAAAGTATTCTTCTAAAATAATCGTGGCGCATGAATGATAAAACGCTTCTGCTATCGGTGGTCATTCCTATAAACTGTGACAAAACGCCAAAGTTCGATATGGCTTTTAGAGTGTTTGTAATGCCCATTTCATGGTCACACCACCACCAAGCAGGCCCTAACTGAACTTTACTTGCAATTCCGTCTTGAGAGAACGAGCCTTGCATAACGGCAAGCGGGGCTTGGTCGCTTAGGTTTAGAGGGAAGATTATCGTGTCGGGAAGTCCACCTTGTTTTTCCATTTGTCCCAAAAGGTCGCACACGGCTGATATGTTGAAGTTTCCGCCTACGCAAGCATATCCGCCCGCAGGCCCTGCAAGTTCTAATAATCTTTGACTTGTCGAACGCTTCGCGTCAATATGTAATAAAAGCGTCCAACCAAGTTTTGCGTATTGCGTTCCAAGTTCGGTAAGAAGTTCTACCTTTTCTTTTGCGTCGCTTTGTTCAAAAAACCCTGCGTCTAAAGCGTGGTCAGCAAACTTACAGCCTGCCTTATCAAACTCTTGAAGTTTTGCGGCAATGGCTTTCATAAAGCCTTGCTTGTCAGATGTCGATATTCCCGTTTGACTTTCAAGCTCTTTTTTAAGATTATCCGTTGGTGCTAAAAGTTGGTCGGCTCTAAGAGATGGAGCCATATTTTTACTAAAACCGCTTAAATCTTCGGTAATGGTTGCTACGGGAGATTGATAGCGAACGTTAAATTTTGATAAAATTCCGTTATGCGAAAACTCGGGAGTTTTCAAAAGCGCGTTTGCTTTATCAAAAATGGTTTTTGCCTTTTTAACGTTTATCTCGTCGGTTATTCCAAAGATAAAGGAAAGTTCCATTCTTGACCAGTCGTATACGGGGTTACCTGCAAGCATTGGAAAAATCTCACAATACTTTTGGAATTTTTCATAAGCCGTTGCGTCGCCCGTTATATAATGCTCGTCTATTCCGCAAATTCGCATTAGACGGTGCTTATACGGATCGCTTTTAATCCAAACGTCTGTAATATCACTAAACTTTCTATCGCTTTGATAATCGCTTACGCTTAAATGATTGTGAAAGTCGATAATAGGCAAGTCTTTTGCAAATTGGTTATAAAGTTTTCTTGCCGTTTTTGTTTTTAGTAAAAAGTTTTTATCCAAAATCTCACCTTCTCTATCCTGATTAAAAATAACACTTTTTCTATTCGAATAATCCGCGTTATTTTATAACTACTTTAAGTATATCACAAAGAACTGTGCTTTTCAACGGGTTTACACGATAATTTTTAACACTATTCGCTCACTTTTGGTATTGACATAGTTGCCTTGCTATGATAAACTTTTTTCAAAGGAAATATTTATGAGAAACGAATATAAATTACAAGAACCACAGTTTAGTATTCAAAACGTTGAGATTTTGAACGTTATTCGTTCTAAAGACTACCGTCATTTTTACAGAAACGGTAGAGTTAAAAACGGTTTTATTTACACGGTTAGTGGCAAAATTTCTTACACTTTTATAAATACTGAGATTAGCGACATTACGGTGGGGGCGGGCGAAATTATTTTCGTGCCTAAGGACGTTGTGTATTACTCTACATACTTAGAAGACAACACCGAAACAAAAATAGTTCAGTTTGATATTAAAAGTGGAAACTTGCCAGCCTATTTATCTATACCGACCACCCTTAACTTACCTGAGACGAGCGAACTTATAAACTCCTTTTTTATACCCATCAAAAACCACGTTTTCGGACACCCTTTTTATTATCGTTCTAAACTTTATGAACTGCTTTGGAAAATCGACCAAAGTTTTTCTAAAATCCCCACTAAATATAAAAGATTACAAGCGGCTCTTTCTGAAATTTCTGAAAACTATAATAAAAACGAAAAGGTATCCTACTACGCAGAACTTTGCGACATGAGTGAAGTTGGGTTTAGAAGACTTTTTCACGAGCACACGGGGCTTTCGCCTATAGAATACAGAAACGACATTCGATTAGAAAACGCAAAGATAAAGTTGCAAAGTGGTGAATTTAACGTTTCAGAAGTTGCCGAAGATTCAGGTTTTTCTAACCTATCTTTCTTTATAAGGTTATACAAGAAGAAATTTGGTTACACTCCAAAAAAAGAGTAACCTAAAAGGGACAGCGATTGCTGTCTCTTTTTTTTGGTCGGAGTGACAAGGGATTCCCCTGTTAGGGGAAATGTCGCCTGCGACAAAAGGGTTGCCGTCCCCTGCTAAGGGAGCAAACTTGCGACCTCAACTCGTCAAAGCACGACTTTTTATCATTATCTTGCAAGCAAGATAATTGATTTTTTCGTCGGCTTTTCCTCTTCCCAAAAATTTCTTCGACAATTTTTGGGAGCCCTATTCTTATTACTTTCGGAACTTGCGAGACCACAAGTTGCAACTCATATCTTAAACCAAACAAAGGGGATAGCCAAACGGCTATCCCCTTTGTTTGGTCGGAGTGACAAGATTCGAACTTGCGACCTCAACGTCCCGAACGTCGCGCGCTACCAACTGCGCTACACCCCGTATCGTCGTGGTGTTGCCTTGCCTTAACGAGCATATTAAAATATACTCGTTATTCTACCGACAAACCACTCCTCTTTCGCGTAAATTTCTTCGACAATTTACGCGAGTAATTGCCGACTAAAGTCGGCTTTTTTCTATGTGGTATTTAAATAAAATGGCGAGAGTTTACGTTGCCGTTTTGGTCAAAGGTTACACCTTCTTTTTCTAAAAGTTGACGCTGAACGTCTTCACCGCCAAACGCAAATGCGCTACTTAATCCACCAAAACGATTCACTACTCTATAACATGGAATAGTATCAGGAGAGGGGTTGACGTGTAACGCCCACCCCACTTGCCTACTCATTCTTTTATTGCCTAAAATCTCTGCTATCTGTCCGTAGCTCATAACCTTCCCGTAGGGAATGCTTTGAACTACTTGATAGACCTTTTGAAAAAATGATTCTTTCAATATTATATTCTATTTACACCAGTTTTGATTGCTGCTTCTTTAACTGCTCTTGCAACGGTTGGAGCAACTCTCTTATCAAATGGTGCAGGAATAACGTATTCAGAACTTAATTCTTCGTCAGAAACAAGACTTGCAATTGCGGTTGCTGCTGCAATCTTCATTTCTTCGTTGATGTCAAGCGCTCTGCAATCTAATGCACCACGGAAAATTCCAGGGAATGCAAGAACGTTGTTAATTTGATTTGGGAAGTCGCTTCTACCCGTTCCAACAACTGCTGCGCCTGCTTTTATAGCAAGGTCTGGCATGATTTCTGGGGTTGGGTTTGCCATAGGCATAACGATTGCGCCCTTTGCCATTGATGCTACCATTTCTTCAGTTAAAAGTCCTGGAGAAGATACGCCAACGAAAATGTCTGCGCCCTTTAATGCTTCTGCTAACGAACCCTTCTTGCCGAGCTTGTTGCTAAATTCTGCAATTTCTTCCTTAGAAGCATTCATGCCTTCTTTTCTACCTTTATAAATGATACCGTTTCTATCGCACATTACAACGTCTTTAGCGCCCATTGAAATCATGAGTTTTGCAATCGCAACACCTGCTGCGCCTGCACCGCTAAATACTATGCTTACTTCATCCCATTTCTTACCAACGAGTTTAAGTGCGTTGATACATGCAGCTACGCAAACAACTGCCGTGCCGTGTTGGTCGTCGTGGAAAATCGGAATATCAACTTCGGGATCTTCCTTTAATCTCTTTTCAATTTCAAAACATCTTGGAGCGGAAATGTCTTCTAAGTTTACACCACCGAAGCTTCCTGCTAAAAGTTTTACAGTTTGAACGATTTCGTCTACACTCTTGCTACGAACACAAAGAGGAACTGCATCTACGTCGCCAAACGCTTTGAATAATACTGCCTTGCCTTCCATAACGGGCATACCTGCTTCAGGACCGATATCGCCAAGTCCTAAAACTGCCGTGCCGTCGGTTACAACTGCTACCATATTGCCACGACCAGTAAGTTCAAAAGATTTGTTGTAGTCTTTTTGAATTTCTAAACAGGGTTGAGCAACGCCTGGGGTGTATGCGAGAGAAAGATCTTCTTTATTTGCTACTGGAACTTTTGCAACTACTCCGATTTTACCTTTCCACTCTGCATGTCTTTTGAGTGATTCTTTTGCGTAATCCATAATCATGCCTCCGATTATATTGAATAAAATTTGTTTATTTTTTGCTAAACCTAAGTTTAGTTAAAAGCTTTGTATATAGCGCTTATACACTTTTCGTAGTCTGAGTTTTCTACACCGATTATGATGTTTAACTCACTCGAACCTTGGTCTATCATTCTCAAGTTGATATTTTCTTTTGCAAGCGCGGCGAAAAGTTTTGCAGCAGTTCCTACACGTCTATTCATACCATGTCCAACCGTTGCGATAAGTGAAATGTTTTCTATAACGTGAACGTAGTCGGGACTAACGTTTTCTCTAATCTCGTTTACTACGTCAGATAAAATACCGTCCTTTAATTGATCAGAAGCAACTACTACTGAGAGAGTATCTACCCCTGATGGCAAGTGTTCTACACATAAGCCGTAGTGTTCTAATACGGACAATACCTTACGTATAAAACCAACTTCTGCATTCATCATTGACTTTTCAATAAAGATAACTGTGAAGTCTTTTTTGCCTGCAATACCCGTAACAACGCTGTCGCTACAAAGTTCATACTTTTCGTTAGGAACAATCATCGTGCCAGGCTCTGATGGTTTAAAGGTATTTTTGATGTTTATCATAATTTTATTCTTCATTACAGGGAAAATTGCTTCCGGATGAAGAACGCTTGCGCCCATGTATGCAAGTTCTCTAAGTTCTTTATAGGTAACTTGCTTGATAACTTTTGCTTCTGGAACTATTCTTGGATCGCAAACTAAAAATCCGCTTACGTCCGTCCAGTTTTCGTATAAGTCAGCTTGAACGCCACGCGCTATGATAGAGCCTGTAATGTCGCTTCCGCCACGGCTAAACGTTTTGATATTGCCTTCGTAGTCTTTGCCGTAAAAACCTGGAATAACAGCCTTTTCAACACCGTCTAATTTTTGACGAACTTTATCGTCGGTATAGTCAAGACTTAAATTGCCACGACTGTCAAAGCGAACTAAATCTGCTGCGTCAACAAATTCAAAACCCAAATATTTTGCCATTACCATTGCGCTTAGATATTCACCCCTTGAAGCGGTAAAATCAGCACTCTTGTTTTCGATAATTTGAACTTCCGTTTGGTCTAAGATTTTTTCAATATCCATATCTAAGCCCAAATCCTTAACAAGGTCGGTAAATCTTTCTCTGATGAGAGAGAAGTTTTTATCGATTTTTCCCGTTGCTTTAAGTTCTTCAAACGTAGCGTATAAAGTATCGGTAATTTTGATGTCTTGCTTATTTCTCTTTCCTGGTGCAGAAACTACTATGTATCTTCTGCTTGCTTCTGAATTGATTATGCTTTTTACTTGCGCAAACGCTTTTGCATCTGCCATTGACGTTCCGCCAAATTTACAAACTTTTATCATGATTTATCCTTACTTAATTTTTCTTCCTTCTAAATAATAACGCTTTTCTATGCCTTCGCCCATAGAGAAAGTCTTTCTTGGGAAAGCGCCCTTTTCGGAAACGTATCTGAAAAGTTCGGCTTTGTCGAGCTTTTCAAAATAAATACCAACTGCGTTTTCCGTTGCTTTAACGAGTTTTTCTAAATTGCTTTCGCCGTGGATATAGTCCACTTCGCCACCGTGCAAAGCGATATAGTCTGCAATATACTTATCGGTTGCCTTTATACCGTCAGCCAAAGCACACGCGCCCTTTTGCTCGGTAAAAGTCTTGCCGTCAAACACGCGAATATTTCCACAGTCAATATCCTTTAACCCGTTTATGAACGCTTGCTTATCCACGCCCGTTACAAAACGGAAGATAGGCTCAAAATATATGCCTTCATCATAAATATTAACGAGTTCTACCAATGCGTATCTTGCGGGGTGAGTTTGCTTTTCGCTTTCGCTTAAAGACTGTTTAACAACGTTCCAATGCGCTTTTGCCGTTGCCAAAGAATGGTTTCCGTCGCCTACGGCAAACGCAAAGTTGTCTTGCTTACCGTATTTTTTTATCAGTCTTTCTTTATCCAAAAGTTTTTCGAACTTTCCTAACACTTCGCTTACGTCATCTATAAAATAGCCTTCTACGTGTCCGCCGTCCATATTAAGGTCAAAATCGTAAACTTTTTTGTATTTATCCCTATTCTGATATAACGGTTCGGTTATCTCTCTATTTTCATCGTCAAAAAGCACCATGACGTGTGGGAATTCCACAGCCGCGTCCTTTCTGATTTTTAATCTTGGGGGAATGCGCTCTTCTACCGTGCCTTCGGTTGAACGAATAAGCGCGTCGCTCTTTTTTGAATATTCGTATTCTTCTAAATCGATTGCACCCATAAGTCCTATTCTTCTTTGAACGTATGGAGTTTGACGAATGGTTAGTATAAAGCCGTTTGAAAGTTCTTCAAAAACCCCGCTATCTAAATACTTGCAGATGTTTTGGTTAACCTTTTCAATTCTCTTATCGGGATTATCGTTTAGATATACTTCGGGAAGAATCATATCAAGGGTTGTGGGCTTTCCGCTAACCTGTTTTTCTAAAGTTTGCCAATACTCTGGCTCGCCCGTGAACTGGTCGCAAGCAACGACTGCCCACGCATTCATGTCTACACCCTTAGGTAAAAGTATATTGGCGCTATGAAGTCCTGTCTTTTTCATCTTGTGTAAATCCTTTTATTTTGACCTTATAGATTGATTATAACGACTGTTAAAACTGCAAGAAATAATGAGAGCGCAAACACGCCAAAACCTTTCCAAAACGCTTTGGAGCCTTTTTCGTTATTTTCAGGACGATTGTTAAATTCAAAATTATCCATATCTTATCTCCTTGCGCTTTCTACTTCTTGCCAATAATACTTGCCAAGAGTGTTTTTAAGAATTTCTACGTCTGCGTATCTGGTTATTTTACCTGCTCTTGCAACAGAAATAATACCCGTTTCTTCTGAAACGATTATACTCATAACGTCTATCGTTTCGGTAACGCCTATACCTGCGCGGTGACGAGTTCCCAAGTCTTTTGGAATATTGTCTGCATTTTGAGATAGTGGCAAGAAACAACCTGCCG
The DNA here is from genome assembly GCA_017501885.1 of Clostridia bacterium. Taxonomy (GTDB): domain Bacteria; phylum Bacillota; class Clostridia; order Christensenellales; family Borkfalkiaceae; genus UBA1259. Next base: position 4,467 of record JAFVWA010000139.1, on the reverse strand, counting down.
CTACGATTTTAGTGCCGTTTATTATCATTGCGCCGTCATGCAACGGAGTTTTTGGGAAAAACACGCTTTCTATGAGTTCGCTTGAAATATCACTTTCAAGTTTTACACCGCTGTCGATAATCTGGGACGGAACGTTGCCCGTCGATAAAACGATTATTGCACCCACGTCGTTTTTAGCCATGTTTTGAAGGGCCTTTATAATTTCGTTTATACAACGTTGGGTTTTTTCTTCGTCTACGTGAAGCCCTTCGTTTTTCCTAACGTCAAAAAGTTTGACCTTTCTCTTTGCCCATATCAAACGCTTGATTTCTACCGAATACAAGCACATGATAACCACGATACAAATGGCTGGAACCATAAGGAAAATTTCGTTTGCAATGGCTTCCACTATTGCAATTACCGCCGCCGATATTATCATTATGGCAACGAATACAAACACGACGTCTTTACCTTCGTTTCTAATCAAAAATCTTATAACGAAAAAGTAAAGCACGGTAAACGCCAACACAGCAACGATTAACGCTACAAGCGTATCCGTCTCAACGGTAAGCCTATTTATGAACGCTTTAATATCTCTAATTAAATTCATAATCTTCCCCTTTACGCCGTGATTACGGTAAACAACGTATACCAAATTCTATCCGTCGCATCAACCGTTCCCGTCTTAATGAGGTAATCGGTGTCAGCAAGCATGTCTACCGCCATTTTAAGTGATTTTTTCTTAAACGCCTTGGCTTGTTGCCTTGTCTTTCTAACGACAAAATCTTTGGTGCCAAGCATTTTTGCAAGTTCTACGTCTGTATTTTGACTTATTGCAACGTGCAAAAGTTTTCTAAAATAGTTATAAACCGATACAAGTATTCTCGGAAGCGTTTCGCCTTTTCCAAGCATCTCGTGTATTATCGTTATCGCTTTATCAAAGTCCTTTTTACCGATATAGTCGGTCATTTCAAATATCTTATACTCGGTGTCTTTGGTAACCAAAAGTTCTACGTCTTCTATCGTGATTACCTTTTTTGAAAAGGCGTAAGATATGAGTTTTTCCGTCTCGCTCTCTATCCTTGTCATATCGCTTAAACAGTATTCACCGACAAGTCTTGCAGTTTCTAAGTCAATGGCAACACCCGAATTTGCGCACTTGCCTTTAACGTAGCGACTAATTAACGTTAAATCTGCCTTTTTGCAGTCTACCACGCAAACGGTGTCGAATTTTTTTAGTTGTTCGCTCGGCTTTTCGTTTAGTATTACCAAAATGCTTTCGCTTACGGGCGACTTAAAATAGTCTTTTATCCCTGCTGATAGTCCGCTTGCCTTTGGATAGTATTCTCTTAAAACGGTCATTCGCTTTTCACTCATAATAGGAAAGGCAAAAAGCGATGATAAAAAGTCTTTTTCGGAAAATTTGTCGCCTTCAAACACGGCGTAGTTGAGTTCGGGCTCTAATACGCATTTGTCCTTTAAAAGACGAAGACCGCGCTCTCTAAAAAAAGCGTCTTCCCCCTCAAACAAATATATGGGAAAACGTTGCCCGTTTTCCAACCCGTTTTTAAACTCAGTATAATTCAAAACCAAATTTCCTCTTATACATTCTAACACCTTTTTTTTTATTTTGCAACGGGAATTTCTCTTTTTATAAAATTTTAATTATATTTTATTTATATATACCTTACTTGTAACCTACCCCATTTTTGGTTTTATGCCACTCTGATTTTTAAAGTCCCGCTTTCGTATGCGTTTTTATCGCCAAGATAACCGCAAAAACTTATATTGCATTTTCCGTCGTATTCACTAAATATCCGTTCTTGATAGTCGTAGGCTACAACTACGTTTGGAGAACTTATCTCTACACCTAAATAGTTGGGATTTTGGTTAAACCGCGAAAAAGCAAGTCCACTAAAATCGCCTATTTTAAAGTAGGTAACATAACCGCCGTTATAGAACTCGCATTGAATATTTTTTAACGTTATTTTTTGGTTTTCAAGGTAGTTTGCCATATCAAAATTTTGTCCAAACGATAAGCGGATTGCCCTTTCTGATGGAACATCCGTCAACCCATAATAATAAAAGCCGTCAAAGGGCGCTACATCCCTTACTCTTCCTGCTATGGTATGAAGGTCTGTCATGGCATAAGAATCGCCCACGATTACCGCATCAAACCTTTGTATATTTTGCCTTTCGCAGAGACGTTTTAATCTCGACGTCGAACTAAACGTTTGCATAGCGTTTACTATCAATACTGTTTCTTCTTTGCTGTCTATCACCGTAAAGCACACGTTGGGGTTTCCTATAACGTAGACGTTTGTTTGATTATTTATCTTTTTGTTATCGAACACGGCGCATAAAACAAAGGCAACGCATAGAAGCAAACTCACGATTATTTTAACGGCTTTATTTAGGTTGAAAAAGCCACTTATAGTAAGCAATGCCAAATAGTAAAAAACTGTGTAAACGCCTAACGATATGCCTGCAAGTGTAAATATGGAATAATCGAAAATTTCCATAAAGAATAAAACGCCTTTAAACACGTAGTTACACACGAAAAGTGCGACCGCGGGAATACCGAAAAGTCCGCCTATTATAGTTAGCGCGAACGTTAAAATATATATTATTCCAACCAAGGGAATAAACACCAAATTGCAAACGACAGATATCAAAGATGTATATCCAAAAATCATTATACATATAGGTATACTTACTACTTGTGCAGAAATAACAGCACTTAAAGAGTTGCGTAGTTTTGTAGGAATAAACTTGAACAGTTTATTGAGTGGTGGGGACAAAACGAGCATGCCTAAAACTACCGCAAAGGATAGTTCAAACCCAGCGCAGAAAAGTTCTATGGGAGATATCAATAAAATTATTATTGCCGAAATGCTTATGGACGTTAAGCCGTCGTATCGATAGCCAACGTTAGATGCAAAAAGTAAAACGGCACACATTACCGTTGCTCTTATTGAAGATGACGAAAATCCGCAAACACCCGAATAGAACAACAAACCGCAAAAGGTAAGAATTAACGATACCCATCTGTTTACTCTTAACTTCTTGAATAAAAATGTTAAAACGGTTGCTAAAAAGCCTATGTGAAGTCCCGAAACGGCAAATATATGCGCTACGCCAGCGTAGCGAAATTGCGACAAAGTATCTTCGGGGATATTCTCGTCTTGCCCCGTCAAAAGCGCATAGGCAACCGATGCTTGGTTACTATCCATTCCGCTAAAAAGAGTTTTCTTTATAAACAAGTTGACCTTTTGGAAAATGGTTGGTTTGTTTGCAAGAATGGTTATTTCTTCTTGGCTGACGGTTGCTACCCATTTTACCTTTTGGGATATATCATAAACGGCTAATTTGTCTTCGTAGATTAGCGACCTATCGCGCAGTAATGCGTAAAATTCAATCTCTTGACCTAATTCAAACGCATGTTTTTCGCCGTTTGCGTATACGCCTATCGAATAGTCTTGCTCGCCACTTATAAAGCCTTCAAGTTTAACCATTCCCAACTTTAGATAAACACCGTATTCCGTTTGGTCAATGCCGTCAATTCTACCAGACACATTAAAATAGTGATTGTTTAGATTGGAGTTTTCAAACGAGTTTACTTGACTATTAAAAGAAAATGCGCCCAGCATAAAGAAGACGAGAACACTTAACGATATGCAAAGACGCTTTAATATTTTTGTTTTCCAATTTCCGATAACTACGTAAAGAATAACAAGGGAAAAGAAACCATAGGTCAACCACTTTGACGTAGAGTGATTTCCTATAATCTTGTTGTAACAGCAAATTATTCCTATCGCAAGGCTTAACGCTACAAATAACGCCAACCTTAAATTTACGAGCTTTTTCATCTGTAAAACTTTTATCCTTTCCCTAACCTAAAAAATTTTATTACAACATTTGATAAAAGTCAAATATAAGTTGCATATATTGTATTTATTGTGATAAAATATTATTAAGCCTTCGTTGTGCGATTGGAAATGCAAAAAAAATCCACAAATCATATTAAAGAAAGCTGGGTATTTATTGCGGAGCGGTGCTCTTTGACCGTTGTTATGCGCGGTCGCTTTTTCAAAAGAGATGCAGAACCAGTAAGCCGAGCATTCGCCTGTTAACAAAACGGGTTATTATTTTCTTTTCCGTCGGCTTTACGCAGGTTTACTTTTAAAGAAAAACAGACCTTAACGGTCTGTTTTTTGTTGTATATTGTGTTAAAATCGTCATAGACGGACGAACGACGAGTTCAATTCTGCTGGGACATAGAAAAAAACACCCAAAAAGGGTGTCTTTTTCTTTGGTAGCCCCAACGAGAAGCATCTCCGCTTTCGCTACGATGTCCTTGTCCATCATGTAGGAACCGTCATAGACGGACGAACGACGAGTTCAATTCTGCTGGGACATAGAAAAAAACACCCAAAAAGGGTGTCTTTTTCTTTGGTAGCCCCAACGAGAATCGAACTCGTGATTCAG
>JAFVWA010000138.1 GCA_017501885.1 Clostridia bacterium | reverse complement strand
GATTTTTTATATCACTAAAGGGAAAAAACACATTCGTTTTTTTAAAAATGAATTTGGTCGTAAACTAAAGCAAATGTGGAAACAACTTAATAAACCGATAAGGAGAAAATGACGATGGATTGTATAGAAGTAAAAAAAGTTTTATGGACCTACATACGTAAACACGGAATTGTTATAAACAACCAAAATATAGATTACGTTTTAGAGCAAGCATTTAAGGAGTATTATGGCGATTAAGTTCATAGATTATCCGGATAGAAAAACTTGGCTTGCTAACCGATATAAAAGTCTTGGCGCTTCTGAAATAGCAATCGTTTGTGGTTATAGTAATTTTATGACCGAAGAACAACTTTGGAAAGAAAAAACGTTGCGTTGCCAACACAAGGAATACGAAGGCAATGATAGGGTTGATTACGGTCAAGAAGCCGAACAGTATTTAAGAGAACTTTTTAAGTTGAAACATAAGAGCGAATATAAGGTAGATTATTTCCCTTATAGAGTATATCACAACGAAGAAAGACATTATTTGACTTCTACACTTGACGGACTGATTACAAGGCTGTCGGACGGTAAAATCGGCGGATATGAATGTAAGTCACGGTATATTGATAGTAAACAAGCATTAGAAGAATGGAAAGGTCAAATTCCTATGAAATACTACTGTCAAGCAATTTATCAACTTTATACGGCAGGTCTTGACTTTGTAGTATTAAATGTTGAACTACGTTTTCCTGATAATAATGCAGAGATAAAGGAATATACGATAAGCCGTGAAGGACGGCAATCAGAAATTGATTTTATTGTTTCAAAGGGTGAAAAGTTTTGGCGTTATGTCGAAACTGATAAAAAACCGCCATTAACTTTGAAACTTTAGTAAGGGGAAGAATTATGAATAAGTGTGAAAAACCTGAATTTACATTAGAAATGCGAAAAAAATTAAATTGTATGTATTCGCTTTTGAAAGTTAGATTCTATAGTAAAACTGAACTAATGAAAATATTTGGACTTGGGGAAAGACAAATTCGTATGCTAATTGAAGAAATTTCTCATAGATTTCCCGTTATTTCAACTAGCGGAACTAATGCTGGATATAAATTGGCGACTAGCGAAAAAGACTTAAAATTAGTGGAAAATACTTGGGCGGAACTTTCAAGTAGAAAAGAAAAGTTGGATTTAAGAATAGGTCCACTTGCGAAATTTAGAGATAAATATAAATACAATATATCAAAATAGGAGAAATTAAAAATGGAAAACTTTGAACAAGCAATAGAACAGTTAAATTCGGTGGCGGTAGTTCCGTCAAGCATTGAATTTACAGTACAAGAAGATTTTATCAATAATCTTCCGCAAATTATTAGTAACGTTGAGCAGTTGGCAGTATGGGCGAAAGCACAAACTGAAGCTGATAAGAACTTAATCTTAACTTCTGACGACGATTTTGATAAGGCGAAGAAAAGATGCGCCGACATTAAAAAGGTAGTCAAAAGCATTAACGATAAAAGAATATCGGTTAAAAAGGCTTATAGTCAACCGATAGATATT
>JAFVWA010000137.1 GCA_017501885.1 Clostridia bacterium | reverse complement strand
GTTCACACCACGCTAAACAAAACTCAACAAAAAACTATTGAAAATATATTTAATAATTTAAGCACAGACACTAATCAAACTATTTGCATACAAAATAATTTAGGACAAATTAAAGCCTATATTTCTAATTGCGGAGAGATAAATAGACAACCTGGCTCAACATTGAAACCATTAGCCGTATATTTACCTGCAATTGAATTAGGAACTGTTGATTCATGTTCAAAAATTAATGATGAAAAAACGGTTATTAATGGATACTGTCCAAATAACTACGCTGATATTTATTACGGCAATATTTCTGTTAAACAATCACTTGCAAAGAGTTCAAACGTTTGCGCAGTTAAACTTCTAAATATGGTAGGTTGCAAAAAATCAATAGAATATCTCAAAAAAACCGATCTCGGATTTAATGAAAATGATGCAAATTTATCTCTTGCTTTAGGCGCTACACGCTATGGGGTAAAATTATCTAATTTAATTGCAAGTTATAACATCTTTATGAATGACGGATACTATTTTTCTCCTTATACAATTGAACTAATAAAGGATAAAAATGGTAGAACGTTATATAATCAAAAAACTAAAAAAAATCGAGTTTTCGCAGACGAAACAACTGAAATAGTAAGAGAAATGCTTAAAAACACCGTTGAGAACGGAACTGCAAAAAAACTTTACTCCCCCGATAGAAGTTTATATGCGAAAACAGGAACTGTTGGAAATGAAAAAGGAAATACAGACGCTTATACAATATCGTTTAATAAAGAGTATATCTTAGGTGTTTGGCTTGGTGCAAAACAAAATAAATACATGGAAAATACAATAACAGGCGGTGGTCTTCCATGCCAAATTTCCAATATCGTTTGGAACAACTTGTATTATAAAAAAAGTTTTCCACAAGACTTTGAGATTAATAAAGCACAAAAAGTTTTAATAGATAAAATAAGTTATGAAGAGGAAGGTAAAGTATTTAGATCAGATATTTTGGCTGATGACAGTAATTCAATTTGTGAGTTATTTACTTATAAAAGGGTCCCTAAAAAAACATCAACAAGATTTTCTTCGCCTACAATAAAAAACGTCAATATCTCTGTTAATTCAAGTGAAATTAGACTACGTTTATGTGTGACAGATTATGTTAATTATATCATTTATAACACAGAAGAAAACAATAAATATAAGCTATATGATTCGATAAGTTGTAAAAATAAAGACACAGTTATATTAAAGAATATAAAAAGCAACCACGTTTACAACTTGTCAATTTTACCCTACTTTACTAAAGACGATAATATTTATTACGGTAAAGAACTTGTATTAAAAAAAATAAAAACGCCAACGACAAGCATTGGCGATGAGTGGTGGGATAATGAATAATTAAAGCTTAATTACCTCAATATTTGACATTGCTTCTTCGATGAGTCCTTCAATATCTAAAACCGATTCAGCTTTAATAACTTTTTCAAGGTTTGGCTTTATTGCTGGAAATTCAGGCAAAAATACCGTGCAACAATCTTCATACGGTAAAATTGAAGTTTCATACGTATCAATTTTTCTTGATATATCAATTATATCATTTTTATCAAACATTATGAGTGGTCTCAAAACAGGCATTGTAACTACAGAGTTGGATGACGTTATACTCTCAATCGTTTGACTTGCTACTTGCCCAAGGCTTTCCCCAGTTATAATTGCTTGATCTTCTAATTTTAGGGCAAGTCTTTCAGCTATGCGTATCATAAATCTACGCATCATTGTAATCATATATTCTTCGGGACATTTTTTATGGATTTCTTCTTGTATTTTTGTAAAAGAAACTACATACAAGTTGATACCTCCATTATATTCCCCTACACGTCTTGTTAATTCAACTACCTTTTCTTTTGCAGCTTGGCCTGTGTATGGGTAACTATGAAAATGTAAGCAATCAATCTTCATACCCCTTTTACAAGTCATATAACCAGCAACAGGGCTATCAATTCCACCTGAAATTAATAGTAATCCTTTCCCTGCAGAACCAACAGGCATTCCACTTAACGTATGAATAACGTCAGTATATATAAAGGATTTACCGTCTTCACGTATATCAACGTATACTGTAAAAGACGGTTTTTTTACGTCAACTTTTAGTTTTGATGGATAGACTTCTAAAAGTCTACCACCTAAAAGCATGGACGTTTCCATTGAATTTGGAGAAAATGTTTTATCTGCGCGATTTGTCTCTACCTTGAATGTTCCAGATTTATTATCGCAAAGACTCAATACAGCATTTGTTATTTCATTTAAATCGTTATTTACAACTAAAGCTTCACTATATGTGTGAATTCCTGCAATTTTGGAAAGTTTTTCTTTTATTATTTGCAAATCACAATCATTAAAATCTTCCACAAGATATCTACTGTGCATTGCAGTAAAAGTAAAATCTAATCCTTTTAGGGATTTTTTAATATTTTCTCTTAATAATTTTTCAAAAAAGCCTCTATTTTTACCTTTTAAGTGTATTTCACAATATCTAATTATTATTGCTTTTTTCATTAGCCCATTATTCCTTTTAATTTTTTTGCTACTACGTTTAAGCATTGTGTTGCAAACATAACGTCGTTTAACTCAGTATCGTGAGAAAAACTTAACCGAATAACACCATCTAATATCTCTTTTTTATAACCGCACGCTTCAATTACTCTACTAAACCTGTTTTTTGAAGAACATGCCGAGCCATTACCAACAATGATTCCGTATTCTTCTAAAGAATGCATGATAACTTCGCCACGTAAGTTTTTAGCTGAAATTGATAAAACGTAGGGAGATGCATTCTCGGATGAAATCACATGGAAAATCTCTTTGTCAACATTTTCCCTAACATAATTATTCATTTCGCTTACTTTTGAATAATTTGCTTTAATATTTTCAAAATGCTCTTTAATAACATATTCAAAAACTTTTATTCCAAAAACGTTTTCGGTTCCACTACGTAAACCATTTTCTTGACCACCACCATATATTAAAGGTGAAATTTTTAGCGATTTTTTCTTAATTAATGCCCCCGTCCCTTTTAATCCATTAATTTTATGAGCACTTACTGAATACATATCGACGTAAGGTGAAAGAACAAAAGGAATTTTACCATACGCCTGAACACCATCGGAATGAAAAACTATCGAACGGTCAATTTCTTTTATTTTTTGAGCAATAAAATTTATGTCATTTACTGCCCCCGTCTCATTGTTAACGTGAACAATTGAAACAAAATCCACTTTATTATTTTTAATATAGTCAAAAAGTTTTTCTTGATTTACAGAGCCATCTTTATTTAAGTCTATAAAAACAGTCGATAAGCCACGTTGTTTAAGCTCTAAATAACTTTTATAAATGGCTGAATGTTCCCCTTTATCGGTAAGAAAAACACCCCTTTTTTTCGCACAAAAAACAGCAGTATTGTCACTCTCGGAACCACAAGACGTGAATACTACTTCATAGTCCTTAGAAAAAACACCCAGCGAATTTAAAATAACATCTCTGGTAACATTTATGTCTTTTGCTGCTTCTATTCCGCCAAGATAAAGCGCTGAAGGATTAAAAAACTTTTCATAATTGTATTTATCAGCAAATGAAAGTGCGTTTTTTGACGGGCAAGTTGTTGCTGCATTATCTAAATATATCATTTTAAATCAGTATCCCTTATAGACATTTTTGAAAATTTTAAAACGTTTACCATAAACACTTTGGAACATTCCAAAACTAATATCGTATTTACACTATTATAATTAAGTTTGAAATAATAAAATGATTTGTTCTCTGCAGGCGTATTGTTAGACGTTAGATATTTTAATCTTGCACCAGGCTGAGATATAAATTGGTTAAATAAATCACTATTAACAGGACCAATTTTCTCAAGTTGAGAGCAATTAAATCTATAAATTGTTTGCCTAATAGAGTTGTTTATTACTTTTGAAATCCTAATTGAGCCCGAAACGAAAATATAATCATAATCAACACAAAATTTATTCTTTAACTTAAAGAGAAAAATACCTGTTGCAATAAAAATAGCAAGCGGAATTAAATGAAAAATGAGATTGAGAAGCCAGTTTCCGTTTATATTCATAAAATAAATAATAACAAAAACCCAAACAACGGCTAAGAAAAATGATAGAACTCCTAGCAATAATAATAAGTTATATTTAATTTTTTCTGATTTGATGTTAGTGCATTGCACCGTTTCTTCATACAAAAGTTCTTGCATACTTTTCTCTATTATTTCAATTTAATAATCGTAACTCCGTTTTCACCTTCACCATAATTTCCACGGCGAAAATCTTTTACATTTTTATCGGTTTTTAAATAAGATCGAATAGTTTTAAGTAAAATCCCTTCGCCAACACCATGAATAACTTTAATTTCTTCAAAGCCATTTACCACGGCTTTATCTATTAATAGTTTAACTTCGTCAAGAGCTTCTATTGAGTCCTTACCGATTACGTTAATTTCTCTTGATAATTCAGGATTAAAAGAGGCTTTTGAAACTTTAACCTTGCTTTTATCTTCTTTTATAATTTCAACGTTAAAGATGTCTGAAATTTTCACCATTGATTTAATTGAACCAATCGTTATTTCAACTTCTTTCTTTTTTAAATTTAGACTTGTTATAACTCCATAAGAATTTAGTGATTTTATAAATACTTTACAACCAATCTTTATATCCTTTATGTCAGGCATAATTAGTTGCAAAGGTGTTAAATCATCTTCTTTTGAAAGATATTTTGAATTCTTTAACCTATTTCTTAATTCGCTTGCTCTAAAAACATCCTTTTGAGAAAGGTTTGATTGCTTTAAAATATATTTAAGATTCTCTACTATTTCTTCAGCCTCAGAGAGTTTGTCACTTACTATTCTTTTTGTTTCTTGCTTGGCATTAAAATAAATACGTTCTCTTTCTTTAGTGATTTTTTCTCTTTCTTCAGATATTTTTGTGAGTTCTTTCTCTTGCTCTTGCTTAATTCTATCAAGTTCATCATTTAACTTTTCTGATATACGCCTACTCTCTTCTGCTTTTTTGATAATATTTTCAAAATTAATTTTGTTTTCAGAAAGAGATGCGGTTGCCCTATCCAAAACGTCATTAGATAAACCTAAAGTTCTTGCAATATCAATCGCATTAGAACTTCCTGGTATACCTATATTAAGTCTATAAAGAGGTTTTAATGACTTAGGATCAAACTCCATTGAAGCATTTTCAATTTTTTGACTTTCAATGGCAAATTCCTTTAATTTAGAATAGTGAGTAGTTATGATACCAAAGCAATTTAATGAAAGGAATTTTTCTAACAATGCAATAGCTAAAGCACATCCTTCATCAGGATCTGTCCCTGCCCCAATTTCATCTATCAAAACTAAACTTTTTTCGTCGACGTTATCAATTATTGAAATTATATTTTTTATGTGCGATGAAAAAGTGGACAAATTTTGTTCAATACTCTGTTCGTCACCTATATCACAAAATACGTTGTTAAATACAGAAATTTCACTTGAATCAGCCGCTGGAACATACAGACCACTCATTGCCATAAGTGACAAAAGTCCAACGAGTTTTAGCGTTACGGTTTTACCACCTGTATTTGGGCCTGAAACAAGAAGAAAATTGTAGTTTTGTCCAAGCGATACACTAACAGGAACAATTTTATCTTTTGATATTAAGGGATGACGCCCTGCAATAATATTTAACTTTCCTTTATTATTTAATAAAGGTTTTGAACATCTATTGTAAAAAGAATACTGTGCTTTTGCAAAACATTCGTCTATTTTACAAATGTTTTGAGCATTATACCTTATATAATTTGAAATTGAAGAAACTTTATCAGATAAATCAGAAAGAATTCTAATAATTTCCGTTTGCTCATTTAATAATGCACGTTTTAACTCGTTATTTAATTCCATAACCTGTTCAGGTTCAATAAATACAGTTGAACCTGAAGCCGATTGATCATGAATAAAACCTTTTACAAAACTTCTATATTCACTTTTAACAGGGATTACGTATCTATCTTGACGAATGGTTACAACAGCATCTTGAAGATATTTATTTAATCCGCCATGAATGTATGAATTTAATCTTTCACGAATTTTTGCATTAAGATTACGTATATTCTTCCTTATTTGGTAGAGTTCAGGAGAGGCATTGTCACTAATAGCATCCTCCGAAATTATTTTATCGGTAATTTCCTTTTCTAAATCAAGATCAACATATATAAGATTATTTATTTCTCTTAGCAATATGATTGATTCATCACTTACGCTATCAATAGAACTCTTAAGAATTCTTGCAGATTTAAGATTTGATGCAACTCTTAATAATTCCGCATTGTTTAATGTTCCTTGCTTATCTACCCTATCAAGTTCTTCAGAAATGTCATCAAAATAATAAATACCACCAATGCTATAATTATAGAGCAATTTATAAGCTTCTTCAGTTTTAGAAAGCAATTCACACACTTCTTCATAGCAAGTTAAGGGCGAAAAGTTTTCTAATATACTTTTCGTCCTTTCTAATACTGCATATGAAGCAACTGATTGCATTATCTTATCAAATTCAATTGCCTTAATAGTTTTTTGTGAAATCATTATTTATCTCAATTCTGCTTTTAATTGTTCTCTTAATGATTTTAGTATATTTTGTATGCTGTTGTCAATCTCTTCAACAACAAGAGTTCTTTCATCTGAAACGTATAACAAGTTAAATGCTACACTCTTCTTGCCTTTTTCAACTTGGTTGCCCTCATAAACGTCAAAGAGCGAAACTTTTCTCAGGAACTCACCACCGTTTAATTGTATACAATCAATGATTTCTTGGCAAGAAACGGATTTGTCAACGGTTAAAGCAATGTCTCTCTCCATTGTTGGGAATTTTGAAATTGGCTTAAATACAATTTTATCATTGAAAAATGAAGTCAATTTTTCATAGTTAATTTCGCCAACGAAAACAGGTTTATCTATATCAACTTTTTCAGACAAAACAGGATGCAACTGCCCGAAACAACCTAAAACTACTCCATCAACTACGATACTTGCAGACCTTGTAGGATGCAAGAATTTATTTTCAGGTTTTTCATAACGAATTTTTCTACCGTAGCAGAATGCATTTAAAATTTGTTCAACAATACCCTTTGTGGTAAAGAAACTTTCATTTTCTCCAAACAATGCAAATGAAAGCCAACGATTTTCATTTGCAAAATCGTTTAATGGAAGCGATTTTGGATTATATACTTTAGCTAACTCAAATAATCTACCTTCGTTATTTTTTCTGTTAAGGTTAAACGAAACAGCCCTTGTGATTGATGGAACAAGAGAAGTTCTCATTACGGCAACGTCTTCACCAAGTGGGTTAAGCAACTTAATAAATTTATAATCATCTGACGTTTTATCTAAGCCAAACAAATCGTATTCTTTCTCTGAAACAAATGAGTAAGTAATTATTTCATTAAAGCCAAAGCCTACGAGCATGTCTTTTAATGCGGCTTCTTTTCTTTGCCCATCGTTTAGTCCACCGTTGGTTATGTCCGAAGTTTTAAGCAACGTAGGTGCTATATGCGAATAACCATATTCTCTTATTATTTCTTCAGCAATGTCAGGATAACTTTCCATGTCATCTCTATATAAAGGAACGGTTACGGAAAGATTTTCCCCATCAATTTCAACACCAAAATTAAGTCTTCTTAAAATATTTTCTATTACATTTTTTGGAACTTCTATTCCAAGAACGTCGTTAACCTTTTTAATCGTGGTCTTGATTACTTTATTTGATAAATCAGCATTACATATATCATATTCATCACATGCGATAACGCCACAGTTTAATTTATCAATTAAATTAAGCGCTCTCTTCATCCCAATTTCTACAGAATAAAGGTCAACACCCTTTTCAAATCTCGCTGATGAATCACTTCTTTGTCCCAACGCTCTTGACGTTTTACGAACGTTATCTCTTGCAAAGGTAGCGGATTCAAAAACAACGTTTTTGGTGTTTTCTTTGATTTCACTATTTAATCCGCCCATTACACCAGCAAGCGCAACAGGTTTTGTTTTGTCACAAATAACAAGGTTATTGTTTGATAATTCAAACTCTTTTTCGTCGAGCGTTACAATCTTCTCGCCATTTTCAGCACGCCTAATAACCAATGAATTACCATTTAAGTCATTTAAATCAAAAGCGTGCATAGGTTGTCCTATTTCCATTAAAACGTAGTTCGTTATATCAACAATGTTATTAATTGAGCGAATACCCATAGAGAACAACTTTCTCTTTAACCATTGTGGAGATTCCTCAATAACGATATCTTTAACGTAATGAGAAATATACCTTGGACACAAATCAGTTGCTTTAACTTCAACAGAAACAGTTTTTTTAGTAGAAACTGAATCATTAGCCTTAAAAGATAAATCGGGCATTTTTAGAGGTTTGTCTAAAACTGCAGCAACTTCCCTTGCGATACCTAAAATCGACTGACAATCAGAGCGATTTGCGGTAACGTTTATGTCAAAAATAACGTCCTCTATTTGCAATAATTCTTTGACTTCTTCACCAAGAGGGTATTCTTCATTAAGTATTAAAATGCCGTTTACTGATGCGCCTTGATACCAGTCATCGTTAATACCTAACTCTTCACCACTACAAAACATACCTTGTGAAGGAACTCCTCTAAGTTCACCGTTAAAAATCCTATCGCCATTTGCAAGAGTCGCGCCGTCAACTGCAACCGGAACAATCGCGCCAACAAAAATGTTTTTTGCGCTTGTTACAATTTGCAATTCCCCGTATTTACCTGCATCAACCTTTGTAACAGATAATTTGTCTGCATTTGGATGTTTATCAATACTTAATATTTTACAAGTTACAATTTTATCTATTTGCTTACCAACATAGATAGTTTCTTCAACCTCAAAGCCACAGGAAAATAATTTTTCTTCAAGCTCTACGGGTGAACAATCTATTTCTACGAATTCTTTTAACCAAGAAAGAGGTGCTTTCATTATTTTATCTCCTGTTAAATTGTTTTAAGAAATTAACGTTATTTTCAAACAACGTTCTAATGTCAGAAATACCGTATTTAATCATGGTAATTCTTTCAATACCAAGACCAAATGCAAGACCTGAATAAACATCTGAATCGATGCCACTCATTTCAAGAACTTTTTTATTAACAATTCCTGCTCCTAAAATTTCTATCCAACCTGTTCCTTTACAAAGGCTACAACCTTTTCCATGACATTTACAACATGTAACGTCTACTTCTACACTTGGTTCTGTAAATGGAAAATAAGATGGGCGGAATCTTGTTTTTGTATCTTCGTCAAAAATAACTCTAACAAATTCATCCAAAAGCCCTTTTAAGTCACACAAGGAAACACCTTTATCAACAACTAAACCTTCGATTTGGTGGAACATAGGTGAATGCGAAGCATCATCATCGGCTCTATACACTCTACCAGGACTCAAAATCTTAATAGGAGGTTGTTTTTTCTCCATTGTTCTAACCTGTCCTGGTGAAGTATGTGGTCTAAGTAAAAGATTATCAGTAATGTAAAAAGTATCCTGCATATCTCTTGCTGGATGATCCTTTGGAATATTAAGCGCTTGGAAGCAATAGTAGTCTGATTCAATTTCAGGGCCTTCAAACACTTCAAACCCCATTCCCATAAAAGCATTAAGAATTTTGTTCTTAACAATATTTAAGGGATGCAAACTACCAATTTTGGGCTTATCCCCTGGTAAAGTGATATCAATTGCTTCTTTAGAAAATCGTTCCTCGAGTTCTTTCTCTTTTAACGCTTGTTCCTTTTGAACAAATAAAGCGTCAACAGCTGTTTTTAGGTCGTTTACAAGCTTACCAAAAGACGAACGCTCTTGAGGTGACAAATCCTTCATTCCACGAAGCAAAGCCGTTATTTCGCCATTTTTGCCTAAATATTTAGTTTTTAGGTCAAACAAATCTTTGCTGTTTGAAATTGATTCAAGTTCTGATTTTGCAGATTGTAAAATCAAATCAAATTTTTCTTGCATAACAATTCTCCTGTATAAAAAATAAAACGCCCTAAAATAGGGCGTCATAAAATGCGCGGTACCACCTAATTCGTTTTTGTATAAACAAAAACCTTATAAGTTCTATAACGGGAACAATCCGATGCAGTCTACTTGATAATCTTTCGGTGCACAACTCAGAAGTGAATAATGCGAATTTTTGTATAAAACC
>JAFVWA010000136.1 GCA_017501885.1 Clostridia bacterium | reverse complement strand
TGAAGTGTGAAATAACCCCTCACTATTACAAGGACACTTTTTTGAAAAAGTTGATGGTCTATCTCAAAAAAGAGTATAGAAAGAGCCGACGACTTTTCTTCGGTCAACGGCTCTAAAAATGATGAAGGGGGCAGAATACTGCAAAACCCTTGCACCGTATTTAGTTGTTAAGTTTACGTTATCTAATAATTATCTCCTTGCTATGTTTTAAGATAAAAAAATCCGTGAGAACCTTTTCCTGCGTTTATACGCAACTACTTATTCCCACGGATAATATCCGGAATATTAAGTTTATAAAAAAGTGTATGACTACAAAACCCTACGTGTTTCTCGCTTTTATAAAAAGCACACGACTACTGCTTTCAAGGGCTTCATTATGCAGTATTAACTATGGGTTATCTTCAAAAGGGCATAATATCCCGAACCCATAAGAGCTCGTTTTTCAACGATACAACTACGCCAACTTGCGTAGCAAACTCTACAACGTATAGTTAGACCTATACACTATCTATTATAAAGCACGAACAAATGTTTGTCAATACCTTTATGCCACTTTTTTTGAAATTTTTTGTAGAAATAGGAAAGGTGTGCGTAAAAACGCACACCTTAACTTGTGGATTTATCAAATTTATAAAAACATTGTTTTAAATTTTATCTTAAGTATTCTACATAGGTATAGTTGTTATACGTGGATATTATTGTTTCAACTGCCGTTTCTCCAAGTTCATTGATTAATTTCCCTACTAATACAGAATTTTTGCTGACTTTTAATATCCTTTTATAATAATTTGATTCTGAAAAATCTTGGGAAATATTTTCCATCTCGCCAATTTCTACTAATTCATTCAAAAGTGCATTATATGCTGTTCTTCTTGTTGAATTTTCACTTCCAATGTCTATTCCATTATTGATATATTCTCGTTTTTGCTCAATAGTTAGCGTGCTTTCCATATCAATTTCGCCGCCTTCTAAAGACGTTATTGAATCGTTAAAGCTTTTAATGGCAAGATATTCGTATTCTATTATTTCTTCCTCTGTTAAATATCTATCGTAATTCCATTTTTCAATAGAAGTATTAGGCGATTTGTTTTCATAATATTGAAGTGCATATTGAGAAATTATAGCTTGTTCTATGTATTGTGTGCAAATTAAATCTACAACTTCATAACGGTCGTAACCATAACTTTCATATATCCAACCATAATTTAAGTAGCTATATAATATATCTTGATTTGTAATCACGTCAACCAATTCGTTATTGCTATTTATATCAATTTTTATTAGGTCGTTAAGATTGTATTTAGCAATCAACGTATCTACAAATCCATTTGCAGTTAATGTAATAATATTTGTATTAATGCCTGTTATAAGCTTATATAAATATTCATTTGAATAAATAACATAGTCCCCGTCATATACAGATGAAAAATAGGCATTTGAAGCAAGTCTATTTTGTTTTCTGTCTTCAGTTAAGACCATTGCAGAAATTACTATGTCATATTCACCATTATCTAATCCTGATATCAAAGTTTCAAAATCATCATTGATAAATTCAACGTTAACATCTAATTGCCTTGCAATTTCATTGATAAACTCTATATCAAAACCTTTTAATTCATTATTGTCATAATATTCAAAAGGTTCATATTCTGCATTAACGCCAACTCTTAAAGTTTTTTGGTTTGTTTGACAAAAAGATTTTAAGTATGTGTCGGTTAATAAAACTTCTAAATAACTTATGCCACAATCATACTTTTCATCAAGTGTGCTTAGTATAAAGTCTTCATATTCAGAATATGGCATTGATGAAAATTCTTTATAAAAATTGGTTAAATTTATGTAATCTTGCCAAATATTTGTTGCCTCTTTTATAGAGTCATTAGTAGAAATATTAAAGAATACAGGTTTTGAAAATAATTTTTTAATATTATATTCATATTCCCACTCATAGTAAAGCGAACTGTTGTTTTCGTCAGGTATATTAATTTTGAATTTTGTATTAAAATCAATTAAATTTTTATCTTTATCGAAATTTATATTAAAGATTAAATTGTTTGGAAGAGTTTCACTAATATTTTGTTTTATATCGTCAATCGACTCCTCTAATTGAGTTTTTACATTAGATAAAACATAATCATTGTTTCCTGTAATTTTTCCAATAAAGTCTTCTAATTTTAACGTTCCTAATGTAATACCATCAATTTTTTTATTAAGATATTTGCCTATGTAGTCATAAGCATTTTCATTGTTTGCGGTGAATATTTCTTCAGATAAATTTAAGTTGTCATTGTCGGCTATACTTACAAAAGCTTTTAATACTGTTTCAATATCTTTTCCCGTTAGTCCCTCTACAAGTGGATTTAATAAATCCTTAACGGGTTGGGAATTATAAAGTTCATTTATTGTAATATTAGTATTTGCATCGATATATGTAGCAATTTCTCCAAGTTTAATTTCCATTTTATCTAAAAACTTGTTTACGTCTATTGCCACGGTATATCCATTATTTTCTATGGGATTATCTGATAAAAAGACTATATAATTTACTGCTAACGTTTTTAATACTCTTTCTATATCTGCGTTTTTTAGTATTGCAGTTGAAAATTCTTCGTAAGTTATATTTAGATTTTCTTCTAAATCAAAAATTTCTTCGTAAATATCACCAAGAACGTCATCGCAAAAATCTTCTAAAACAGAATTCACAATGTTTCCATTAGGATATAATTCGATATCTTCCATTTTAGATTTTAATGCACTAACATAATCATTTGTTGTTAAATTTGTTCCTATTGGGGAAACGTAAAAATTTCCATTCCTAAAGAACATAACTGCTCCTTGATTACTAATCGCACCACTTTCAGGATTTTTTAGATAATTTTGTGCATATAAATCAGCATCCAAACCGTTTTCTAAAGAAATATAAGCAGTTGTATTATTCTGCTGAATAGTCCCTTTTTTCATTGAAAGCGTTAATTCAAAATTCTTAAATTCATCATCAATTAAACCCGTTAGCAATTCCTTGCTGGAAATAGGATTAGGTGCAGGGTCATCATCTTTATTACAAGCTACTAAATTAAAAGCACAAAAGCAAATAAGTAAAGTAGATAATAGTATTATAAAAAATTTTTTCATATTTTTTCCTTCATTTATTATTTT
>JAFVWA010000017.1 GCA_017501885.1 Clostridia bacterium | reverse complement strand
TTTTTGGTGTAATTGACGCGTCTCCATCAACTCTCATTAATAACTTAGAAAATGCTTCAATGAGTCCGTCAAGATTAAAATCGTTATAAACTACCTTTACGTCGCCAACTGATTTATCAGGTTCTTTATAAAATCTAGAAACGTTTTGTTGTTCCTTTAACTTTTCACTAGCTTCTTTAAATAACTTGTACTCTTCAAGTTTTTGAATAAGCATTTCCTGCTCATCAATCATATCTGCCAAATCTTCTTCACTAGGAAGAATAGATTTAGATTTAATCTCAAGCAACGTAGCCGCCATATTCAAGTACTCACTTGCTTTATCAACGTCTAAAATAGAAAGCCCATCCATATAAGATAAAAACTGTTCAGTTACTTGTGAAACAAATACGTCCTTAATTTCGATTTTAGCTTCTTTTATTAAATGCAAAAGTAAGTCAAGCGGACCTTCAAATATATCAAGTTTTGTTGAATAATCGACAACTGATTCAAATTCAGCCATTATATAAACAACCCCCAAAAAGCGTTAATAGGAATTCCTAATATCGCCGACGTAAACGACATATAATTACCTAAAATATCTAAGAAATAAAGCCCAGATATATCCGCAAAGAAACTTAAAGCGAATAAACCGTACATAATATAAATGCCTTTGTCCCTAAGAAACTTAAAAAAAGCCCCTCTTTTAGTTGCAAAAGCATCTATAGCCCTAAAACAATCATACGGATAAAAAGGCAAAAGATTTATTGCCATAAAGCCAAGGCTTATAGAATAGGTGTGAGAAAAAACACCAACTATTACATCATCAAAAAGACCTAAATCCCCAACAATTGGAAAAATATAAAGCACTAACGACCAAAATATAGGAATGGAAATAAAAGCAATAAGATAGTCCATTACAATTCCTGCTATAGCCACAAAAAAGGAATCTCTTTTATAATTGCGAAAATTATATGGATTTGTTGGCATAGGCTTTGACCAACCAAAACCAACTAATACAAAACTAATAGCACCAACCAAATCAATATGAGCCATAGGGTTAATGGTCATTCTATCGTTTAATTTAGGAGTAGGGTCGCCACACCAACCAGCAACAAATCCATGCGCTAGCTCATGAAGTGGTATAACGATTAAGATTGCTAAAAAAACGGAAATATACTCAATAATTCGACCAAACATATTATACCAAATTAATTATATTATATACTAAAGTATATAAAATAGCAAGAAAAAAATGCTTATCATGGGATAAGCATTTTTACAAGTCATTTCTAGTTAGATCTTCGTAAGTTTGTGCTTTTACGACAACCTTACACTTTCCATCTTTAACCATAACAACGGGCGGAATAAGATTTCTATTATAATTACTAGCCATTGAATAGTTATAAGCTCCAGTTGATAATACGGCAAGCAAGTCGCCCTTTTCGATTTTGGGCAAACAAACGTTTTCTGCTATTATATCTCCACTCTCACAACATTTACCAGCTATAGAATACTTTTCACAAGGGGTTTCATTTAATTTTAAGGGTGAAACAACCTCATATTTCGCTTGATATAATGCAAAACGTGGATTTTCAAACATACCACCGTCAATAGCAACGTATTTTTTCACGTCTTTGATTTCTTTTACGTTTCCAACAGTATATAAAGTAATTCCAGCTTCTCCAACAATCGATCTGCCTGGCTCAAGAATCAAATAAGGTTTGTTTAAGCCTTTATTAGAAACGTTTTCTAAAAGCGAACAACAAATTACCTTTACATATTCTTCATAGTCACTAAGAGCCAATTTAGGATCTTCCTCATTATAGTAAATACCAAAACCACCGCCTAAATCAATAACTTCTAAATTTAGATTTAATTGCTCAAGAAGAATTTTATAAAAGTCCGTCATTTTTTCAACGGCTAAAACAAAAGAATTTTTTTCAAAAATCTGCGAGCCTATATGACAATGTAAGCCAACAAGG
>JAFVWA010000135.1 GCA_017501885.1 Clostridia bacterium | reverse complement strand
TAGTCTATCATTATGGACAAATGATAAACTACCGTGCCTTTTTATTTTCTATTCAATTTACACTAAATCGACTTTATAAACGATTTGTATTTTTCTTGGTGTATTCTTGTCTTTTGGCGTTGCACCGATTATAACTCGTTCAATAAGTTCAACACTCATTGCTCTCGTTAATTCGTTTACGTTTAAGTAGCGTTTTATCTTCGCTATAAACTCGTCCACGTCGGCAACAACTTGATTGCTTTTTGCAAGACTTTCGTTAAGCGTTTCTATCTCCGCCGTTAAGGTTTTCTTTTCTTCGGTATATCTCGTTATTAGCATAACGCAAATATCTTCGGGAATTTTACCTTTAACTTTGTCAACATAAGCGTTTTCAAGAAGCCCATCTAAATCAGCAAGTCGTTTGCTTTTCTTTTTTAACTCATTTTGACTCGACTTAATTTTCTCTTGAGAAAGTTTTTCGCTTCTTTCAAGGAAAGCGTTTCTAACGGCTGTTTCATCGGCTATTACCATATCAATCTTACTTCGGATATCTGCTAAAATAACGTCTTCAATATCCTTTGCGTTAATATGGTGACTAAAACAATAAGCCTTACCAAGCCTGTTATGGTCGCCACACTCAAACGAGCAATAAACTTTGCCTTTTGTTACCGAACGACTCATTCGCATTTTACCGCCACAATCTTCGCAGAACATTAAACCCGAAAGAGCGTGAACGAATCCGCTTCGTTTTGTTTTCCGTCCTTGACTGACCGAGCGTAACATTTCTTGTATTCGCTCAAAAGTTTCTCGGTCAATAATCGGCTCGTGCGTATTCTTAATCACAAGAAAATCGCTTTCATCTCGATAAATACGCTTATGGTTTTTATACGATACGGTTGTTACGCGTTGTTGAACTAAGTCGCCCGTGTAGATAGGATTTTTTAATATCCATTTTACCGATTGCATCGACCAATACTTTAAGCCACGACTATCGCCTTTCTTGCCAAACTTCTCCTGCATATACCGTTGCGGGCAAGGAACACCTTCAAGATTAAGAACGTCTTTTATCTTGCTCATAGAGTAGCCGTTTAATCTCATTTGAAATATTCGCCTAACGACACTTGCGGCAGGCTCGTCAATTACGGGTAATCGCTTGTCCTTATCCACGATAACGTATCCAAACGGAGCTTTTGGCGAGTGATATTTTCCGTCTTTCGCTTGAGCGCGAATAACCGATTTTACCTTTTTGCTCGTATTAGCGGCGTGCCATTCGTTAAACACGTTCATTATCGGCATCATTTCCATTGCACTGTTATCTCGGTTAGCCGTATCCACGTTGTCTTGAATAGCGATAAACCTTATCCCAAACGTTGGAAAGACGTAATCGAGATATTGTCCGACTTGAATATAGTTTCTTCCAAAACGGGAAAGGTCTTTTACGATTATCGTATTGATTATCCCGTTTTTTGCATCGTCTAATAACTTTTGTACGCCCGGTCTTTCAAACGTAGTTCCCGATATTCCGTCGTCAATGTAAACGTCGTGCAAAGCCCAACCTTTTTCGTTAACGTACTTGGTTAAAATCAAGCGTTGGTTTTCTATACTCGTTGACTCCGAGTCTTGTCCGTCGTCACGTGACAGTCTTGCATAAATTCCTACTATGTAATTTTTATTTTGCTTAGGTTTCATTTTTACCTCCCAAACCCAAGCGAGCAATATTCACTTGGCAGTAGTATATCATAATTCCTCCTTATTTTCAAGCGTTTCCGCATAGGCTTTATCCATTGCTACACGCTGTATTACTGTATTTATATCTTTTCCTCCAAGATAAAAACTCTGCACGAGATATTTTTTATCTTTCACCTTTCTTACTGCGGTAGTGGAAGGTGCGGAAAGATAAGTATTGGTGTTGTGTTCTTGTTTAATAATTATTTACCCCCTGTAATTAGTTTTTTAATGATATTTAGTTTTCATAATTTTTTCTCCTTTTAATGCTTTTTGCATTCACGGACCGCTTTATTGCGGTTTTTCTTTTTACAAGCAATGAAACTTTTTCAATCCTTATCTAATATATTTTCATCTTTATAGGACGCACGTTCATTCGCTTTTTTTCTTAGTATTGAGTTGTTGTTTGTTCGAAATAGGCATAGGCAAAAATCGGGTTTCCCGATTGTTTGAAAAGGTCAAAAGCGCCATTTTGGCAATTCTCTTTACCTGCTTTGAAAAAGCGGTAGAATTGCAACAAAATAATTTTTTAAGCGGTTTTCTTAACCTGCTTAGGATTTTGATATTTTCCGCTTTAATTTTTAGTCATTATTTTGCCTCTCAGAGCCCACCACTTTCAAAGGAAAGTGTAGTGAGCTACACTTATGCCGCCTATAAGTTTTTGCTTGCCGTTATGGTGGTCGTATTCTCATTATGTTGTCCTCCTTGTGAGTATGATAAAAGCCCGCAACGTTTCCGTTACAGGCTTTCTCATTTCTCTATTTAGTTGAGAGTTTTGCCCTCTCACTTATATAAGGACACACCTTGCCGTAAATTATGCAAGGATTTTTGAAAAGTTAAAAATTATTTTCTTTTTAAGGTTTCTAATCTTTCTCGTTCTTTCTTTGGCAAACTCTTAATTGCCTTTTCAAGTTGTTCAGATATAGGGGTTGTATTATCTTCCTTAACCACGAAGAAGCCCAACTCTTTTTTAGCATAGGCTAAATTTTGCTTTGAGCATTTGCTTTCCAAATAAGGTAAAAAGGTGTTATTAAAGTATTCCATAGGCGTTGTGTTTGCCTTCTTTGCGATTGCTTTAAGTTCTTTGATAAAGCGATTGTGTTTGCGTGGTTTCGGTTTTTTGAATAACTCTTGCCGTCTTTCTATTTCTTTTTGTAGGTGTAAATACAACCATTGATATTCCAATGGCAAGTCTGTCATAAACTGCATAAAATATCCACGTGCAGTCAGGTCTTGTAAAGAAAACATTTCCGTATAGATATTTCTGTTTGAATAATCTTCCAACTTATATCTTACCAAAAACTTTATACCGTAACGATAAAGCTCGCTTTCAGTATAAAACCATAAACGGATTCTTTCATCTTCTTCGGGTAATAAGTTAGAAAGAAAATCTTGCATAGCAACGTTTTCTAAATGTTCTAATTTACCCGTTCTTCGATAGTAGTCGTATGTATAATCTACCTTTAACGTAATCTCATCACGAGTGCCGTCGTCTAACTTTGCCGTATAGATAATTTCGTCAAGTTCCTTTAATATACGGCTTACTTGGTACTGTTCTAAGTTTAGTACTTTAGCGATTTCTTCTTGCGTAAAGTCTTGAATATACGAAAGCGTATAAATATCTTGTTGTTCTTCGGTTAATCCCATTAAAATATTTTGCAAGTCCAATCTTTCGCAAGTGTTTGCTTCGGTATAAAAACTCTCCGTATCGGCTTGATATTCCATCGGGTCGGCTTCATCGCCATCTTCGTCTTGATAGATAGGGAAACGTGCAAAATATCTATCGTCGTAATGTTTTAGGTTGCTTCTATATAACCGCTTGTTAAATAGGTATAATTCTTTCCATTGTTCAACGGTTATTTCCGTTTCGATAACCACGCCGTCTATCTTTTGAAAATAGTAAACCATTCCTTCCGTTTTTGCTCGTTTCGGAAAGCGGTTTAAGTAATATTCTTCATTTTCTTGATAGCACATCACGTCTTTTGCGTGGATTTGAACGCGTTTCTTCATCCTATTACACCTTGACGTTATTATATCATAGTAAATATGACAATTTATGTCATAATTATATAAATTTTCGCTAAAAATAGCAATTGCCAATTGTCCAAATATTGGGACACCTTGCTATAAATTGCAAAAAAATATACGCTGGAACAAAAAACACGGCGTATTTTATAAAATTAGGGTTGAGAGTAAAGTTGAAACAATCAAAATTTTAATGATAACAAGTAAAAAAGTTTCTTAGATTTTCTTTATTTTGATATAAAAAAACTAAAGGACCACTATATATTGTAGTATTAGATTGACTTTACAATATAAAATGAGTATAATTATTGTAATACCATTTACGGAGAAATATAAAATGAAAAACACAAAAGATAATGTTTCTACATATCTTAAGAAACTTTACGCAAGCACTACTTGGACACATAAAATACAAGAGAAGGAAAGCGATCGCTTAAGAAATATAGATATTTTCTTAAAAGCGTGTAGCATTATCACTTTAGCATTATCTGCTTCAGGTCTTTTTTCAATAATTTTTGTTGCCAATACTTCCCTTACTATTGCAACAACTATTATTTCGTTTGTTAGTCTAATTGTTAATCTTATCACAATGAGTTGTGATTTCAAAAGTTTAAGCAATGAACATAAACAATCAGCGTTAACTTTTTTATCATTAAGAAACAAGTTGGAAGCAACCTTGACCGATATTGATTATGGTAGATTTTCCGAAGAAGAAATTATAGAAAGAAAAGACTTTTTTGAACAAGAATATACAAAATGTTGTCAATCATCTCTAAGCGCATCAAAAACGGCAGTTAAACGAGCCAAAAAAGCTCTTTACGATGATAAGGATAACACCTACACTACAGAAGAATTAAATGCTCTACTGCCAACACATTTAAGGAGTACTGATGAAGATTGAAGAATCATTTAGTAATTTTTACAATGAAATACATTTGGAAAATACTTCCACGTTTGATAGTGCAATAAAATCAATCACAAAAAAATTAAACGAAAAATATTACTCAGCAGACGATATTGACTTTGAAACAGCAAATAGCGTTATAGTTGGCTCAATAGGACGTGGTACAGCAATTAAGAATACAAGTGACGTTGATATGTTGTTTGTTCTTCCGTGGAGTGTATATTATCGTTTTGATAATTATACGTCCAATGGGCAATCTGCCCTATTGCAAGAAATAAAGTCAGAAATCTGCGAAAGATATCCAAGAACAGACATTAAAGGCGATGGACAAGCTGTCGTAATTGAATTTGAAAAATTTTCTATAGATTTAGTCCCTGCTTTTGAAAATTTTGACGGCTCATTTGAGTATCCAGATAGTAATAATGGTGGGAGTTGGAGAAACACCAATCCTATACCTGAACAAAATAAAAGCTCAAGTATTAATGCTTCTACCAATAATAATTTTGTGCGTCTTGCAAATATGATGCGTTGTTGGAAGGATAATGAAGGTTTTATATTTGGTGGGTTGTTAATAGATACTTTAACGTGTGAGTTTTTAGAAAATAACGGGAAATATTGGGAATCTGATTTTGATGAATATATAGATATACTTAAAGATTTTCTTAAATTTTTAAGCGAAAAAAGTGAAGATTCTACAATCTACGCATTAGGCAGTGGTCAAACTGTTTATGATAAAGGAAATGGTAAATATATTAAGAAAGCAAAAACTTATTATGACAAATTAAACAAAAACAATTCGATAACAGAATTAGAAAATATTTTCATTTCAATGTTTGGAAATAGATTTAAGAAAAATATGGTTGAAAGTGTTTCTAATTACGTTATTAAAAGTTTTATGCAACAATACAATTGTGATAATACGGAAGAGTTTATTGAAGATATCTTCCCAATAAATAAACTTTACACAAACCACGTTGTTCTCTATTCCATAGGAAATAACAAACACCGCCTTCGATTGCTACACCAGGGAAACAGTCGTTGGCGTTCCCAAAATCGTGGATTTCTCTAATTCTATCGTCGTGTAACATTTCATCTCTGAAATCATCTAACCCTTTACCGCCTGAAAACCAACGAGAAGGTATAATCATAGTTATAAATCTTGGATTTAATTTTTTTGATTGTTGTATAAACTTATGATAGATAGGCATAGCGCTTGAACCTGTGCCGCCACCGTCACTTAATTGATATGGGGGATTGCCTATAATAACGTCAAATTTCATATTAAATAACTTCTCCAAATTATCGGTATGTATAAATTCGTATGCGTGTGTTTCTAAATCAGGTGAACGGTCGTATTCAGACTTACTTGCGCCACAATATTTACATTTCCCATTAACCCAAGGTAAATAGCCTTGGGGATTTATAATAAATAGTAGATTCGTCAAAATTGTTAGTTCAAGTCCCGTCACATAGACCATGATTGCAGACGAAAAGGCTGCAAGACAAAAAAACCATGAAAAACGTACTGTTTTTCATGGTTTTTTGCTATTTATGCGGCAAAAACGAGTATTTATGAAAAGTGAAGTAAAGATAATATTTTAGGGCTGCTTTTTCGTTAATTTTCAGGAAAACAGGATTTGAACTATCGACATCTGTGCGACAATTTGGATATATAGCGGCAAACGACTAATGTAGAGACGTTGGTTCTTTTGTCCCACAAAGAACCAGACAGTCGTATCAGCGTAAAAGTTGAGTTTGGCGAGAAAGAAGGGCAAATTTCTTTGGCTGAAACACAAAAGCAAGTAGAAGATTCAAAACCGAAAGCAAAAACGACTTATAAACAAATACAGAAATATGTCGAAGAGAATTATGGCTTCAAAGTGCATACGGCATATATCGCGGAGGTCAAGCGTAATTTGGGGTTGCCAATGTATGATGCTCCTAACGCAGTCGAAGAGTTAAAACGTCCGAGATCGCATCCGACTGAAAAAATGGTTTTGGCTATCAAAGAGACTCTGGCACATTTTGAAATAATATAAAAAGAAAAGGCGCAAGAAAATCTTGCGCTTTTTTAGAATAAAAACTTACTAAATTTCTGATTAATCTTTAATCTGTCGCCGATTTCTGTATCGCTCATGCCTAAGAAGAAGTACATCAACAAGATTTCTCTGTCCTTTTCAGACAGATACTTAATCGCTTCTGCTAAATCATCATCAAGGACACGAACCTCAATACCGCATACATCAAAGGCGGTATAATCGCTTTCATATTCGTCCCAGACAGCCAGCTTTTCCACGACGATTTCTGGAAGTTCACAATAGGAAATTTCCTTATTTCTTCGTCGCTTTAATTCTTTGCGGTAATTACGGACAATGCCCTTTACTACACGTTTGAGCTTGCAATCGAATTGACATTGTATCGTTCTTTGGAAGTTCGACGGTTTCATATCATCACACCCCCTTTCCGTTATGACGTGAAAAGTGTTTATCCCTCTTTCCGCACCATATCTGTACGGCAAGGTGTGATTTGTTGCAGGAATTTGAAAAAAATTGAAAAAATTTTTTCGGGTACAAAAAAAGCCCGCACAAAACATATAGTTTTATACGAGCTATTAAAGCTGTAAAATATTCAGTTTTTAATAAAATGCTATTAGGTAGTGTATGATTGTATAGAATTTCGCTTAAAATGTTCCATAATACAATCCCCCTTACAGCACTTGTTTTGTATTACACTTTTGTCTTTTGGGTAATCTTGTAAATATATTCTTCTGATGTAGGGCGTTTATTTCCAAAATACTTTTTAAAATTTGCCTGCACCTCTGGGTCGGTGCTGTTCATAGCTTCATCAATCGTTGCTTCAATATCCGCCCGAACATCAGACAATGATACACCGCCAGCTTTTGCCCCAGCTTTCAATGCTTTTTTCGGCTCTGCGTCTGTGCGTCTGGCTCTTTGATAATAGATATATGAAATTGTTTGACACAGATAAGCATTTCACTTTTGCATTTGGGACAAAAGAGTGGGAAATTGTCAAGTATCGTGTCCTTTCGGATTTTAAGTCGTGTTTTGCTCTTGCACACAGGACACAAGAGCCATTCAAAAGACTGTTCTTGTATAGCGGACATTGTTCTCTCTCCTTGTTTTTGATCGTCACGGTAGGCCCCCGCCAACTGGCCACAAGCAGCGTTAATATCGGAGCCAAATTGCGTTCGGATATTGACGCTAATTCCTGCATTATGAATGATACGGCAAAAGG
>JAFVWA010000134.1 GCA_017501885.1 Clostridia bacterium | reverse complement strand
TGAAGAAGATGAATATAAAAATATGCTCCGTCAAATGCTTCGTTCTTATTTTGATACCTACAAAGCAAATGCATTGCAGTTTCTGAAAGATCACCATGAGGAATATCTTTTATCCAACAGGGCCAGAATTTTTCTGGATGTGATCGATTATGAAAAGGGAAAAGAAATCATTACAGAAGGCAATGGAAGAATCCCCTTACACAGGTTGGATGAATACAAAAACTTACGTATTCCCAAAGATATAGAAGCTCAATGGATAGAAGAGATTCGCACAAAGCGATAAAAACAGAAAACATACTGATAAATAAGGAAAAATCATGGAGGATTAAATATGGATAATTTACTTACTAAGTTATATTACGGACAAATAGATATTGCTAACAAAAAGCCTAATAAAAAGCGTTCTGATAAAGAAAGTGATTTGTTTGATGAATTAGAAAAAATGCTTTCTAAAGAACAGTTTGAAATTTTCCAAGAATTTTTAACGCATTACGCTGATAGATACTCGGATTATCAAGAATATGCCTTTACTCAGGGCGTGAAAATAGGCTTTAGCCTTGCACAAGAAATAAACAACGTTGAAATATAAGGAGCTATCACTATGGAAAATGATAAATTAAGAACGCTCTTATACAATGCAATCATTTGGATTGAAGATGAATGCAGCGATTTCTTCGCAAATGAAATAGATAATGAATATGAGTGGTTTGAAGAAGCTATCGGCATAACCGAAGAAGATATGCAGGAGCTTGGAATTACTTTAAGCAAAGGAGGCAATCAATGACACCTTACCCCGCTTTAGCACATATACATTCACTTAACGGTGAAATGAGAGAAATTACAGTATTGGAACAGAAAGATAACGTTAATTATATCGTCGAATATGGTGGTGTGAAATGCACCGCCATTTTTAATTGGTATAACTGTCAATTCTACGCAGATGACAAATATGGAATTATAAGGAGTGAAAACAATGGATAAGAAAATCGCAATTAACTTACACGACAATAAGGAATACCGTTTTGTAATTGAATCAGACGGTAGTTACTTCGTATTAGCTCCAAAACGTAAAACACGTGGCTGGAGGTATAGCCCTACTCAATTCTTTAATTACTACAAAATTAAAGAAACGAAAACGGGTTTAACAGAAAACGATAAATGGAAAAAGCGTCTTAAAAAGGCTATTGCTCTATGCAAGCAAAATGACCTTTGGCACAATCTTCAAGAGATATGGGAAAACCTATATAACTACGTTTCGTTAGAAGAAAAACGCCGTATTTACGAAGAATATTGGGCTTGCGATAGATACAACAAAGAAATAGGCGAACAAAATTATATGGATTTTGTTAGCAGCGTTAAAGCAAAATACCCTTTTATGATAAAAGCCGATGAAAACGGTAAAGAACATATTATTACCGATTATATCTGGGAATTGTCGGAATGCACTTTGAAATCTATGTATTTTGGCAAATGGGATAACGCTATCATTAAAGACAATATCCGTAGAGCTTTAGCCGAAAAGAAAAAACACAGCGAAAGCGTTACCGTTAGTTATGACGTTTCCTTTGAATACAATCCCGAACTTAAAAAGGCGTGGTATTCAGAAGAATATAGGAACTGTAGCAACGGGCATTATTACTTAGCTCTTAGTGAAAATACTGCCGTATTCGCTGAAAATGATTAAGGTGATCGCCTATGAAGCCTAATCTAAACAATCCATATGGTTATAAAGTATGTTATCCCGTAAAAAGAAAAAAGTATGTACATAGGTTCAAAACAAGAACTTATCAACAGGCGAAACAGATTAAAGAAATGTATTACAAATATCCACCGCCTGATGATAACGGCAAGCCAATTATAAACGTTAAATGGCAGATATTCCCCATTACTCGAAAAGAGGTTATTAGAGGTATCTGGCGTGAAGTCCCTTTCTGAAATATGAAAGGGCTTTTTCTATATATAAAAATAAATTCTGGAGGTAATTAAATGACAATCAATCTTGAAACAAAAGGAAACGACGAATTACGCCTTTTGAAATATTTAGAAGAAAATGCAAGCGACGTCCTTGCAGAAAAAATCAATAACGGCGTTACCGTTGAAAAAGACGGTATTACGCTCATTATGAAAAAAGACCTTAAAGGTTTTATGAAATACGCACTTGAAGAAGCCAAGAAGTTGGCTGATAAAGGTGCTATTGGAACTTACGTTGATGATATGGTCGTATTCGGCTGGCTGATACACTTCTTTGAAGAAGATGCTATCGAAGGCAATTATTTCAACCTTGACGGAACGCCATATACACCACCTAAGAAAGAAACGAAGAAAACAAAAACTACTACCACCGTTACTACACCTGCGCCGAAAAAGAAAGCTGAACCTCAAGCACAGTTTTCACTCTTTGATATGATTGCCGCTAACGGTGAAGAAACGGACACCTTACCTACTATCAAAAAAGAAACGACGGTTGACGAAGATGACGATATGCCGTCAGAGGAAGAAATACAGGAAATTATAGCTGAACTTCACGAAGAAGAAACAAAGCCTACTCCTGCAAAGCCTTTAAGTCCGTTTTATAGCAAATATTTAGATATTCAGAGCAAATACCCGTCCTCT
>JAFVWA010000016.1 GCA_017501885.1 Clostridia bacterium | reverse complement strand
CTTTCACTAATAGATAGAGAAAGGACGGCACATTGTCGTAAAAAAATTGCACGACAATAAAACCCTTAATAAGCCGTTTTTGTTTCCCTTTATGTAAAACGACTTCGGGCTAACGTAAGAAACTATCCTACAAGCGTACACAAACGCACATTTACAAAGCCTGCCGATGCTTGCAAGCTTAAACAAGGGGAATAACCCCCTTAATTATATATACCCACACGAATTATATTCTAAACATATGTTCGTGTTTGTAATTTTATTTTATCATATAAAAAAGCAAAAGTCAATGCCCAACTGTACAAGAACGTGTACACCTGACCGTTTTTTAACACTTTTTTGAAAGTTTTTTGTCGAAAAGTAAACGGTGAACGTTTCCATCCACCGTTACTAATAATCAATTATTTTTTCCAATCTTTATCATTGTAGGGAGTATTTTCAAACCCCTTGTTTTCAAGATTCTTAACCATACGGTCAAGAGTTCCTTTCCACATTTTCTTAAACCATTTTGTTTTACCAAACCACTTAACGAGTGTAGGGCTAACTGCATAATACAAACGAATAAACGCTCTTCCGTACCAAGTTTTTGCGAGCTTGTAATCACGATAACGGCGCAAAGTCCAAACTTCAGGACAATCGTACGAGCCATATACGCAAGTTGCAACGTAACAACCGCCTGAACTACGATAAACGGGTCTTTGCGAAGCAGCTCTTTTTGCAGTTTCTATTTGATTATTCAAATTAGAGAGCGTTGAGCGCAATCCTGTCAAATCAGATTTGTCTTTTTTTAATTGTTCCGTAGCAACGTCTAATTCGGAGAATACAGAAATTAGCCCGTTTATTATTGTAAGCATTACATCTATTACAGTAATGCTATTTTTTAATTTATCGGGCAATTGTTGTACCGCTTGATAACGAGCTATATAAGCATCATAGGGATTTGATTGATTTAGGCTGTTAAGCAACCGACCAATGACTTCTTGTGTGCTATTTACAATATCAATAACTCTATTACGAATATTATGAACAAAAGAACTGCTTTCTTCATCTTCGCCACCGTGATATTGCATATTTACTTGTAATGGTTGCGCCAATTTATCCCATTCTTTTAACTCTTTAACAAATTGATTTGCTTTTTCGGTCACAAAATATGATAAAACGCCATCATTGTTAAATCTATCGCAATGTCGTTCTACTTCGTCAAAAGATTCTCTACACTCATTTTCTTTGTCTTGCAAAGATTCTTCAATCTTTAATCTATAATGTTCGATTAAATCATCAATAAAATAACTTTGATAATCTTCTATTTTTACAATAGCATTAAAAATAGATACTAATGATTTTTCTGAAATACCATCAAAATAAGTAGCACCTAATGAAATGTATTCATTATTTAATTCTTCGATTATACTAGTTAAATCACTTTCTTCTATTGAAGGAAAATCACTAATTAAACGAGAGTCGTTAATTTGCTCAAACAACTCATCTGATGCAGACTCTAAAAATAAACCTGCATCTACAATAATTTGTGCAGTTTCTGACACGTTTGGACGTTCAGGAAATTCATTCTTTACAAGCGAAACGTAATTTCCCAATGATTTATCAGCAAAATAAGCAACCTCGTGAACTATTCTTTTTTTGGGATTGGAAAGTTCTGCATATGCTAACTCGATTTCCGTCGTATCGTCAGCTAATAGCTGCTGTTCTTCAAACAACTCTTGTAATCTTTCGTTATCATCGTTAGGCGTTGCACCAAGTATTTCAAAAGCATTTTTCATTAGCAAAAACCAATTCTCCTTCTAACTTCTTCTTTAGGAAGCATCTCTATCGCTTTATTAAGCGCTTCATTTGTTATATAGTCACTTCCGC
Organism: Clostridia bacterium; assembly: GCA_017501885.1. Taxonomy (GTDB): domain Bacteria; phylum Bacillota; class Clostridia; order Christensenellales; family Borkfalkiaceae; genus UBA1259. The sequence continues at coordinate 1,427 of JAFVWA010000016.1, read as the reverse complement.
TTTGTCCACTTAATAATCCTGCTTCTTTAACAATAAATGTAACGTCTGCAAGAGTTTTACCATTTAACTTTTCTGATAGAACTTTCAAATCGACAGTTTCTTCCAACGCTATTTTTTTAGTAACATTTAAGAGAAGAGCGTAAATTTCATCTTGCGAAGGTAAACCGACTTCAATATGATGGTCAAAACGACCTCTTCGTAAAATTGCAGGGTCGATTTTGCTGTACATATTCGTCATTGCGATAATTAAAACCTTATTATTCTGCGCCGCTTGTATTTGCCGTAAAAATTCTGCGACCTCTTCAAAGTGATGTCCGCTTGTGCCTGAATCTTCTCTATTGGATAGATAACTTTCCATTTCATCTATCACAACAACGGACGGTGCGGCATTGATTGCGCTTTCAAATATCCCTGAAATACGTTTTGCGGTATCGTGGATATAAGGAGAAGCAATGGATGCTGAATTTATTTCAAATTTTGGCAATCCTAAATAGTCCACAAGTTTGTCAACGGCGTATGTTTTACCACAACCGGGTGGACCATATAAAATAACAGAAGACGGGAAGTCTATCCCTAAGCGACTATATCGTTCAGGTTCGTTTAATATGTTTATAATGTGCTCGTTAAAGAATTTTTCAAGTTCAGGTCGTCCTGCTAAACTAAACTTTTCCGATTGTTTTTCTTTTTCTGCGACTTGAGCGCTATCTTTTTCTTTAATTTCAATGCCAACTATTTTAGCAAGTTCGATATACGCTTCCTTATCAAGAAATAATGTAGCTAAATTACCATCACTAAAATGTCTTATTCGACCTGCCGATAAATATGTTCCGAAAAGAGCATCATCGGATATGGTTTCAGAAGTATAAGTAGGCAATATGTATCCGTATTCTTCTATATAAATACCGTCATATAATGAAATATTTGTAATTTTACGCATTTGCTTTAATGTGAAAGCAAATGTAACCGCTTTTTGCTTATCACACAAAGCATCACCAAATCTAACGGGACTCAATTGAAAGCTCTTATTTGTGGTTAAATAATAGTATTCAACGTCATCAATTTTGGTGGTCTTAAACGGATTTACAGAAAAAAACAAATTATCGCTAATCCATTTATCATATAAATTTTTACGTACAACCAAAAGGGGAGCATTAGAAATAGTACGATAAATTTCGTAATCAACAAACTCGTAAACTAATGCTTTAATCCTTATACTTCCTAATTTGTTCCCGTTAATTATCATAGACAATACCTTTATTTCGTTATACCAGAGCCTTTTAACATATCATCAAGTTGAGAACCTTCTCTCTGAATTTTAATTTGGCTCAATCTTGCAACAACGTTTCTCAAACCATTCATATCGTTATTTTGAACACATTCAAGCCCTTGAGCCACCAACTGTCTATACAATACAGGATTTGAGAAGT
>JAFVWA010000133.1 GCA_017501885.1 Clostridia bacterium | reverse complement strand
TTACCCGTGAAAGTGTTGAATATTTCTTGGGTAATTGTCAATGGAATAAGAACCGTATTGCACGAATTATTGACAATGAAAAATATATCGGTGCAGACGGGTATCCGCAGATTATCGACGATGATGATTTTGTCTATGCAAAGCAGTTAAAAGAAAGTAAAGGTGCAAAGAAAATACACTTTGACGAAGAAATAGAGTATCTAAGAAACAACAAAGTGATATGCGCTCAATGCGGTAGTCCTATACGAAGAATATCCAAGTGGCGCAGTAGGGAAAAATGGATGTGCAGAAGGGGTTGTGGCAACGAGATTTACTTGTCGGATAATGTAATTTTTGGTGGTATCAATGCTATAATTTTCAAAATTACTCAAAACCCGAATATTGCCGTTCCAATTAGGCAAGAGACAACATATAATCCCGCATTAAAGCGTTGCCAAAATGAAGTAAATAGGGTGTTTGGTAGCAAGAATCCAACATTTACGGCAGGGAAGAAAATGATTTTTGAACTTGCTCAGTTAAAGTTTGAAATTGGCAACGAAACAACGCCTGATATTTATACAGATATGCTTATTGAAGATTGTGCAAAGATAGTAGCGCAAGAACGTGTTGATAAGGCTTTTATAGAAAAGCATATAGAAAAGATAAGCGTTGATAAAGACGGTTACGTGATTGTACGATTTATTAACGGGGCAGAACTTACAAATAAAGAAGAGGTGGAAGTATGCAAGATAGACCAAGAATAATAACGAAAATTGAAGCCAACCCTATGTTGTCTACAAAACGCAACGAGTATAGACAACTCAAAGTTGCGGCGTACTGTCGTGTTTCAACGGATAGTGAAGACCAAGTAGAAAGTTATAAGGCTCAGGTTGCATATTACACGGATGCGATAGCAAAAAATCCACGTTGGAAGTTGGCAGATATTTATGCTGACGAGGGCATCACAGGTACGATGCTTAAAAATCGTGATAATTTTAATCGTATGATTAGAGACTGTGAGCGTGGCAGAATAGACTATATCCTTTGTAAGTCGGTAGCAAGATTTGCGAGAAACACGGTTGATTCTCTCAAAATGGTGCGAAAGCTGAAAGCGAAAGGAATAGGGGTGTATTTTGAAGAGCAATGTTTGGATACTCTAAAAGTTGAAAATGAAATGTTTTTGGGGTTACACTCCGTAATGGCACAGTCAGAAAGTGAAAATATTAGTGCTAACGTTCGTTGGGGTATCCAACAACGTATGAAATCAGGAACTTTCAAATTTAGGTACAATATACTTGGCTATGAAAAAGGCGAAGATGGAGAGCCGAAGATAGTAGAATCGGAAGCATCAACTGTCCGTTTGATATTTGAAATGTACTTAAAGGGTAGCAGTTTGGTTCAGATACGTGATTACTTGAAAGAGCATCAAATTTTAACGAGAAAAGGTGATACGAAGTGGGAAACAATGGTTGTTAAAAGCATATTGACAAACGAGAGATTTTGTGGAGATATGCTTATGCAAAAGACATACGTTGATAACCCAATCAACAAGAAACAATGTGTAAATCGTGGTGAATTACCTAAATATTATATACAAAACAATCACCCTGCAATTATAGAGAGAAGCGTTTTTCAAGCCGTGCAAGCAGAAATGGCAAGGCGAACGAGTAAACGTAGAGTATCAGATAGGGCAAGAACTGAATTTGGTCGATATAGTGGCAAATATGCTTTGACTGAACTTCTAATTTGTGGAGATTGCGGAAGTGTATATCGTCGTAAAACTTGGAAAAAGAGGAACGGCGAAAGTGAAGGTGTTTGGATGTGTTTTAATCGTATAGAAAATGGCAGGGAAGCGTGTAAAGATTCTCTTGCAGTACGAGAACAGGACTTGCACGATGCTATATGTCGTGGACTCTTAAAGGCGTATTCAGATTTTGGCGGTGCTATGGACTGTATAACAACGGCATTGACGTATGCGATGACAGGAGTTGATGAAACATTAGACATTTATGCGATAGAGCAACAAATTAAGCAAATTAACGAAAGCCTTGATGAAGTAATTGTTTTAAGAGAAAGAACGCAAGGCGATAAAAGTAAATATGATGTGGAAGTACGTAGATTTTCACAACAATTAGTTGCGCTAAGACAACAGCGTGATTTTATGAAAGAAAGGCTTGAAGCGATGCCGAGTACACGAACAGAAATTGATAAGGTAAAAAAGATGTTTGAAGAAAAGGAAAACTTTATTACTTATCGTGATGACGTGGTGCGTTGTGTTGTAGAGTGTATTAGGGTTTTAGATGACAAGAAAATTTCTATAATCTTGAAAGGCGGCTATACCGTAGAAGAAGAAATAATTGCTTGAATTTGGCGAACTTCGCCAATGCGTTGGCGAACTTGAAAATCGAAAAAAAGCAAGTCTTTTACTATTACATAGTAAAAAGGTTCTTAAAACAAGTCAAGTTCGCCAAGACCGCCAAGATTTTTCACTCTCGCAACAAAACTGTAAGTTGGCGAACTAAATTCGACAGTTGCGGAATAAAATAGCGACAGTTGCGGAATTACTTTGCTTTTAATATGTAATATAATTAGTATGTATTATTACAGTTAGGAGCAAAAAGTATGGAAGAAATAAAACGTATTGAGTATTACAGTAAGCTCAAGAGCAAACCTGTTGATTGGCTTTGGTATCCGTATATTCCTTATGGAAAAATTACGATAATACAAGGCGACCCCGCAGGTGGTAAAACTTCTCTTGCGTTATATCTTGCGATGCTTCTGACTAATAGAAAACCGATGCCATTGT
>JAFVWA010000132.1 GCA_017501885.1 Clostridia bacterium | reverse complement strand
GGGTGCAAAAACAAAACTTATAAACTTTAAAGCATTGATAAATAGCTTTGTAGAATTTTCTACGGCTAATCCTGTTCAATTACTTATAAAACATATTCTTGAAAAAACAGATTTTCTTTCACAATTTGAAGAAAAAACCGAAGAAAACGTTTCAAAAAAATATAACATAAGCGAACTTATAAACTCAGCCGAACAGTTTGTCAGCGACAATCAAGGTGTAACGCTTGCCGACTATCTTAATTCTGTTACTTTAAGTTCTGATACTGATGCTATAAATGACGGAAATGCGGTTACAGTTGCCACAATTCACGCAGCAAAGGGGTTGGAATATCCAAACGTTTTTGTCGTTGGTTGTGATGAAAAAATTCTTCCTTCTTCAAGAAGTATTGGCGACGATGACGAAATTGAAGAAGAAAGAAGACTAATGTATGTTGCAGTTACTCGTGCAAAAGAAAGACTTTATATAACAAGGGCTAACAGTAGATACATGTATGGAAATAGGGAATACATGGTTCAATCACGATTTCTAAAAGAAGCGCGGTCAATATTATTTCCAAATCAGCCTGTGCAGTCAAGTGTTTCTACTGATAAGCGTCCCGATTATTACGGTGGAAAATATCCTACACGTGATACATACCAAACAGAAGATTTTGGGTCTTCGTATGGTGGTGGTTATTCATTAGGTTATGCAAAAAGATTTCTTTCTGATAATAAACCGAAAGTAAAAGCATCTAACGGATTTTCCAAGTATAGATCAGGTGTTAAGGTAAAACACGTTAAGTTTGGTGAAGGCGTGGTTATAACTACTAAGGGAGAAGGGGAAAACCTTATTGTGGACGTTGCTTTTAAAGGAGTAGGGATAAAGTCTCTCTCTGCGAAATTTGCCCCAATGGAGATTATTTAATGGATAGAATGCGCCAATTAGTAGATAAGCTTAATAAATATGCTTACGAATATTACGTATTAGACAACCCAACCGTTTCTGATAAGGAATACGACGTTTTGTATGATGAATTAAAACAATTAGAAGAAAAGACGGGGGTTGTGTTGTTTGACTCTCCAACCAAAAGGGTTGGCGGAGAGCCAATTTCTGTTTTTAAAAAACACAAGCATCTTGAAAGGCTATATAGTCTTGATAAATCTACAACTGAAGAAGAACTAATTGCATTTGATAAAAGAATAAACAAAAACAGCCAAGATATTATTTATACCGTTGAATATAAGTTTGACGGTTTGACAATTTGTCTAACGTATAATCATGGCAAATTCGAAAGGGCAACGACACGTGGAAACGGGATTGAAGGAGAAGACGTTACCGCGCAAGTTTTAACCATTAAAAGTTTCCCATTGACCATTGATTATCAAGGCGCAATGGAAGTGCAGGGTGAAGCAATTATGCGTCTATCTGTGCTTGATGAATATAATAAGAGGGCTGATGAACCACTTAAAAATGCACGCAACGCAGTTGCAGGTGCTATAAGGAATTTAGATCCAAAAGTAACGGCTAAAAGAAAGGTTGAAATTCTTTTTTATAACGTTAATTATATGGAAGAAAATCATCTTACTTCTCAAACAGAGTGCGTTGATTTTTTGCGCGAAAATGGTTTCAAAGTTCACCCGTTTTTAAGAGTATGTAGCGGAATTTCATCTGTTATGTCTGCTATAAATGAAATAGAAAACGATAGGAAAAACCTTGATATTCTAACTGATGGTGCAGTTGTTAAGGTTAATGATTTTAAACTAAGAGAACAACTTGGTGCAACAGATAAATTTCCACGTTGGGCAATGGCTTATAAGTTTGAAGCAGAAGAAATTACCACCATTTTAGAAGACGTTATTTGGCAGGTTGGTAGAACGGGAAAACTTACTCCTCTTGGCATACTTTCTCCCGTTAGTTTGGCGGGCGCAACTGTAAAAAAAGCGACGCTTAATAACTACGGGGACGTGTTGAGAAAGAAAGTTAAAATTGGCGCGAGAGTATTAGTTAGAAGAAGTAACGAAGTAATCCCTGAAATTCTTGGGACAACTGAAATTTTTCCTGATAATAAAGACGTTCAAAAGCCAACTTTTTGTCCATATTGTGGAAGTGAAGTTAAGGAAGTTGGGGCAAATCTATTTTGTCCTAATGAAAATTGTAGACCGAGAATTATAGCTAAACTCGCTAACTTTGCAAGTAAAGGCGGAATGAATATAGAAGGTTTTTCTGAAATGACCGCTGGAATACTATACGATAATTTTGGAGTAAAAGATTTTTCCGATTTATATGATTTAGAAAGGGAAAAGTTACTTTCCTTAGAAGGATTTAAGGATGCAAAAACGGATAACCTTTTGAATGCGATAGAGCAAAGCAAAAACGTTGAGTTTTCTAACTTTATATTTGCGCTGGGAATTGATAACGTTGGTAAAAAAACCGCAAAAGATTTGGCAAGGGCTTTTAGCACGATAGAAAACTTATCGAAAGCCAATAAAGAAGAGTTGTTGCAAGTTTCAGAAATAGGTGAGATTATTGCCGACTGTATAGTAGACTATTTTAATGATGAAAACAACTTGAATGAAATCGCTCATCTTTTAGAAAAAGGTATAAAAATATCCGCTCAAAGTGAAATAAAGCAAGGTGTGTTTACTGGCGAAAAGGTTGTTTTGACGGGCACTCTTTCTGAATTTAAACGTGACCAAGCAGCAAAAATCATTGAAGATCTTGGCGGTCAAATAATGAGTAGTGTTTCTAAAAAGACTACTTTGGTTGTGGCTGGCGAAGAAGCAGGTAGTAAACTTGATAAAGCGCGTGCTCTTAATATAAAAATTATCGATGAAGAACAGTTTAAACAACTAATAAATACTTGATAAATTATATATCTTGTGATAAAATATATATTAATTTAGGAGAAAAGTCTTATGTATAGCATGACGGGATACGGCAAAGCTGAATATAACCAGGACGGAATTGTTCTTACAGTTGAGATTAAAACGGTTAATAATCGCAATTTTGATTTTAACTGCAAAATGCCACGCTCGTTTATTGCGTTCGAAGATTTAGCAAGAAAAACTGTTGCTAAATATGTTAACAGGGGAAGGATTGATTTTTTTGTAAATTTTTCCGATACAAGAGAAAAACCTGTTAATCTTGACGTTAACTTAGAAAAAGCGCTTGCTTATTATAACGCATCTGCTTTGATTTCAGAAAAACTTGGAATTTCTAACGATATGTCAGTATCGTCTATTATGAAACTTCCCGAAGTTGTTACAGACAATTCAATTTCTGATTATACGGAATTTGAAGAAATATTTAAGCAAACAATTGAAAACGCTTGTGAAAAATTAAATGAAATGCGTTTAATCGAGGGCGAGAAACTTGTTGCAGATATGCTTTCTCGTATGGACACCATTTATTCTTTAAGAGAAAAAATTACGAATCGCGCACCACTCGTTAGTGCTGAACACAAGCAAAAACTTGAAGAAAGAATTAAGGAAGCGCTTGGCGACGTTAAGTATGACGAAGCAAGGCTTTTATCCGAAGTAGCTTTCTTTACTGACAAAGTTAACATTGACGAAGAATTGACAAGGCTTGGTTCTCACGTTAATCAATTTAAAGAAATTATAAAAACACCTAACGCAGGGAAGAAATTAGATTTCTTAATGCAGGAATTTAATAGAGAAACAAACACAATTTGTTCTAAATCTAACGATTTACAAGTTACGTCGTTTGCTTTATCTTTAAAGAACGAAATAGAAAAGGTAAGAGAACAAGTTCAAAACTTAGAATAATATGCGTAACGTTTTATTTGTATTGTCAGGTCCATCAGGAGTAGGAAAGGGGACACTTGCCAAACTTTTAGTAAAGAGAAATCCAAACATTCAACTTAGTATTTCTTGCACGACAAGAAAGCCAAGAAAGAATGAAATAGATGGAAAAGATTATTTTTTTATATCTAAAGAATCTTTTAATGAAAAGATAAGTCAAGACGGTTTTTTGGAATATTCAAACCATTTCGATAATTTCTACGGCACCCCAAAAGATTTTGTTTTTTCAAAACTTAATGATAACGACGTTTTGCTTGAAATTGACGTAAACGGTGGGTTAGAAGTAAAAAAATCTTTTAGAGATACCGTCCTTATTATGATTTTACCGCCGTCTCTTGAAGAAGTTAGAAATAGACTTATAAAGCGTGGCACAGAGTCGATTGAGAAAATTGATTCGAGAATGTCTCGTATAGAATATGAGTTAAGTAAACAAGACCAGTATGACTATGCGGTTATAAACGATGATTTAATAAAAACCGTTGAACGTATAGAAGAAATATTATTAAAGGAAAAACACTCTAATAAAGGAGAATAATTATGATACATAAACCACCGATTGATGAATTAGCAGAAAAAGTTGGCTCTAAGTATTCGCTTTGTGTAGTAGCAAGTAAAAGAGCAAGACAACTTATGGAACAAGCGCAAAATCAGGGACTTAACGAGCTTCCCAATAAAGAAAAGCCATTGTCCGTAGCTGCTCAAGAAATTTGCGACGGCAAGTTGATAGCAACAAACGACTAATAAAAAGTGCCCATCTCTTTTTGCGGTGGGCAATTTTTCTTTTACGAAGGTAATTATGATAGCTAAGGTAATTGTCGACGTTGTTCACAGCGAAGTCGATAAGGTTTTTGAATATTCTTATGACGTAGCAGACGGCGTTTTACCCGGTTGCCGAGTTATCGTGCCTTTTGGTAATAGGGAAATAGAAGGAATAGTAATTTCCGTTAGTGATATAAGTGATTTTGATACAAGCAAATTAAAAAAGATTAAAAGAGTTTTAGAATCAACTCCCGCATTAACTCCTGAAACGCTTGCGCTAACTGACTTTGTGTGTCAAACTTGCTTTGTCCCAAAAGCTTCGGCTCTTAGATTGTTTTTACCATCTGAAATGCGAAAAGGCAAAATTAAAGAAAGGTTTGTCGTTTATTATTCGCTAAAAAAATCTATAGTTATAGAAGAAGTTATTAGCACATTGCGTAAATCTGCCAAAAGGCAAATTGAACTTTTACAATACCTTAGCGAAAATGGTAAAACTAAATCGGTATTTTTAAGTGAAAAATTTGGCAGATCTGCCGTTATTTCACTCGAAACTAAAGGGGTTTTAGAGAGAACGGAAGAACAAGAAACGCGTTCTCCATATAAAGGAATTGACGCGAATAGAAAGGAAATTACTTTAACTGATAAACAGCTTCAAGCAGTTCAAAGCATTCAAACAACAGATAAGAAGGTTTCTTTACTTTTCGGTGTGACGGGAAGTGGAAAAACAGAGGTCTATTTAGAACTAATTGAAAGAACAATAAAAAATGGCAGAACGGCAATAATGCTTGTCCCCGAAATTGCGTTGACGCCACAAATGTTCAAACAACTTCGTGCAAGATTCGGGGATAACGCCGCAATTCTTCATAGTGGTTTATCAGCAGGCGAGCGTTTTGATGAGTGGTGGAGACTTAGAAATGGTGAAGCAAGTATTGCAATTGGTGCAAGAAGTGCTATTTTTGCTCCGCTTGAAAACCTTGGTATAATTATTATTGATGAAGAACACGATGGAAGTTACGTAAGTGAGTCTTCTCCAAGATATTCAACCATAGATATTGCAAAATTCCGTGCCAACTACTGTAATGCAAAACTTGTCGTTGGTAGCGCAACGCCATCTATTGAAAGTTTTTACAGCGCGCAAAAAGGCGAGTATAATTATATAGAACTTCCTGATAGAATTAACAAAAAATCACTTCCCAAGGTTGAAATTGCCGACATGCGAAAGGAAGTCCGCAAAGGTAATAACTCGTATTTTTCTTCAATTCTTAAAGCAGAACTTGAAGATTGCCTAAAAAAAGGCAACCAAGCAATGATATTCCTTAATCAAAGGGGATATTCAAAGACTGTTGTTTGCACAGAGTGCGGACACGTCCAAAAATGCGAAAGTTGTGACGTTTCGCTTACTTATCATAGAGAAGACGATTCTCTACTTTGTCATTATTGCGGTGCAAAATATAAAATGATAACAGCCTGCACAGAGTGTGGAAGTAGATTTCTTAAATATGGCGGAATGGGGACAGAGAGAGTTGTTGAAGAACTTTCGAAATTGTTTCCAAATGCAAGAATTTTGCGTATGGACCGTGACACAACGGCTAATAAAGAAGGGCATTTTAAGATATTAAGTGCTTTTTCGGAAAGAAAAGCGGACATTTTGGTTGGAACTCAGATGATTGCTAAAGGTCACGATTTTCCTTTCGTTACATTAGTTGGTATTTTAGATGCCGATGCAAGTCTTTATTTTTCGGATTTTAGAAGTTCGGAAAGGACTTTCCAACTAATTACACAAGTTGCTGGACGAAGTGGGAGAGCAGAAGAGACGGGTAAAGTGGTTTTGCAAACTTATCAGCCTGAAAATAATCTTTTAAGACAAGCAATTGCATATGATTACAAAGGCTTTTTTAATCAGGAATTATCAATTAGAAAGGCAACTGCTTTTCCGCCGTTTACGGACATAATTAGAATATTAATAAGTGGCGAAAATGAACAAGAAACATTAGACGTGACTAAGTCGATTTTTGATGAATTAAAGATTGTTAACTTGGAAAATAAATCAAAATTTAGATTTTTTGGTTGCATGAAAGCGCCAATAAAACGCTTGCAAAACAAATTCCGTTTCCAAGTTTTAATGCGCATTGATGCAAATAACTATCAATTGATTAAAAAGATGTTTGAAATTTCAGACAGTAAAAAAACAAAAAAAGTAAACGTTTCTTTTGAAATAAATCCCAACAATTTAACTTAACGGAGTAAATTATGGCAATAAGAAATATTATTCAAATTGGCGATGAGACATTAAGGAAAAAAAGTTTTGAGGTGACGGACTTTGGACCTAAAACTCATGCTCTTTTAGACGATATGAAGCAAACTTTGAAAAAAGCGCAAGGTGCAGGGCTTGCAGCACCGCAAGTTGGAGTTTTAAGAAGAATTTTTATAGTTGATACCGAGGACGGCTATTTTGAATGTATAAACCCACAGATAATTTCTTCGTCAGGAAAGCAAAACGGTGACGAAGGATGTTTATCTGTAAAAGGTAAATATGGAAAAGTAGAACGTCCTATGCGCGTAAAAGTAAAAGCATTTGATAGATACGGTCAGCCATATATTGTTAAGGCTGAAGGTTTTTTGGCAAGAGCTTTTTGTCACGAAAACGACCATTTGGACGGTATTTTGTATATTGATAAAGCTTCTCAAGTTATGGAGGAGAAATAATGAAGATTGTCTATTTGGGAACGCCCGATTTCTCGGTAGAACCACTCAAAAGGATATTGCAATTAGAGGGGCATGAAGTTGTTGCTGTCGTATGCAACAATGACAAGCCTTTTGGTAGAAAAAAAATTCTCACAGCGCCTCCTGTAAAAGTGTTTGCGAAAGAGAATGGAATTCGCGTCTTGCAATACGATAAAATCAGAAAAGAAGGGGTTGAAGACTTAAAAAGCATAAACCCTGACATTATGATTACTTGTGCATTCGGGCAGATACTATCACAAGAAATTTTAGATATCCCTAAATTTGGTGTTATCAATATTCACGCATCACTACTTCCATATTACAGGGGTGCGTCTCCTATTCATTACGCATTGCTAAATGGTGAAAAGAAAACCGGTATTACAATTATGAAGACTGACGTGGGTATTGATACAGGCGACATTATCTTACAAAAAGAGTTAGAGATACTTCCTAATGAAAACTGTGGTAGTTTATTTAGCAGACTTTCCATTCTTGGTGCCGAATGTGTTGTTGATGCGCTTAATCTAATTGAAGAAGGTAAGGCAACGTTTACTCCACAAGATAATAAATTAGCAACGTTCACAAAGATTATAGAAAAAAAAGACGCGCTTATTGAATGGAATGATAGTGCCGATAAAATATTTAATCAAGTAAGAGCATTTAATCCTTCTCCAATTGCATTTACTCTTTTAAATGGAGAACCTTTCAAGATTTATGAATGTGAAATTTCCGAAAGGGAAGGAAATGTAGGGGAAGTAATTTTTGTTGATAAAAATACTCTTTGCGTTGGTTGTGGAAATAATTCAATTAATTTAAAAATAGTTCAAAAATCTGGCGGAAAAACGGTAAATATAAAAGATTTTTTACTAGGTAAAAAATTTGACGTAGGTTTTAAGTTTGGCGTATGATAAATTATTTTTACGACTGTTATACCATTCTAAATAAAGTTTACAGCGATAAAGCCTTTATTAAGCAAGCCATAAATTCTACAGTTATTGAAGAGAAAAACAGGTCTGCTACTATAAAAACAGTTTATGGGGTTATCGATAAAGATATTGAATTATCTTATTATTTGTCGTTTTTGTGCGATAAATCGCCTAAACTTGCAATACGCACGATATTAAAAATTGCTATGTATTGCATAAAACATCTTGGAAAAAAAGAATACGCAGTAGTTCAAAACGCCGTAGAACTTACTAAAAAACTTGGCAAGGGTGGGGCGAGTGCTTTTGTAAACGCTATACTTCGCAAGTTTATTAAAGAACAAATACCAATGCCAAAAGACAGTATAAAAAGGCTATCTGTCAAATATTCGTATCCCGAATTTGCATTAAAGAAGCTTATTGATAAATACGGCGAAGATAGAACAAAAAGAATTGTTTCTTATCAAGACGATTCAAACTACTTGTTTTTCCCAGAAATTGATGGTGAGAAATATTTGAAAGAATGTGGCGTGGATTATAAGCCAACTTGTTTTGATAGACTATTTTCAGTAAACGGTTTTGTTAGGAACGCTGACTATGATAAAGGAATTTATACCTATCAATCGTTAGGCTCTTTTGCAATTTGTAATGAAGTTAATCCTTGTGATAAAATTCTTGACTGCTGTGCTGCGCCTGGTGGAAAAAGTATAAATTTATCATATAAATGTAAACAAGTTATTTCTTGGGATATTCACGCGCATAGAGTAGAACTAATTGACGATTATAAAAACAGAATGAACAGGGAAAACGTTTTTGCGTTTGTTAAGGATGCGAAGATTTTGGATAGTTCGTTAATAGAATCGTTTGACGCTGTTTTATGTGACGCGCCTTGTAGTGGTTTAGGGGTAACTTATTCTAATCCCGACATTAAGCTTAATCGTTTAGATGAAGACGTTAAATCGCTTAATAAGGAACAACTATCAATATTAACAACTGTTAGCAATTATGTAAAGGTTGGTGGATACTTATATTACTCAACTTGTTCAATCTTGCCACAAGAAAACATTGAAATAATTGAAAAGTTTTTAAATCAAAACACTAATTTTGAAATAGAAAGCATAGATAGCCCACTTTCTCATGAAAATGAAAAGGGTGCTAACGCATTTTTGCCTGACGTTTCTTATGGGCAAGGCTTTTATCTCGCAAAATTAAAAAGGATAAAATAGAGTGAAAGAATTTTTACTTGATTTAAGTTTGGAAGAACTTAAACAAAAAATAACGAATATGGGAGAAAAACCCTTTCGAGCAGGTCAAATATTTAAAGCGCTTCATAGCGGTTTAGATTTTGATGAAATGACAAATCTTTCCAAAGACTTACGCTTGAAATTTGCTGACGAATTTATCGCTCAACCCGTTAAAATATTAAAATCTATTGTCTCTAAGGATGGAACTGAAAAGTTTTTATTTTCCCTATCTGACGGTAACCTGATTGAAGGCGTTTTAATGCGCTATAAATATGGTTGCACACTTTGCGTTTCCACTCAAGTAGGGTGCAGAATGAATTGCGCATTTTGTGCTTCAGGATTGGAGGGGCTTATTAGAAATTTGCATTCTGGAGAAATTCTTGGTGAGATAATTGCAGTAAACAGATATTTGGGTGGTGGACTTGCCGATAAACGAAAAATTACTAACGTCGTAATGATGGGAAGCGGAGAGCCTCTTGATAATTACGATAACGTTGTTAAATTTTTAAGGCTTTTATCATCTCCTGACGGCATAAATATTAGCCCGAGAAACGTGAGTTTATCAACTGCAGGGTTAGTTCCTCAGATGTATAAACTCGCGGAGGAGAATTTGCACGTTAATTTGACCGTTTCGCTTCACTCGCCAATTGATAATGAAAGGCAACAGATTATGCCTGTTGCAAAGGCGTATTCTATTAAAGAAATTTTAGACGCGTGTCAAAATTATTTTGAAAAAACGGGTAGACGCTACATATTTGAATACGTTTTGATTAAGGGTAATAACGATACCGAAATTCACGCGCAAACTCTAATAAATTTACTAAAAGGCAGACCTTGTCACGTAAATCTTATAAGACTAAACGAAGTGAAAGAAAAAGCCCTTAAAAGTGCAAGCGATAAAGATGCTTACAGATTTATGGGCGTGTTGGAAAAGGCAGGGCTTTCGGCAACAGTCAGAAGAAGAATGGGCGACGATATAGAAGGCGCTTGTGGACAGTTAAGAAGAAGATATTTAGACGATAATAAATGATAACAAAAATTAAGGAGATATTATGAAAAATATTAAAATTGCGCCGTCAATTTTGTCGGCAGACTTTTCAAAAATGGGACAAGAAGTGGCTGATATAACTGCAAATGGCGCTGATTATATTCACCTTGACGTTATGGATGGAAACTTTGTGCCAAACTTCTCGTTTGGTCAAAAATTGATTAAAGAAATTAGACCTTATTCAAAAGCAGTATTTGACACCCACCTTATGATACTAAATCCTTGGAAATATATTGAAGAATTTGCAAAAGCAGGTTCTGATATTATTACCATACACAAAGAAGCGTGTGGAGAAAGACTTTTAGATACGGTTAAAGCCGTTAAATCGCTTGGTGTTAAAGCTGGTGTGGTAATTAACCCTGATACTCCTGTAGATGCCATTAAAGACGTAATTGATGAAATAGATTTGCTTTTACTAATGAGTGTGTTCCCAGGATTTGGCGGTCAAAAGTTTATTGAATACGTTTTGCCTAAAATCGAGCAAGCTTCAGCACTTATTAAGTCAACGGGTAGAAATATTGATTTAGAAGTTGACGGTGGAATAACTTTAGAAAACGTAAAGGCGGTAAAGGATGCAGGCGCAAATGTTATTGTTGCAGGAAGCACGGTATTTAACTGTCCCGATAGAGCAAAAGTTATTAAAGAACTTAGAGAAATTTAACAAAAGTGTCAATATTTTGGTTTAAGAGCATATAATTTTTATACGAGAGGTGTTATGTATGAAAATTTGCTGTTTTAAACCACCTATGATCATAAGAAAAATTCTTAGGTTATTTTTTAGAAAGAATTTAAAAAACGATAAAGATTAAAAAAAATCAGGCAGATGCCTGATTTTTTGATTTATTATAACCATTCAACTATAACTTCATTAGTTTTCCCCGTGTTTGAGTAATCGTCATTAAGTTCTTTCAATTTTTGTGGAACGTGTGATGACGGGGTAGTATCCGTCTTTAAGTAAGATAAGTCTAAGGCTTTATTTGCGAGCAAGTTTATGCTTGAAGCGGTGTTGCCAAAACCATTGTTTACACAAAGAATGTTAAGTTGTTTTTTAATGGCTTGCATAAAAGGAACGGTGTTGTTATAAGTTGTTCCTGTGAATACAACGCTTGCATTATGTGAAGCAAGCGAAAAAGCTTTTGAAGATGAAATATTACAGTCGGAGATATAAACAACGTTTTCAGCAAGTCTTCCACCCGTTATAACGGAAACTTCTTTTTGCCAGTTATCGTCCTTGTTTAATACGTAATAAATTCCCGATTCTTTTGCTATCTTATAATTCTCGTCATCAAGCGTCATAACAATAGGAACTGCCTGATAATACATAAGAAGTTGAGAGAAGATAATTCCGAAACTATCTGCGCCAATAACGGCAACGTAATCTCCCTTTTGAATTTTTAGAAGGTCGATAATTTCGAGAGCTGTGGAAATGTGCCCAAGAAAAAGTGCGTCAGCGTCTGAAACTGAGTCGGGAAGTAGGAAGAGTTTATCAGCTGGAGCATTGCAGAAATCACATAAAAACCCGTCAAAATCTTCTCCTGCGATTTGTAAGTCAGAACAATCGGTATAATTACCGCTTTTACAGTTAAAACATTCTGAGCATTCGCGGTTTGGCTCAATGTAAACCCTATTATTTTTTTCTAAACCAAAAAGATTGGCTTGTGCTTCAACAACAATACCAACGCCAGAGCTTCCCAAAAAGACGTTTTTGCAATCAATTTCCCCATTGTATCTCAAAACGTCTGAACGGGTGATTAATGATTTAGTAATCTTTACTTTGCATAAAGACTCAATTTCGTTAGACTCTACAACTTCAGTTTCCTTAACTGAAAGTGGTTTAACGAGTTTCCAACCTTTCATAAAAATTCTCCGAAAAAATATTGGTCTAAAAAGTTTATATCATTATATTATATTTTTTGCAAAAAAGCAACTGAAATACTCTTTTTATAAAATCTAAAAACTTTTTTTAAAAAAAGCAAAAAAACGCTAACGAATAGTTGACTAATTAAGTAAAATATACTATAATTACGTGGTAAATCAGTTATAGAGGTGTATTATGAAACAGGATATTCATCCCGACTATCATGAAGTAACAGTAGTTTGCGCATGTGGCGAAACTTTCAAGACTGGCTCTACAAAGAAAACTGACGTAATCAAGGTTGATATCTGCTCTAAGTGTCATCCTTTCTTTACAGGTAAGCAAAAATTAGTAGACACCGGTGGCCGCGTAGACAAGTTCAACAAGAGATATAGCAAGGCGAAATAGTTTGACTATATAGTTCGGCT
>JAFVWA010000131.1 GCA_017501885.1 Clostridia bacterium | reverse complement strand
TCTAAACTTCATTTTTGGGAAAGTTGCAAAAAGTTCTGAAATGGCTATAAATACAGTAAAAATCAGCATTTTTCTAAAAATATCAAAATCCCCAAAAATCGTTTTTGGGAAAATAATTTATTTTTGGGAACGTTTTTGGGAGCGTTTTTGGGAAAAGTTGAAATAATTTATAAAGGAAGGTTTGCTATGCGTAAGAAAAATTACAAAGGACGCTGCGAAAAGCGGAGTTTAAGCAAATGCACAGAAATATGTCGGACTTTCGACGTTATTCAGTATGCGTATGCTGACATACTCCAAAATGACAGGAACATAACGGAAATTAGGTGTAATGTTCCGCTTGATAGTTCGGAACTCGGAGAGTATACGACAGATTTTGTTTGTGTTAAGGCTGACGGCGGTTTAATGGTTCGTGAGTGTGTCAATAGAAATTATCTGACAAAGCCTATGACGGTGAAACTGCTTGATTTATCAAAAATCTATTGGCTACAGCACGGTGTTACGGATTGGGGGATTGTTACAAATGAAGAATAATAGCCTAATTCAGTATGAAAACAGCATTTTAAGACTTCTTGAAAATACAGGTTCAAAAGCCCTTGTTATTGATTGCCTTAAAAGGTCTATGCCTAAATGGATTGATACGGAGTTGCTAACTTCCTATTCCCCTTGTGCTGATAGTTTGTTTGAGTTGGAAGATATAAACGATATGGATTTATTACGACGTAAAATTGCTTATGAACGCTTTACTGTTATTTCTTCTGTTCTGCCGTTTATATCGGATAAAGACAAACGGTGTACTGCGATTGCACAAACGGCTATTGATAAGGGTATATGTAAACAGACTATCGGTAACTATCTGTGGGCATACCTTGTATATCAGAATATTTCAGCCCTTGCACCTAAACAAAATAGTGATAATAGCGAACTGACACAAGACGAGAAAAATATGCGGTGGGCTTTGAACAAATACTACTACACACCACAAAAGAACTCATTGAATATGGTTTATACCTTAATGCTGAAAGATAAGTATTGTGATAGTAAAGGCGAACTGATAGGCGAATATCCGTCATTTTATCAATTCCGCTACTTTTACAGACAACATAAGAAAACGCAAAACTTTCTTATATCAAGAAACGGTCTTAAGAGTTATCAGCGGAATAATCGACCGCTTTTAGGTGACGGCATACAGGAGTTTGCTCCTTGTGTCGGTGTTGGTATGCTTGACGCTACGGTATGTGATATATACCTTGTAAATGACGCAGGCGGTCTTGTTGGCAGACCTATTTTGACGGCTTGTATCGACGCATTTAGCGGTATGTGTTGCGGATATACTCTTTCGTGGGAAGGCGGTGTTTACAGCCTGCGTAGTTTAATGTTGAATGTTATATCGGACAAAAAAGAACTGTGCAGAAGTTTCGGAATTGAAATCGGTAACAAAGATTGGAATTGCGACAAATTACCCGCTACGCTAGTTACGGATAAGGGCAAAGAATATGTATCAGATACCTTTGAACAGATT
>JAFVWA010000130.1 GCA_017501885.1 Clostridia bacterium | reverse complement strand
ATATTCGTTTACGTCGATACCGCATTTTTCCGCCGTTTGGTTAGCAATAAACTCTTTTTCTCCCACATTTTTCGGGTCAGTTCTACAAGCGAATTTTACAATCCATTCTTCGCCGTCAATTTTAATATGAGCCTTTGGTCTTGCACCACCACTAGAACCACCCAAGCCGTAAACCAAGTCCAGATCAATAGGTTCATTTTCGTCATTCAATACCTTTTCGACTTCCTTTGACAATTCGTCAAAATCAAAGCCACCGTATTCATATTCAAATGGTTGGCTAGGCTCGTAGGTTAATCCGCCCAGACCATTTTTATTAACAAGCGACAACTTGGTCAAAATAGAAATTTTATTAGGATTTATGCCTTTCTTGCTCAATAGGCGGTTCATTAATAATTCACCCCAACCATCAGGCAAAGAGTCCCAGAATACACCAAATAAGCCAGCAAATAGTTCTTTTTTGCTAACATGTACGGAATTATCGAGCGGTAATGATAAAGGCGAAATAGAAAATCCCTTTTCCACCCAAGAGTCATCATACTGAAAGCCGATTACGGACGGTTCAATTTCAGCAAGATATCCTACTATGCGGTCGTTATACTTGACTGTAACTTTTTTAACGTCGTTAATCATACTTTCAAATCCTTTAAGTTCGTAATAATTTTATTGCTGAAAAGCGCGTTGAAGTCTTCAAGACAATTAAGCACACTTGCAATTTTAAGCAAAGATACAAGTGCTATATCACCCGTGCTTTCAAAACGGCGAATGGATGCATAAGAAACCCCTGACTTTTGAGCAAGGAGTTTTTGTGACAACTTCAATTCCTTTCTTCTTTCCTTAACCTTATCAGTTAGCGAAACAAGTGTTGATTGGATCGTTGGAGTATTTACAAAATCACTAATGTCAAATATTTTCTTCATAGTGCTAATATTTTAGCACTTTTATATGTTTTTGTCAATAATTTGCTCATATATTAGCAATTTTATTTTAGCTCTTAGCAATAAAAAACAGCCCTTTTCGTTATAAAAAAGGCTGTTTCGTGGCCTGCCCACAGGGAATCGAACCCCGAATTGAGCCTTAGGAGGGCTCCGTTATATCCGTTTAACTATGAGCAGATTTTATTAAATTTTGACTCTATCGAGCCCTTATTTCAATTCCAAAAATAATTCCAAATTCAAGTTTTTAAGCACATTTTCGGGTAAAAAATTAGGTCGTTTTTAAGACTAAAAATTCAGTTTTGAAAAGCAAATAATTCCAAATCGATTCCGTCGTGTATATACGATATACCAAAAATCGCTTGTTTTTGGGGTAAAAACCCCTATTTTTAGCCATTTTTTGATGTTTAGCACTCAAAAAAGTGACTCTACTTAGCCCTTAGGAGGGGCTTGTTATATCCATTTAACTAAGGAAGCGAATTTTTTAATTTTGGTATAAGAAATATTTATACATTTATAACTTTACCTTACTATTATACACCTTTTTAAGAAAAAAAGCAATTATTTTTATAACTTTTTTTAATTTTTCTAATT
>JAFVWA010000129.1 GCA_017501885.1 Clostridia bacterium | reverse complement strand
CAAACTCTTGCTCTCCAAATTTGAAAAATCCGGTATATTTACGATTTTTTAAAATATTCATAATTGTATTTTTGCAAAAATATCTTCCGTAATTATTTCTTATGCCTTCGGCTTTCAATGAATCGGCTATATCTTGCGCCGTGCTTCCATTTGCATACATAGTAAATATTTTCTTAATCACAGCCGCTTTTTCTGGGTCTATTTCAAGTTTTTTGCTTTTAGAGCCTTCGACTTCTGCTGCATAATATCCATATACAATATGCCCTCCGAGAAAATTCTTTTTTTGCAACGATTCGAAGTGTCCTCTTTTAACCTTTCGGGACAACTCGCGCGAATAATACTTTGCAACAGCAACAAGGACGCCCTCTGTTAAGATTCCGCCCAAGTTCTCCGTGCCGTCCGGATTTGTTCCGGTTATCTCTGTCGCGGACAATAATTTAACGCCATTATTTCTTAATAATTTTTTATCTGCACCATAATCGCCGTCGTCCCTTGCGAATCTATCCACGGCATAAACTATTACATATTGCCACTTTTTACTTTCGCTATCTTTTAGCATTTGTTGAAAATAAGGGCGGTTGTCGTTTTGCGCCGTCCTTGCTCTGTCTATATAAGTATCTATTATAACAAAATTATGTTCGCGAGCGTATTTCTCACAAACTCTTAATTGCCCTTCGATTGATTGTTCGGTTTGACCCGCGCTACTATAACGGGCATAGATTACCGCTTTTTTCACGATTCTTTATCTCCCTTTATAATATTATAAACTCCGCAACCTATGCAAAATAAGCATAGAGGAATAAGAAATGCAGATATTCTCCAATCATTAGAAAGTATTGCAACAACAATCGCAGCCGTTAAAATTGCAATCAAAACGCAATTTATAAATATAAGCCAAAAGCGATTTGGTTTTTTATGCTTATTAGCACGCGCCACAAATTCTTTGTCACTCAATTCTTTATTGTTTTTATTTTTAATATAATTAATTATATATATAACTAACAATATAACTCCGGCTAAAATTATTCCGTATAACATAGAGCCTAGAAACAAGGCGAAGAATCTTTGTCCGCCGTCTACTGTCAATCCGGCTATTAATCCTATAATGGCGGCAAGAATAACAACCGGGATAGAAACAAAATTAATTGTCCTTTTCATTTTTGGCCTCCTTTAACATATTGCTTGCAAATACAATAACTTCGCCTTTTTGTTCTTCTGTTAAATTGTTAAAAATAGATACTATAACTTTTTCCATTGGAGGAAGTTCTTCTCCGTTTACTATATTAATAAGATTGTTATTGTTTTGATTTCCAAGTATTCCGTTATTAACTCCATAATTAATATTTTCTTCTAGCCCCATAAGATAAGTTGGTGTTACATTAAATCTCTCGGCCATTTTTTTAATTGCCGAGCGTTTAATATTCTCTACCTCTCCTTTTTCGTATTTTCGTATTGCTGACTTTTGAACGCCTATAAGGTTTCCGAGTTCCTCTTGTGTCATTCCGTTTTGGATTCGTAAGTGTCTTATTATTTCGCCCATTTTCATAGGATTAACCTCCCTTTGTGTCTTTATTGTATCATATAGTGTCGCAAAATTCAATAATTTTTTCATAATATTAAAAAAAATTTTCGAAAAATTAAAAAAAACTTTAAAAAATCGTTGACATTGGTTTTTGACTGTGATAGTATATAAGTGTCTTAGGAAGACACAAATCTAAAAAAAGGAGGGTTTGTAATGAATATTAAACTACTTGAAAGTAAAATGAAGTTGTTTGGCGATTCCAATGTTACACTTGCTAAATTTCTTGGCATATCTCCACAAGCATTAAGCGCAAAGAAAAACGAGCGCGTAGACTTTAAACAATGCGAAATTGTGAAGATTAAAGAAAGATACGGTTTAACAGCGGAGGAAGTAAACAACATTTTTTTTGCTTAAAAAGTGTCTTGTAAAGACACAATGGAGGTCATAAATGAAGATAGAATCAAACGAACTAAAATTAAACAACACGGAAAATAAGTTGTTAGCGGAGGTTATGCTTGGTTTGGTCGAGGACTTTTATAAAGACGAAAAAAATGTGGCCGCCTTTGAAAAAGAAAAAGAATCTTTAAAAAAGGAGGTTAAAAGTCTTGAAGTTAAGAGAATTGCTGCTAAGAAAAAACAAAAACGCGAAGCAGTTAGCGACTGAAATTCAATCAGACGAGCCAATGGTTAGCAAATACATAAATTACAAATGCTTACCTATTCCGAAAGAGATGTTAAAAATTTGCGAAGTTCTCGATTGTGATATTGAAGATATATACGAGCCGGAAGAAATTTACTATCAAACTTCAAACAAAACAAAATCGAGCGTGAAAGCAACAAAAAAATCCGACTATTACAATTTAACAGTCAGACTCCCGAAAGACGCTTATAAATATTTAAACAAAGAATATTTGCAAGTGTGCGGATACAAAAATATAACTCAATGGATTTGGCGCTGCTATGAACGATTACAGAAGCACCACGACATCATTATCAAAAAAAGAAAAGCCGTTCCCGATACCAAACGAAACGACTCTACGAAATAACTTATCGCACCATTATTTTACAATAAAAAATTTCAAAT
>JAFVWA010000128.1 GCA_017501885.1 Clostridia bacterium | reverse complement strand
GTTATAACCGAAATCGGAGGAACGATAGGCGATATAGAAAGTCAGCCTTTTTTGGAAGCGGTAAGACAAATATCTTTGGAGGTCGGAAGAGAAAACAGCTTGTTTATTCACGTTACGCTTGTTCCGTACATAAAAGGTTCCGACGAACACAAATCAAAACCTACGCAGCACTCTGTCAAGGAATTACAGGGTATGGGTATAAATCCAAATATTATAGTGCTTCGTGCGGACGAGCCGCTCGAAAAAGAAATATTTAAAAAAATATCGCTTTTTTGTAACGTCAAACCGGATTGTGTTATCGAAAATTTAACTTTGTCTAATCTCTACGAAGCACCGCTCATGCTTGAAAATTCTAATTTTTCAAGCGTGGTGTGCAGAGAATTAGGACTTGAAACGAAAGAACCTGATTTGACGGAGTGGACAAACCTGATTGAAAGAATTAAGAACAGGTCGAAAACCGTGACGATTGCGCTTGTAGGGAAGTACGTAAGACTCCACGACGCTTATCTTTCGGTCGCCGAAGCGTTAAGACATGCAGGCTACGAATACGGTGCACGTATCAACATAAAATGGGTTGATTCGGAAACGTTAAGTCAAAAAAATGTAAAAGAAGAGCTTAGCGAAGCGGATGGGATTATCGTTCCAGGTGGTTTTGGCGGTCGTGGAATAGAAGGAATGATTACGGCTGTAAAATATGCAAGAGAAAACGCTATCCCGTTTTTCGGGATATGTTTAGGGATGCAGATTGCCGTAATCGAATATGCAAGAAACGTTCTCGGTATCTTAGACGCAAACTCGGGCGAATTTGACGAGCTTTGCAAGAATAAGGTGATAGATTTTATGCCCGGACAAAGCGACGATATAGATAAAGGCGGAACGTTAAGGCTCGGCAGTTATCCCTGCAAAATAAAGAACGGAACGACGATGGAAAGATGTTACGGTAAAAGAGAAATATCCGAACGCCATCGTCACCGTTATGAATTTAATAACGAATACAGAGAAGCGTTCGAAAAAGCAGGATTGAAACTTTCCGGAACGTCGCCGGATGAAAGATTGGTTGAAACGGTGGAAATAACAGTGCGTGCGTTTTACGTCGGCGTACAGTTCCATCCGGAGTTTAAGAGCAGACCGAATAACGCACATCCGTTATTCAAAGGGTTTATAAAAGCGGCAATAGATAAAAAGGAGAATAATGGATAGTATACACGAAGAATGCGGAGTGTTCGGTATTATTTCCCCACAACCCGAAAATGTTGCGAATATTGCTTATTACGGACTTTATGCACTTCAACACCGAGGACAAGAAAGCGCGGGAATCGTGGTCAACGACGACGGACTTTTTTATTCGCATAAAGATATAGGGCTTGTCAGCGAAGTATTTTCTAAAGAAAAGTTGGCTGCCTTTCCCATGGGAACAATGGCTGTGGGACACGTCAGATACGGTACCACGGGAGGAACAACGAGAAATAATTGTCAACCCATAGAAGTAAATCATCAAAAAGGGAAATTAGCACTTGCGCATAATGGGAATTTGAGCAACGCATTTGAACTTCGTGACGAATTAGAACTCTCGGGCGCAATATTTCATACTACGTCAGACACGGAAACGATTGCGTATATTGTAACCAAAGAGCGACTTAATGCGCCTTCTATCGAAACTGCCGTAAGTAGGGCAATGCAAAAATTGGAAGGAGCGTTTTCGCTCGTTTTAATGTCAGCGACAAAGCTTATTGCTGTGCGTGATCCGCACGGATTCAGACCGTTATGCTACGGAAAAACAGATGATGGAAGTTACGTTGTCGCGTCTGAAAGTTGCGCCTTATCTGCCGTAGGAGCAGAATTTATAAGGGATCTGCAACCGGGTGAAATGCTTGTGTTCAATAACGAGGGGATAAAATCGTTTACCGATTATTGTGATACGAAAGAGAAGAAAACCTGTATTTTTGAGCACATTTATTTTGCCCGTCCCGATTCTATAATCGACGGTGTTTCGGTGCAAAGCGCAAGAATAACGGCAGGTAAAATTTTGGCGCAAAAGTTTCCCGTAAATGCGGACGTTGTAATCGGCGTTCCCGATTCGGGACTTGACGCTGCACTCGGTTATTCGCAGGAATCGGGTATACCATACGGAATAGGACTTATCAAGAATAAGTATATAGGCAGAACCTTTATATCGCCAGGGCAAAGTGACAGATTTGATAAAGTTCGGATAAAACTTTCGCCCGTAAATACGGCAGTAAAGGGGAAAAGGGTTATTTTGATTGACGATTCAATCGTTCGTGGAACGACGAGCGGCAGAATCGTAAAACTTCTGCGTGATGCAGGCGCAACCGAAATTCATATGCGTGTTTCCGCTCCGCCTTTTTTACATCCTTGCTATTACGGGACAGACATAGATTCCGAAGAACATCTTATTGCTTGTCATCATACGGTAGAGGCTATTGCCAAGATGATAGGCGTTGACAGTCTCGGCTATTTACCCAAAGAAAGTTTATCAAAACTTATCGGTGGCAAAAATTTCTGTTCGGCTTGTTTTGACGGTCAATATCCGACTGAAATACCGAAAAATACTTGTAAAAATCGTTTTGAACAGAAATTGTCAGAGAGAAAGAAGTAAGCGAGGTTAACATGAAAAAACCGTATGACAGAAAACTGATTTTAGAGGATGGCACGGAATACTACGGATATGCGTTCGGCGATGGGGAAGATAAAGTAACGGAGATAGTATTCAATACTTCGCCAGTTGGATATCAAGAGATTTTATCCGATCCGTCGTATACGTATCAAACGGTAGTGATGAGCTATCCGCTCATAGGGAATTACGGAATTAATTCTGATGATTTTGAAACGCAAACACCCACAATAGGTGGATTTGCGGTAAGAGAATATAATGATTTTCCGTCGAATTGGAGAAGTGAAAAAACACTTTCTGAAGTAATGAAAGAGTATAAAATCCCCGGTATTTACGGAATCGATACGAGAAAGCTCGTGCGCTCCATTCGAGATTACGGAAGCAGACGCTGTTTGCTTACAGGAATGGAAACGACTGCGGAAGATGGCGTAAAAATCATAAGCCGTGCGCCGATTTTGACGGATGCGGTTGCAAAGGTGAGTAGAAAGAAAATAACGGAATATCCCGCAGACGGAGAAATAAAAATTGTTGCCATTGATTGCGGAATGAAACAAAATATAGTACGTTCCCTAAATAGGCGCGGCGTTTCGGTTACGGTCGTTCCTTTTGATACAAGCAGTGAAGCGATAGAGAGTTTGAAGCCTGACGGCATATTTATTTCCAACGGGCCCGGAGATCCAACGGATGCAGTTCCCGTAATCAACGCAATCAAAGATTTGAAGGGAAAATATCCGATTTTCGGCATCTGCTTAGGGCATCAGATTATATCGCTTGCATACGGTGCAAAAACGTATAAATTAAAATTCGGACACCGAGGCGGAAATCATCCAGTTAAAAACTTGGCAACGGGAAAGATAGAAATAACTTCGCAAAATCACTCTTATGCAGTCGAGGCGGGAAGTCTTAAAAATACGCCGCTTACGGTTACGCACGTAAACCTTTTAGACGGGACGATTGAAGGGATAGAATGCAAGAAAGATAAGATTTTCAGTGTTCAATATCATCCCGAAAGCGCCCCTGGACCACAGGACAGTAGCTATCTTTTCGATAAGTTTATCAATATCATCAAGGAGAACAAAAATGCCTAAAAGAAACGACGTTAAAAAGATACTTGTCATTGGCTCGGGACCAATCATTATCGGTCAGGCAGCGGAATTCGATTATGCGGGTACGCAAGCCTGTCTTGCTCTTAAAGAAGAGGGATATGAAGTGATTCTTTGTAATTCCAACCCTGCAACGATAATGACAGATACGACAATTGCGGATAAGGTTTATATGGAGCCCTTAACGCTTGAATATATTGCAAAAATCGTAAGATACGAACGCCCTGACGCAATCTTGCCGGGGATAGGTGGTCAAACGGGTTTGAATTTGGCAATGCAACTTGAAAAGAAAGGCGTTCTTAAAGAGTGTAGATGTGAACTTTTAGGTACGAAAAGCGAAAGTATTGAAAGAGCGGAAGATAGAGAACTCTTTAAGAAACTCTGTGAAGACTTAGGAGAACCCGTTTTGCCTTCCGAAATCGCTAACACGATAGAAGAAGGATTACAAATAGCAAAGCAAATCGGTTATCCCGTTGTTTTACGTCCTGCGTTTACGTTAGGCGGAACGGGCGGTGGTTTTGCTGATGATGAAGAGGAGTGCGCTGAAATTCTAAAAAACGCCCTTACGTTGTCTCCCGTGCATCAGGTGCTTGTTGAAAAGAGTATAAAAGGCTTTAAGGAAATAGAGTACGAGGTAATGCGTGACGCAAACGATACGGCGATTACCGTTTGTAACATGGAAAATCTCGATCCTGTCGGGATACATACGGGTGATTCTATTGTAGTTTGTCCGTCGCAAACGTTGACGAATAAAGAGTATCACATGTTGCGAGATAGCGCATTAAAAATTATAAGGGAACTTAAAATTGAAGGCGGTTGTAACGTTCAGTTTGCGCTTGATCCAAAATCTTTTCAGTATTATTTAATAGAAGTCAATCCCAGAGTATCCCGCTCGTCCGCACTTGCAAGCAAAGCAAGTGGATATCCTATTGCAAGAGTATCTGCAAAAGTTGCAGTCGGAATGCGTTTGGAAGAAATAACGCTTGCAAATACTTCGGCTGCGTTTGAACCCGCGCTCGACTACGTTGTCACTAAAATGCCGAGGTTTCCTTTCGATAAGTTTACCGATGCAAATAACAAACTCGGCACGCAAATGAAAGCAACGGGCGAAACGATGAGTGTGGGTAGGACTTTTGAAGAGAGCTTATTGAAAGGAATACGTTCACTTGAAATCGGTGTTTACCATTTGTATATGAGTAAGTTCGACGGCGTGGCAACGAAAGACTTGCTTGATTATATTAAGCACGGCACAGACGATAGAATTTACGCCATTGCCGAACTTTTAAGAAGAAACGTATCGCTTGAAGAGATAGGAGAAAAAACGCAGATTGACAATTTCTTTTTGCGCAAATTAAGAAACGTAATTGACGAAGAAAGAGAGATAAAAAACAATCCCTTAGATATTGAAACGCTATTCGACGCCAAAAAGACAGGCTTTTCAGATAAAGAAATAGCAAAACTTTGGAAAAAGACAGAAACTGAAGTATTCAATTTGAGAAAGCGTGAAAATATTTTCCCCGTCTACAAAATGATAGACACTTGCTCGTCGGAGTTTAAGAGTTACGTTCCGTATTTTTATTCAACGTACGAAGAAGAAAACGAATCTATCGTATCCAATAAGAAAAAAATACTTGTATTAGGCAGTGGTCCTATCCGTATAGGACAAGGGGTAGAGTTTGATTATTCTACAGTCCATGCAGTAAAAACCATTAAAGCGGCAGGATATGAGGCGATAATTATCAATAATAATCCCGAAACGGTTTCCACCGATTACACGACAAGCGACAAACTGTACTTTGAACCCTTAACGCCCGAAGACGTTATGAACGTAATAGCCCTTGAAAAACCCGAAGGCGTAATTGCCTCTCTCGGCGGGCAAACGGCGATAAATCTTGCGGAGCCGTTACGAGAAAGGGGTGTTAAGATAATCGGCACAGATTGCAACGCTATCGAAAAAGCAGAAAACAGGGATGCGTTTGAAAAATTGCTTAAAGAACTTAATATTCCGCAGCCTAAAGGCTATGCTGTTACAAATATAGAAGACGGCATAAAAGCGGCAAAAGAAATCGGATATCCCGTTCTTGTTCGTCCATCCTTCGTTTTGGGTGGTAGAGCAATGCAAATAGTCGCAAAAGAGCAAGCACTTCGTCATTACTTAAAAACTGCGGTAGAAATTGATGAAGATAAACCCGTTTTGGTGGATAAATATATCCGTGGAAAAGAAGTAGAAGTTGATGCGGTTTGTGACGGAAAAAACGTGTTCGTTCCTGGAATTATGGAACTTGTCGAACGTACGGGTGTGCATTCCGGCGATAGCATAAGCGTATATCCTACTTTCAGTATTTCTGACAAGGTAAAAAAGACGATTCTTGAATATACGGAAAAACTTGGGCTTGGTATCGGTATAATTGGTCTTTTCAATATTCAATTTATCGTTGATGAAAAAGAAGACGTTTATATTATCGAAGTCAACCCTCGCTCATCGAGAACGGTTCCGTTCTTGTCCAAAGCAACGGGGTATAGCTTGGCTGATATTGCTACGCTCGTTATACTTGGAAAATCGTTGCAAGAACAAGGTATCACCGAGATTTATCCAAAAGAAAAAGAGCGCTGGTACGTAAAAGCACCTGCATTTTCATTCTCTAAACTAAAAGGTATGGACTCGTATCTTTCGCCCGAAATGAAATCTACGGGAGAAGCGATAGGCTATGATAAAAAATTGCATAGAGCGATGTATAAGGCTTTTATAGCGTCGGGGGTTCATATGCAAAATTATGGAACTGCGGTTGTAACGCTTGCCGACGAAGATAAAGAAGAGGCGCTTCCACTCGTTAAACGCTTTTATGATATGGGCTTTAATATTGAAGCTACAATCGGCACGGCTAACTTTTTGAAAGAACACGGAATCAGAACAAGAGTTCGTAGAAAACTCAGTGAAGGGAGCGAAGAAATTCTCGATTCCATTCGTGCGGGATACGTCAGTTACGTAATAAATACACGCGCGATTTTGTCGGGTGTTCATTATGAAGACGGTGCTGCGATTAGACGTTGTGCAATAGAGAACAACGTCACTGTTCTTTCGTCGCTTGACACGGTTAAGGTTTTGCTCGACGTTTTAGAAGAAGTAACGATAGGAATATCTAAGATAGACGATTAAAGGAGGGAAATTATGCATTTTACAAAGATGCACGGACTTGGAAACGATTATTTATACGTATACGGAGAAGTCCCCGAAAATATAGAAGAATTGTCCGTCCGCCTTTCGGAAAGACATTTCGGCGCAGGTTCGGACGGGATGATATATATTTC
>JAFVWA010000127.1 GCA_017501885.1 Clostridia bacterium | reverse complement strand
CATTTATTTTTCCTCCACTAATGAAATTTTTAAATTTGACAAGCGCCCTTTCACAGAGTTTGTTGTCTTTTAATTTTGCAACGGTTAGGTATTTATCAAATAAAGGAGCGATTTCATTTATTGCTTTCAAATATCCGTCTTTTACTCCGACACGATATCCGCGCGAATCTTTATTGCTTTCAATACCAAATTTTCCTTTGCCTTGACTACCGGAAGTTTTATTCCTTAATTGGTAGCCCGCGTTCGCATAATCCGAAATAAGACTAAATTCTAAATCGTCTAAATCTTTTTCCTCCGCATTAATAAACTTAATTTGCCAACCGGTAGGGTTTTTCTCCGATATAAGACCGTGCTTTCTTATGGATAAATCAATCCATTGTTCGAATCCTTGCAAGTGGTCGACAAGTCTGTCTATAAGATGTTTTGCTTGGCCTATATACGCATATTTAAAATTGTTTTCAAATCTCGTAAATATGTAAATTCCGCTTTTGTTGTTTAGTTCCGGATTCACTTTTAATAATTGTTGTTTTAGAATCCATTTTTCTTTAAAAAGTTCTTTATAATTAACGGCCATTTTTGTAATACAAATCCTCCTCGTTCCAATTTTCATATTTTCTTGCAAGATATTTTTTAATCTTCTCGCGGAGAATAGGGCGTAATGTTGTTTGGTCGAATTTTCTATGGCAATCTAAACAGAGAGTAACTATATTTTCTTCTATTCCTAATCCTCCGGCGCTCCTTGGTATAAAGTGAGCGTTCGGCATAGCGTTTGAAGAATTGCATAGAATACATAAGCCATTATCTCGTTCCCAAACAATTTTTTTAACTTTTTGCGATATATCGCAAGCCTTGCTTCTTTTTGTTTTCAATATCGATATTCCTCCCTTATTGCAAGAATTTCGCTATCTGCGACTCCCAACATTGAAAGAGTATCTAAGGCCAAATCTATGAGTTCCGTCATTTGTTTAGTGTTAAAAGTGCTTGACCCTCTATAACATTTGTAAATACAGCAAGGAGTTTGTTTTTTTGTTTCCGGGTCTAAAATAATTCGCTTTCCTACTTCCTTAACTACTCGATATTCGTTTTCTAACATTCCTCGACTTGAAGGGAGTGCCGGCTCGTATTTTATAGTGCCTTCAATATTCGCTTCCTCAATTAAGGCGCAATAACAACTTTCCAAATCTTCCTTTCGTGAATACCCACTTTGCGCGATTGTTATTTTTTCAACTAGCGCCCACAACATTCGATTCTGTTCTAGGCTGCGCTTTGATTTATATTGCGAAGCGGTTATTTGGATTTTTGATTTTTCCGGGAGTGATTTCAATTCTTTAAAAGCAGACTCTGCGCTATATCTGTTGTCGTTAGCGATAACGAAGCACATAACAATTTGATTGTTTTCGTTTGTCATTTTATAAAGACTTGTTGCAATAATTTTGCTCATAATCACTCCTACTTGGTATTTTTCGCCTTCTAAGGCAACTTGCAAGATACTTTAATCGCGGTTTATATTCTTTCTCAATAAAATCCTCGTCGTATTCGATTTCAAAGCGTTTAATGCGTTCATAATCGATTTTCGGGAAATAAGCGTTGGCGTAATCGTCGTCTGTCATTTCGTAAGCATATAAATCGCAGAGTTTTTTCTTCTTTTTAAACATCTCTACTTGTGTTTGCTGCCAATAATTTAAAGGAACTTTATCAAACATTTTTGAGCAAGTTTTAATTTCTACACATCTATCCGGCCTAAGCCCGTCATAATTAACGCGAAGTCTTAATCGGATATTATAATAAGGGTGGCGGCCAATCCTTATTTTTATATTTTCTTGTCTTTCAATTTCTCGGATAATAGGTATCTCTAAAAGATTCCCGCATTGCATTTTCCAAGAACTAAAAGACTTGTTGTGATATCCTAACTTTACAAACCACCAATTAAGGAAGGTTGTTGTATCCCAATTCCCCATAATGATAGATGTATCACTCGCGCCAAACCATTTTGACCTACTTTGATTCTTTATCATTTTCTAAAACCTTCTCCAAAGTTTTAGTAATTCCGTCAATTTTTGCCGCAGATTCAACCAATGTCTTGATTGATTTTTCTGTTTGTCCGTTTAGATGTTTTAACAATTCCGGAACACCGCCCAATTTTTTAGTCGCATTGTTTACTAGACTTCTAAAATTTTCAAAAACGCTATAAGTAACTTCTGTCTTGCTGATTGATTCTTCCGCGTCTGATTTTTTCCAAGTATTAATTCCCAAACCCCAATTTAAAGCGACGCATTTTACAAACGCTCTTTGTTTTGCGTTGTAGATATCTGATTGAGTAATTTTGTCTAGTTTAATATCTTTGCTTCCGTCTATAACCGGATAAAGAATTTCCCTTCTAACGCCGTCAATTTCAACAAATACTTTTATATGAATTGCGTTGTTTTCGTCTTTATAAAGAATTTCTCCGTTGTTGTTTAATACATTCTCGAACACAACGCTTTCCGCGCCGTT
>JAFVWA010000126.1 GCA_017501885.1 Clostridia bacterium | reverse complement strand
TTATTTCCGAGTTTACCGGTAAAACTATATGGAAATCTGTATAAGAAAAACCCGAAAAGACTACGATCAGAGTTTCCTTACACGTATATTAAGAAAATAAGGAGAGGGATAGTGCTGTTCCATTAGGGATTTTTAGTTTATAACAAAAGTGTAGCCCACTATACTTCGCAAAAGGCGAAATATGGTGGGCTTTTCTTATCCACAAAAGATACATTATTATAAGTTATATTTTTAGCCTTGTGGCTAAAAGTGATATGCAAAACTATTTTGCGTTAGATTGCGACTTGCAGTCGCAGTTATATTATATTTGCCATAACTTACCCTGTGGGTAAATATAACTTTGCATAGCAAAATACAACTGCGAAAGCAATATAACTTGCCGATAGGCAAATATAACTAGTGCGTCAGCAATAATCCCTATCGCTACGCCACTAAGTAGCGTGTTTTTTATTTTTTGTGAGAGGAGGAGTTGAGTCGTAGACGATAGGTGGGGAGTCTTTAGACCTGAGTTGCCAGTGGCAAGTCAGCCACCCCGGCATGATAGCGAAGCGGAGTGATTCTACGTAGGGGTCACCAATCAAAACCTAAAACGAACATATCGTTTTAGGTTTTTTCTTTGCAAAATTTGCGTTTTATCTATTCAATACAATCTCAAACGGCGCTTTATGCCGCCGAAAGCCTCTTGACAATGAGGGCGAGTGTGTTAGTCTCTAGTGTCAAGAAAAGCACACGTCCTACGCTCACATAGGGTATTTAAGGGAACTTATGGGGAATGAGGGTGACTAAATTTAATTTTTAGTTAATAATGAAATTCAGTTTATTTTTCAAACTAAAAGCACTTGAATAAATTGATATAATGTGATATAATGTGATTGTTTTATAAACGAGGTGTAAAATGGAATTTAAGGATAAAGTATATCAAGCAAGAATGCAACTTGGACTAACTCAAATTGAATTTGCGAAAGTTCTTGGTTTAGGGTTTGCAACTGTTAATAGATGGGAAAATGGCGTTACCCAACCCAATAAACTTAAAGAATATGCGTTTGAACAATTTTGCATAAAAAACAATGTGCAATTCTCTCAAGAGAAGGAGATTAAATAAAATGAAACTTATTAGTTTGTTTAGTGGCTGTGGTGGACTTGATTTAGGTTTTGAAAGAGCAGGTTTTGAAATTCCTGTTGCTAATGAGTTTGACCCTACTATTTGGGCAACATTTAAGGCTAATCATCCTAAAACAAAACTTATTGAGGGTGATATTCGAAAAATTAAAGAAGAAGATTTTCCTGATGAAATAGATGGTATAATAGGCGGACCACCTTGTCAATCTTGGTCTGAGGCAGGCTCTTTACGTGGTATAGAAGATTCACGAGGAAAACTTTTTTATGAGTATATAAGGATTCTTAAGAGTAAACAACCTAAATTCTTTCTCGCTGAAAATGTTAGTGGTATGTTGGCAAATAGGCACTCAGAGGCTGTAAAAAACATTATAAAAACATTTACGGATTGTGGTTACAATGTTTCAATTACTTTAGTAAATGCTAAAGATTATGGAGTTGCTCAAGAAAGAAAAAGAGTTTTTTATATCG
>JAFVWA010000125.1 GCA_017501885.1 Clostridia bacterium | reverse complement strand
GCACGAAGTAAATAAAAGGCAGGCATTAAATAGGCAAAAATCTTCCCAACTTGGCTCAATAGAAATATGGGAATTTGCGAAAGAATTGATAGAAAGAAACGTTAAAAAAGGCAATATAAAAGAAGATATTTAATTAGTATTTTTATCTTAATCGTGTATTTTTAAGGACTACTTGTAATTTATTACTAAATATGCTATACTAAAAAACTAAATAGTCGTGGGTGCTGTAATAGGCTGAGATTAAACCATTGAATCGGCAAGGTAATGCTTGAGCGAAAGACATAATTAAGCAGATATTTCACCCACGTTTGTAGCGTGGGTTTTTATTTTATAGGTTAAATATTGTAAAAGTAACAGCAAGATAAAATATTCATTGGAGTTTATTATCAAAAGATTATTATGAAAGAGGAATTAGAAAACAATAAACTATTTGCAAGTTGTCCAATATGCGCCCATAAATTATGCAAGGGAGAAAATGGAACAAAGGTAGAAATTCTATGTGAAAGGTGTAAAAACATCATTTCCGTTGTAATAGAAAATGGAAAAGTAAGAACATCGGTATTACCAAAAAAGAAGTAATTTGAAGAAAATAACACCGTCTTTTTATAAGGCGGTGTTTTTTTATTAAGAAAAAAATGCTATTTTCAACAAAAAATTACAAAATTAGTCAGAAAACATAGGCATAAATATTTTATAATGAAGTTGTAAAAATCTATGTTAGTAGATTTATAGAGGTTCAATTTGAATTATTTTATAAGAACAAAAGAAGGCTTTTTTATGAACTTTATCAAAACTAAAAAACTTCATATTAAATTGTTGAATGAGTAGCTGAATCTAATGTATATTAAGACAGAAGCCTGACAAGCGAATCAACCCTTATGGGGTATTCTTTTGTTGAGCTTTTTTTGTTTAGAGATAACTCATCTCGTAATGGTGTTGATTTGCAAACGCTGTTGCGACTATAATTATTTATTTAACGTTCAACGGCGTTTAGTCGTTGGACGTTTTTTATTTAAGTTTTCATTCGCCCGACGAACAAAATCTGCTTGTCACGGGTGAGTAATGAAAAAAGTTTTCTACCGTAATACAAGTAGTTGCGAATTACTTGTATGTTTGGCTACACAATTAAATAACATACATATATTTATTAAAACGAACGCATTTTTCAAGTTGGTTTCCACACCTATTGAAAAGTGCGTTTTATTTATTGTCGATTTTTGTAATATTTTGCAATTCTACTATATTCGTGGTCCGCCTAGTTGTTTTTGAATTTTTAATTTCAAAACAAATTAGGAGGATTTAATAATGAAAAGATTTGAAATTATGATTGCCACGGATAGAGGAGAAAAGAAAGTAAGCGTTTGCGTAAGTAATGAAGTTGCTCTAATGTTGCAAGCTTGTCCTAAAGGAATAAGAATTATGTATTTGAAAGATGAATACGAAGAACAGTTGCATCAAAGAAAAGAAACACGAAGACATATTTCGTTGGACAAGTCTATTGAAAACGGACACGATTTTGAATCGCAAGAGGCAACACCGATAGATTTTGTATTACAAGAAGAGGAAAACGAACGTGTAAATAAAATTTTAGAAAGATTGTCAGTCAGACAAAAAGAAGTCTTTGTTTTGCACGCTTTAGATAGCTATCTCTCTGATTTTGTAACGAGTGGAGATAACGGTTATTTTTGATGAGTATAGTCCTTATATGATTTGGGTTTTTCTTGCTACGGCGGGAGTATGGAGTATCGCTATGGGTATTGCGATTATTATTGCTAACAAGAACGAAGACAAGGTAAAAGCAAAGAAAATGCTTGTAAATTATGGAATCGGTCTTATAGTAATATTTGCAATCTTGGTAGCAGTACCTTACCTTGTTCAAGGTGTTGCCGTGCTTGTAACAGGATAAAAAGTGGTGAGCGCTCTGAAATATGAGTGCTTACTACGAAAAAAAATTAAAAATTTTTGCAAAAAGTCGAAAAAAGTATCAAAAAAATATTGACAAACGCAAAGTAAAGTGTTATCGTGTTAATACGAAAATCACCAAACAGGAGGAGAAGTTTATGAACAAAACAAGATTGCTCGAAAGAGTGGCAAACAATGAAGAACTTACTATAAAAGAAGTTCGGGAATATCAGAAATATGTAAAGCCCGAAAAGCAAGTTTATGGCAAGTATGGTTCTTTGGCAAAAATTCACATTGAGGAACACAAACCCGAAATGTTGATTGCTCTTGCTGGACAGCTCCCCGAATACTTACACGGTATTGATAGACAAGCGGCTGATTTGTATGACACGATGTATGCAAAGCTATCTAATACCGAAAGGTTTAGAAAGACGGGGAACTTCATAAAGGACTTGCAGAGCGAAACCGAAATCAAGGGCATTATAGAAACCGAAATTCTTAATGAACTTGTGTATTCGATTTAACGGAGGTAATTTATGAGAAAAGTATTAAACGTCGTGGGTATAGTATTTAGGTTTGGATTAGCAGGTATTCTAATTATAGGACACGGAATAATGTCTTTAATTGGAATATTAGTAACGGCGATTTGCTCGTCGAGATAACGAAAAGTAGTATAAACACGATTGACAAAAACAATTAAATTTGCTATACTTTTCATAGAAACTAATTAAAGAAAGAGGTGTAAATATGGAAAGGAAAGCAAGTACCCCGATGCGTGAAAATAGACGTAGATACGAAGATACGCATAAAGAAGCAAGAAAAGCAGCTTCAAAGGTGTTCGGTACAAGCGTTCCAAGAGAGGATTGCGAGGAAATCGAAGCTTTTCTTAAAACTTACGGTATTAGTAAGGTTGACTTAATTTATGCGGGATATGAAGCCTTAAAGGAATCAGTCCAAAAGTAATCTATAAAAACTATGCAGAGAGCGCATCTGAACGGTGCGTTCTCTTTTTTATGCAAAAAAGGAGGAGAACGTGCTTAGAAGTATTAAACAAGCATTAGATTTGATTCGTCAAGAAGACCCCGATACGGCTGTGAGCGTGTACACTATTCGCTTGTGGTGTAAAGAAAAAAAGATTAAGTTCCGAACCGTTGGAACGAAGATTTTAGTCGATATGGAAAGCTTGATGAATTATATCAAAATGAAAGACTAAAAGGAGATAAATAATGGCTTACTTTAAGATAGAAGAAGATAGAAAAGGCAATCTAAAAGCTCGTATTCAGGTTAGCGGTAAAGATGCAAAAGGTAATCCCAAACTCTATGTTAAAAGGGTGTATAACGAAGATAATTTAACTCCGGCGAAGTTCAAGAAATACGTGGATAAAATTGCTGCTGAATTTGAAGAAAGTATCAGCGAACAAATCAAAGAAGAGCAAGCCATTATTCACGATAAAGTATTAACTTTTTCGGAACTTGCCCAAGAGTGGCTGATAGCAATTAAAGCAAACTTGTCTATTAGTTATTATCAACGAGCAAAACAAACAACTCAACTGTTTCAAGAATATTTGGAAGAAATCGGGCTTGCTAAAAAGCCTATTTCCGAAATTAAAGTTCGTGACGTTCAACTATTCTTAAATAGGTTTATAACGGCAGAAAAAAAGGAATTAAAGGTTGTATCGCTAAAAAAGGAATTTCCTAAATCAATCAGTTTTAGAGCTTTGGCAAAGGAAAAAGTTATAGCAAGATGCTCATCTTACGTTCTAAAACGCAAGGGTGGAAATATCGCAAAGACAACTGCGGAAAACATTTGCAAAATACATAACTTGGACTTTAATGAGTATTTTGAAGAACAACCCATCGAAAAAGGTTATTCACTTGAAACAATAAAAGGTCATAGAAGAGCGTTAAGAACGTTATTCAATGAAGCTGTTAGATATGAGTGGATAACGGTAAATCCCGTTTGCAAAACGAAAATAGGAACGGGTGGTGGTAATACTTGTTTGAGAGAAATTGAAGAAAAAGAAGTATTTTCTTTTGCAGAAGCGAAAGAGTTCTTAAAAGTCTTAGACAAATTACCCGAAGATTTGATTTTCAAACGTGTGCCGATAAAAATAATGTTTTATGCAGGTGTGCGTAGCGCAGAGCTAAACGGTTTGCGTTGGTCTGATATTGACTTTGAAAAACGATTGATACACGTAAGAAGAAATAGGCTTGCATCAAAAGAAGTAGGGGTGTACGAAAAAACTCCAAAGACAAGAACTTCTCTTCGTGATATTCCAATGCCCGATGCACTATACGATGAGTTGAAAAATTACTACAAATGGTTTTCCGATGCTATAACAAATTTTGAGCAACATCTTGATGAATACTATTTGGCAGTTAATCTTTATAGGTCACCAATTTACCCACACACTATGAGTTCGTGGCTTAAAAAGATAGAGAGAGCTAACAATTTGAAAGAAGTTTCTTGTCACGGTTTAAGACATACTTATTGCAGTTTTTTGTTATCAAATAACGTACCAATTCAAACAGTCAGTAAGTATATGGGACATAGTGATTCTACCATAACATTAAAGGTATATAGTCACTTTATACCCGATACGGCAAGCAGAGCTATGGATGCTTTTTCAAAGTTAGCATAAAGAAATAGGAAAACTCGACTTATTATAAGCCGAGTTTTCTTTCCTAATACGAAACAACTTGAATTATTCATAATTTTTTGATATAATAAACTTACCGATAAATAAGAATTTGACGAGGAAAACGTATATGAAATACAAAGGAACTCTTATTGTTGTTAAAGATTGTAACCGTGCGTTAAAGTTCTACAGTGATATGTTTGGAATTCATCTTATTCAAGACAACGATGGTAATATGGAATTGACGAATAATATATATTTACAGGAATTGGGATACTGGGAACAATTCACAAAAAGAAGTGTAATTCCAAACAGTAATCAATCTGAGTTGTATTTTGAAGAACCCAACATAGAGAAATTTGTAGAGCGTCTTGAAACACTTTATCCTGAAATCGAATATGTCAATCATCTGATGACACACAGTTGGGGACAAAAGGTGGTCAGATTCTACGATTTAGATGGCAACTTAATTGAAGTAGGAACACCTGTGTAATTAACAAATTCCAATTTGTAGGGGTTATTTTATCGGTAAAAAACGGTATAAAAAATCGGTATAAAATCGGTATAAATTTAGTTTGAAAATTGCTTCAAAAATCGAAAATTACTTAACCGAACTGCACATTTTAGAAGCAAAATCGCTCACATTTTTAACAAAACACACGATATTTAACGCTTTTTATAGGACTTTTGAATGAGGGTATAACTCCTAAGGGGCCGTTGTGGGTTCGATTCCCGCCGGGAAGACCATGCTGTCAACAGTTATTGCGTATGAACTTGTATCTGTTGACTGCAAAGATAGCGTAACCTTCATTCATACGAGGGCGATTGTAAAGCGGAGTTCGTTCTCCGCCGCTATACCAAAAATTCAGCACTTCTTTTTGAAGTGCTTTTTTATTTTAAGCCTATTTTTTGGAATAATAAGCGGAATAAAAATAAGTATTTAATAGAGTCAAAACGATGAAAATTTAATAAAATGTGCTCATAATTTAACGGATAAAACGATGGTCTCTAAGATTCTATTGGCAGTTCGATTCTGCCAGGGTATACCAGTTGGCTAAAATCGGCTTTTGAAAGTAAAGATTTTTGTTTTAAAGGCAATATCAAAAAACAATTGAAAAAAGTGGTAAAAAGGGGTATAATATAGATATACAAAAATAAAGGAGATATTATTATGAAAATTGCAGTAACTTATGACAATGAACAAATTTTTCAACATTTCGGACATACCGAACAGTTTAAGATTTACGATATAGAAAACGATAAAATAATTTCTAAAACCGTTGTTAGCACTAACGGACAAGGTCACGGAGCATTATCAAGTTTTTTAAAAGAAAACAACGTGGATGTTCTTATTTGTGGTGGCATAGGCGGTGGAGCCATAAGTGCGCTTAACGAACTTGGCATAAAACTTTTCGGTGGTGTTAGTGGCGATTGCGACAAAGCAGTAGAGGCATTTTTGAAAAACGAACTAGAATTTAATACTAACGTTAGGTGTTCTCACCATGACCACGAACACGGAGATGATGCACACACTTGTGGCGAACACGGTTGTGGAAAGGGAAGTTGCCATCACAACTAAAACAAATTAAAACGCCTTTATCGGAGGGGAAAATGAAAATTGTAATCGTGGGTGGGGTTGCAGGCGGTGCAACTGCCGCAGCAAGAATAAGAAGACTCAACGAACACGCAGAAATTATTATTTTTGAGCGTTCGGGTTATATTTCATACGCAAACTGTGGTTTGCCGTATTATATCGGTGGTGTTATTGAAGATAAGGAAGATTTGACACTTCAAACTCCCGAAAGTTTCTTCCGCCGTTTTAGAAT
>JAFVWA010000124.1 GCA_017501885.1 Clostridia bacterium | reverse complement strand
TATATCTTCCTATCTGTTCTTCTATGGTTTTCTGGTATTTGCATTTTTGTTCCTCCTACTTTTAGTATTTTTATTTTATATTCATTTTCCGCTTTCACGGTAACTACTTCCCCAACCGTATGCCCTACTAATGCCTGCGCCAACGGAGTAAATATGTGGATTTCATTTTCCTCTTTTTCACTTTTTGCTGATACGATTTTATAGGTTTCTTCCCCAAATTCTTCGTCATAAATTGTTACGATTGAGCCTATGGTTATCACTTCTTTTGTCACTTCTTCTATCTTCTCATTTGGAAAGCATTTTGGGGGGACTATTTCATCGACTTTTTCCACTTTTTCCAGCGTTTCTTCCGTAATTTCTTTTTTCTCACTCAAGTTTGTTTCCACCTGCGACGTTGTTTCTTCTTTTTCGTCAAGCTGATTTGGCTTTTCTTTTTTGCTCATAATTGCCCTAGCTATCCAGTAATACGTAAACGCCGTAGGCACACTTGCAGGCTCGTTATTTAGAAAAATCACTTTTATTATTGTAATGATAATAAGAACAACAATTACATTTACAAGCGACAATATATGCGCCTTTTTTTCAGCAACACCCCCTGTTTTTATTTTATAAATAACTGGAAAAATTAAATACAGTATAATTGTTATCATTAAGAATCCTAATAAAGTCAAAATCCATTCCATTTTTATAACTCCTATTTGTCTTCTTTCTTTTGTGAAACATTAAAAAAGTTGTCCATTTCCTTATAATAAAAATATCCGCCCTTTTTCCCCTTCTTTCTTATAACTGGCAGACCAAAATCAATTAAATATTGAATATTTCTAGAAACTGTTCTTTGGTTGCATTCTACCCCCATATCGTTTAATACGTGTGTAATCTGCATCACCGTAACAGGACGGTGCCAAGACGTACCGTTATAAAGAATTTTCAAAATATATAAAATTATTGTCTTTTTTGCTCCGTCTTTTTGCATTTCATCTCCCCTTTTTGTTTTTAATTATACATTATAAAAAATGACAAAAATATACATTTGTCAAGTTTTTTCAAATATTTTTTTGCTTTTTTATATAAAAAAATTATAATAATGTTGTTTTATTTTATCAAGCCTTATACGACTTGTCAAGTATTTTTAGACTTAAAGTATTGTATACTAATAGTATGAATTTTGCTGAAAGATTAAAAGAACTTCGAAAAGAACGAAATATGAGCCAAATGGATTTGGCATTAGCAACTAAGTTGCGTCAATCCGCTATTGCAAAATGGGAATTAAATAAAACGGAACCTACTGCTTCAGCCCTAATTGCTTTATCTATTTTTTTTGGAGAAACAACGGATTTTTTGTTAGGATTGACAGACGATTAAATACTTAAAATCTCTTTAAATTGTAAACGCTTTACTTTTTACGTAAAGCGTTTTTTGTATAAGAAATAACCGAGCAGCAATATTGC
The DNA here is from genome assembly GCA_017501885.1 of Clostridia bacterium. GTDB lineage: Bacteria > Bacillota > Clostridia > Christensenellales > Borkfalkiaceae > UBA1259. The sequence continues at coordinate 114 of JAFVWA010000124.1, read as the reverse complement.
TGCTCGGTTTGTTTGAAAAGCGGCGGCTACCTATCCTCCCAACGGTTAACCGTAAGTACTTTCGGCGTAAAAGAGCTTAACTTCTGTGTTCGGAATGGGAACAGGTGGATCCTC
>JAFVWA010000123.1 GCA_017501885.1 Clostridia bacterium | reverse complement strand
TTTTAATCGATAAAAGGATGAGATTTGACGTGGAAGTATATAAAAAGGACGAGCGCTCGTTAAAATTCTACTTCGTTAAAGGTGAAGACTTATTGCCTATAGGCTTTGATTTAACGAAAAATGCTTTCACACCATCAACTATTGACGATAAGAAAATAATTTCTTGTACGTCTTGCTACTATGATGTTGAGGAGATTTGAAAATGTTTAATCCAGCTGATGCTTCAAATAGAATAAAAGAAGAATTTATTGATTATATCTCTACGTCGTTTTCTGTTGCCGACCAAGAATACGATAAACTATTCAAAGAAAAATTAAATCAACACGGTGTAATTTCAAGAGGACCCCTTGTTGATATAAAGGATATTTTTAGAAGTGGAAAAACTTTGGCTACCTTGTGCGCCGATAACGTTTTGTCTCCACTCTTTCACGAAATAGAAAAAAATAAGCCTATTGGAGATAAATATAAACATAAATTCCCCGTTAATAGACCACTTTATTTGCATCAAGAAAAAGCAGTAAACGTAATTACTACCAACAAGAAAAATGCAGTAGTTACAACCGGTACGGGTTCAGGTAAAACGGAATGTTTCTTAATTCCTGTTATTAATGAATTATTAAGGGAAATAGAATCAGGAACATTGAAACCCGGCGTTAGAGCTTTATTAATCTATCCAATGAACGCCCTTGCAAACGACCAAATGAAAAGACTTAGGGAATTACTTATGTATTATCCCCAAATTACTTTTGGTGTATATAATGGAGACACCGAAAAAACCGAAAAAAAGGCTATTGCAAAATATCAAGACTTGCATTCGTTAGAAGCGTGTGATGAACTTAAACAGCCGTTAGAAAATGAATACATTTCAAGAGAAAAAATGAATGAAACGCCACCGCATATTTTATGTACTAACTACGCCATGTTGGAACATATGATGTTGCGCCCTGAAAACGATAAAATCTTCGCTAATTCGGATTTTAAATTTGTCGTTCTTGACGAAGCGCATATTTATACAGGTGCTACGGGAATGGAAACGGCTTTGCTTTTGCGTAGATTAAAAGCAAGGATTAAAACTAGTACTAAAACTCAATTTATATTAACTAGTGCAACGCTTGGTGAAGAAGGAAAATCCGAAAAGGAAATTATCAACTTTGCAGAAAGTTTGTGCGGCGAAACTTTTGATGAAACGAGTATTATATACGGCAAAAGAGAAACGCTCGTTTTTGATGGCGAGATTAATAATTATCCTATTGAGTTATTTGAAGATTTAGCGACTGCAACTGTAGATGAATATGCAGGAATTTTCAATCGTTTTGGTATCTCTTATGATTCTACCATACCCTTTGCTCATAATCTTTATAACTTGTGTAGAAATAGCATTTATTACAAAAGAATTCGTGAAGAATTAAGACCACCCGTTGATATAGATTTATTAGCAAATGTATTAAATGTAAACAAGAAACAAGCAATTTCGTTTATTCACGTCTGCACGTTAGCAGAGAAAAATGGTAAATCTTTAATTGATGCAAAATATCATTTTTTTATTAGAGCGTTAGAAGGTTTATACACCACCTTATTTGGCGATAAGCAATTGTTTTTAGAAAGAAGAAATACGGCAACTTTCGATAATAGACAGATTGCTTGTTTTGAGCGCGCTGTTTGTAGGAACTGTGGTGAACTCGGCATTGTAGGAAAAACAGAAAAGCAAGGGAAATTAGACAAATTAGTTCTTGCAACGCAATATGATGAAGATACTAGATTCTTTCATATAAAATCTACTACCGAAAATGAATTTGAAGAGTTTGATTTTGAAGGTAACGAAGAAATCGAAGATGAAGAAATTGTTAAAGTAAAAGAAAAAAGTTATAAAGAATATTACTTGTGTCCCATTTGTGGCGCAATTACCGAAAAGGACGATGGTAAGCCAAGATGTGATTGCGGAGTTTTACCAATAATTGTATCTGAGTATGTTAACTCTGATGCAAAATGTCCTAAGTGTCAAGGTGGAAAATATAGAAGATTTTACATAGGCGCAGAAGCCGCTACCGGTGTTCTTGCTACTACGTTATTTGAAGAATTACCATCAAAAACCATTAAAGATTATGGTGAAGACGGTGTTGAGTTAGAGTTTGAAGGTGGAAAGCAGTTTTTAGCCTTTTCAGACAGCAGAAGCGAGGCCGCTTTCTTTGCTTCGTATTTGGATAAGTCATACAAAGAATTTTTGCGTAGACGTGGTCTTGTTCAAGTTCTTCAAGATATAAAAGACGATTTGTTAGATGAACCGATGAATTTGTCGGAATTGGCTGACGAATTAACAAAATTGTTTGCGAACAAAGAAACATTTAAGGAAGAACTAACAGCGGTTCTTACTCGTAGAGAGTTAAAACGTATTTCGTTAAAGAATGCTTGGATGGCTATCCTTACGGAACTTGTATACGCAAGAAGACGTACTAGTCTTGTTTCTTTAGGTAGAATTAAATTTGAATACATAGGAAACTCCGATAAAATTGTAACGGCATTAAGTAAAAAATACAACTTGGACACAAAGATTTGCAAAGAGACATTAGATTATCTTGCTCTTACGTTTGCTTATTTTGGAGCGTTACAAATTGATGACGATATAATTGATGCTGATGAACGAAAGTATATTTTCTATACCGACAAACAAAAAGCAGTAATATTGCAAAAAACGGCATCTACGGATAGATACGTTATGAGTTGGAAAGCGCGTAATCGTGAAGGTAAAGTAGATTCTTATTATCCTAATAGTCGTGTGCGTTTAATCGCTAGCATTTTAAAGTCGGATGAAAAACGTGCAAATGAATTTTTGGAAGATTATTTTAATCAATGGTTAATTAAGC
>JAFVWA010000015.1 GCA_017501885.1 Clostridia bacterium | reverse complement strand
AGGTGAAGACATGGTGAACTTTTTAACTAATAAATTCCAAGAAAACCCAGATGGAATTTGGGAAACGAATATGTTTGGAAGGTCTTTGCAAGACCTAGTTAAAGACGGTATGTCAGACAAATTGTCTTCTTTGCCTAAAGATGCTCAGCAAAAACTTGGCAAGACTTTGACAAAAATGGTAAATGAAAATCGTGGTGGTATGATTTGTATTTTATTGTAAAAATATCTTGACGCGGTGATAATATTGTGTTAAACTATATTAGCAAATACTAATATAGGTGTTATATGAAAGATTGTTGTACTAAAAACCACGAGTTGATTAAGCAAAAATTAGTTAATTCACAAGAATATATGCAAAACGTTGAAGAAGTAAGTAAGATTTTTTCTTTGTTGGGCGACGCTACGAGAATGAAGATTTTGCTTGCCCTTATGGAAGGGGAATTATGCGTTTATCATATTTGCGAAATTGTTGGTGGTAAACAGTCGGCAATTTCTCAACATCTTAGAAAATTAAAAGACTATAAAATTGTAAAAAGCAAAAAACTTGCAAACCAAGTGCTGTATTCTATTGCAGACGAACACGTTTCCGCCATAATAAGACTTGGTTTAGAACATAAAGGTTGTATATAAAATTATTAAAAGGCACGCAATTGCCTTTTAATTTTGACAAGTATATTAGTAAAACATAATATACTAAAATAAGGAGTAAGAACAAATGAATAAAGAAGAACATGAAATATTCGAGTGTACTTGTAGTCATTGTAGGCAAGAGTTAAAAAAGGAAACGAATAAAATCAAGTCTACGTTTATAAATAAGCATTTGCTTGAAATAATTCTAATAGTTATATCAACATTAGTCTTAATAGTTAGCCTTTTTTTGAAAAACAAGCCTATTTTACATCTTATAATTAGTGGAATAGCTTTCATGCCTTTATTTGCTAAAATATTTATACGATATTTGGTTGGATTAAAATATAAGGAATTTTTTAATGAAGGCCTTTTAATGATAATTGCGTCATTAGTAGCTTTTATTTTAGGAGAGTATTTTGAAGGTGTAATTGTACTTGTTTTATTTTCTTTTGGGGAATTGCTTGAAGATTATGCTACAAGTAAGGCGAGAAAACAAATAGGTGGTTTGGCACACCTAAAAGTAGTAAGCGTTCGCTTGATTACAAGAGAAGGCATGGCTGAACTTTTGCCTAACGACGTTAAAGTTGGCAGTTTAATAGAGATTAGAACGGGAGATAGAGTTCCTATTGATGGTGTGCTTTTAGATAAGGGTGCAGTTCTTGATCTTAAAGGGTTAACTGGTGAAAGTGCGTCGATTAGTGTTTCATGTGGCGAAGAAATTCTAGCGGGTTCTATAAATCTTGGGGAAGCATTTATTCTTAAAACTATAAGAGATTATAAGGATAGTGCAACTGAAAAAATAATTGCTATGGTAGAAGGGGCTTTGGCAAAAAAGTCAAAAAGCCAACGCTTTATATCAAGTTTTGCTAAGGTTTATACTCCTATTGTTTTTATTCTAGCCTTATTTGTTGCATTTGTTCCACCATTGTTTGATATGCTTTCTTTCAATAAGTGGATTTATAAATCCCTTTCTTTTTTGGTTGTTTCTTGTCCTTGCTCTGTCGTTATTTCAGTTCCACTATCTTTTTATTTAGGGCTTGGAGCATTAGCTAAAAAGGGTATATTAATTAAAGGGACTAACTATCTTGAACTTTTATCAAAGGCTAACGTTGCAGTATTTGATAAAACGGGCACTTTAACAAAGGGGAATTTAATAGTTGATAAAGTGCTGAATTTTAATAATTTTGACTTATCTACAGTAATTAATTATGCCATTACTCTTGAAAAATCGTCTTCTCACCCTATAGCTAGTGCGATTTTAGCTATTGATATCGACGAGAAAGAAAAACTGTTAGTAAACGATCTAATGGAAATTTCTGGTAAAGGAGTAATGGGCAATATTAATGGAAATAGTGTGTTGCTTGGTAACGACAAACTTTTGCAAGAAAAGGGTGTGTATTTAGAAAAAGACTATTATCAAGCAAATATCTATTTGTCAATTAATGGACTACTTGCTGGAGCATTTGTATTAAAAGATGAACTTAAAGAAAACTCTAAAGACCTTGTTGGTAAACTTAAAAAACTTGGCATAAACAAATGTATAATGTTGTCAGGGGATAAAAAAACTATCGCCGAAAGCGTGGGTAAAGAGGTAAAACTAGATGCCGTTTATAGTGATTTGTTGCCTGAAGATAAGTATAAGTTATTAGGAAAAATAATCGCTTATAACAAAAAAGGGAAGACCGTGTACGTTGGCGACGGAATAAATGATGCGCCCGCATTAGCACAAAGTGACGTAGGCATTGCGATGGGCGTTTTAGGAAGCGATCAAGCTATTGAGAGTGCTGATTTGACAATTATGGATGATGATTTGTCTAAAATTCCTTTAGCCATTAAACAATCAAAACGAATAGTATCTATTGTTTATCAAAATATAATAGGTTCTATTTTAATTAAACTTGGTGTAATGATAACCACTTTTATTATTACGTTACCCGTTTGGATTGCAATTTTGGCAGACGTAGGGTTATTGATAGTAACAATCCTTAATTCGTTAAGATGTGCTAAGATTAAATAATAAAAATCCACCTTTTGGGGTGGATTTT
>JAFVWA010000122.1 GCA_017501885.1 Clostridia bacterium | reverse complement strand
CCCTACATACAAAAACACGATTGAAAATACTCCGCACGTTTGTTTCAAAGTTCCTACGGGTGGTGGTAAAACCTTTTTGGCGTGTAATTCGTTAAGAACTATTTTCGGCAACTTGCCAAGTAAAAAAGCAAAAGTCGTTGTTTGGCTTGTTCCATCTGAAGCAATTTTAACGCAAACGTTAAAGAATTTATCTAATCCTGCACATCCGTATAGACAAAAAATTGAATCGGATTTTAACGGTAGAGTTCAAGTATATAGCAAACAACAAGTTTTAGACGGACAACAGTTTAACCCTACCACCGTAAACGAGCAATTGTCTATCGTTGTAATGAGTTTTGATAGCTTCCGTATTAAAAACAAAGAAGGTAGAAAGGTTTATCAAGAAAACGGAAATTTGCAACAATTTACCAAGTTTATCTCTACACCCGAAACACTTATAGAAGGAGTTGACGATACTGCGCTTATTCAAGTATTAAATCAACTTTCTCCTGTTGTGGTCGTTGATGAAAGCCATCACACTACGGGCGAATTAAGTGTGGAAATGCTTAAAAACTTGAATCCTTGCTTTATTCTTGATTTAACCGCTACACCAAGAAAGAATAGCAATATTATTTCTTACGTAGACGCGGCGCAACTTAAAGCGGAAAATATGGTTAAACTTCCCGTTATTGTTTATAATCGTCCGTCGCAAGAAGAAGTTATTGCCGATGCGATTGACTTACGCAACCGTTTAGATGAGTTGTCAAAAACGAACACGGGTGGTCGTTATATTCGTCCTATCGTCTTATTTCAAGCACAACCAAGAAATGGCGAAAACAAGGAAACGTTTGACAAGTTAAAAGAAAAACTTGTAGAAAACGGCATTCCTGCGGAAGAAATTGCAATTAAGACGGCGGAAATCAATGAAATTAAAGATAAAGACTTAATGTCGCCCGATTGCAAGATAAAGTATATCATTACGGTTAACGCGCTTAAAGAAGGTTGGGACTGTCCGTTTGCGTATATTTTAGCAACACTTGCAAACAAAACTTCTACTGTTGACGTAGAGCAAATTTTAGGTCGTGTTTTGCGTTTGCCTTACACAAAACAAAACACGAGTAAGTTCTTAAATCTTTCTTACGTGCTTACAAGTTCTAACGATTTCCACGCTACGATTACGAAAGTAATTCAAGGACTTAACGATGCTGGCTTTAGTAGTAAAGATTACCGTGTGGCAGAAGAAAAACCTGTTGTTGAACCTGCACCGAAGCCTGTACAACAAGAAATTACGCTTACACCGCCTACGGTGGATGAAGAAGAATTTTTGCAGTTTGATAGTTCGGCACTTAAAGCAATTATCGAAGAAAGGCAAAAAACGGAAACGCCTTCTACTGCTATTGACGATATGTTGGCAAGTGCAGAAGTTAAGAGTGATACTTATGATGAAGAATTAAAAGCGCTACAGACGGAGCCGTTAAGTGATTTACCGTTGGAGGTAAGAAGTAAAGTGACTACATATAGAATTTACGATGAATATAAAGATGAAGCCTTGGCGTTAGAAATTCCGCAGTTCTATTATAAGTCCGAGAACAGTTTATTTGCTTTCTTGGATGGCGATTATAAAGAACTTGTAAGTAAGGAATTTTTATCCGACGGGTTTACTTTGAAAGATAAAAGCGTTGAAATTGATTTCCGTTCAGCAACCGAAGGCGTTGCAGAAGTTGACGTCAATAAAAACGAAAAACCGAAATATCGTTTTATGGCTGAAGCTGAAAGTGAATATTTCAAAGAAATGTTTAAAAATCAAGCGCCCGAAAGCCGTGTAAGGAATTGCAAATATCAAATAAAGAAAATTCTTGAAACGCTTGATATTGTTTCGAGTGGCGAATTGACTGCTTATATCGACCGTGTTGTAGAAAATATGAACGGTGACGAACTTGCAGCGCTTGAAAAGAACGTTCACGGTTTTGCTATTAGAATTAAAGAGAAAATCAATAAACTTCTTGATGAATATCGTCGTGATAGATTTAAGCATTTAATTGAAACGGGTAAAATTGTTTGCATTCCGTCGTTTAAGTTAAAGAGTGAAATCAATCCGGGCGAAACGTTCTCGTTCTTGTCAAAGTCTTTATACGCTGAAGAGCAAACAATGAACGCTTTTGAACGTAAGGTTATTGAAAAAGTTTCTTCTATGCCTAATATCAAATGGTGGCATAGAAATATTGAACGTCACGAGTTCTATATAAATGGGTTTATCAACCATTATCCTGACTTTATCGTAATGACGAATAGTGGATATATCGTAATGATTGAAACGAAAGGCGAACACTTAACGTCTAACGACGATAGCCGTGAAAAAGCTGAACTCGGCAAGATGTGGCAAGCGCAAGCAGGTAGTAAATTCCGTTATTATATGGTAAGTGAAAACGATATTGCAAGTAATCCCGACGCTATATCGTTTGATAAGTTTTTGAATATCATCAAAGATTTATAAGGAGCACTTAACTAGGCAGATTCCCGAGAATGCGGGGTCTGCCTATTAAATTTAAGGATTTCAAAATTGGTATAAAATCGGTATAAATTTAATTTAAAAGTTGCGTAAAAATGCAAAAATTACGCAACTTATTTAACGTTTTTAATATAAAAAACATTGCATTTTTAATAAAACGCACCGAAATGCACGGAATTGAACGCTTTTTACAAAACTTTCACAAGAACTTGGAACTCCTAAGGGTTAGTTGTGAGTTCGATTCTCGCTGCGGGTGCCAAAAAAACGGACATTGTGCTTGCTTTTGCAGTGTGTAGGGTGGGAAATTTTCATAAATAGACGGCTTATTACTTGAAATCAACTCTACTTTATGGTATAATACTATTGAACGAACAAACGGTGGGGATGGGATAGTATGGCTCTTGATAATAAATTGGGAATTAACGATTCGGCAGAGCTTGCACGTGAGGAAGAGCGCATAAGCAAAATCCGTGCAATAGAGCTTTTTGAAACGAATTTTCTTTCTTCGTTGAAATCGGGAACGTTTGATACGCTTTCAAAAATACATTCCCGGCTGTTCTCTGATATATACGGTTTTGCAGGAAAGCTGCGAACGGTTAATATTGCAAAAGGAAATTTCAGATTTGCGCCGTTAATGTATCTCGGCGAGGCGATTAAAAACATCGAAAAAATGCCTCAAAGCACCTTCGATGAGATTGTTGAAAAGTACGTTGAAATGAATGTGGCGCATCCGTTCAGAGAGGGTAACGGCAGGGCTACCCGAATCTGGCTCGACCATATATTAAAAAGTGAGCTTGGAATGGTTGTAGACTGGAGCCTTGTTGATAAAGAGGATTATCTCCTTGCTATGGAGAGAAGCCCTATCAAGGATATCGAAATCAAGCATCTTCTAAAAAATGCCCTGACAGACAAGGTAAATGACCGACAGGTGTTTATGAAGGGT
>JAFVWA010000121.1 GCA_017501885.1 Clostridia bacterium | reverse complement strand
TACCCTTTCTTTCATACGTTTCTACTGCCAAATTGTTGATAAGCTCAATAACGTCCGAAGAAGCACCAACAAACACTATCTTAAAGAAAGATTCGAGCATTTTAAGATGCGTATTGAACGTTACAACGGGGTCTGCCGTATTCCCATCTTCGGTCAAAACCTTGTAGATATGGAAAGGGTTAATTCTTCCCTCTTTTGCATTACCTACGTCGATAATGTTGCCTGAGAGATTTCGTGTTACGTTCAAATACTCGGCTTCGGGGTCAAGCACGATAATTCTTGTATCATTAGCCCACTCGTTAAGAATAAGGTTTTTCAAGAAATATGATTTACCTGAACCTGACTTACCAATAACAAAACCATTAGAGTTTTGATAAAGATTTCCACGTTTCCAAAGGTTAAAGATAAATGGATAATGATTACTCTTGTTTTCTCCAAGCATATAACCGCCCTTATCCATTACAAACGTTCTTACAAACGGGAAAACCGCCGCCAACGACGAACTGTTGATACCACGTTCATAGTTGCTAAGTGTTGACGTGGGTGAAATATTTGCACTCTTAAAGGCTTCTACCTGCATACCGTAAAGCATAGACGGCTTGAAATTTCCCGTTAGCATAGAACGACGGACTTTCTTTTTATAGTTCGCATCGTCCAAATAGTTATATGCAGTTACCGTAAGTGTTACATCCAAGAGCGATTCGTTCTCAGTTTGGAGACTATCCAAAAGAGCGTGCATTGTTTCTCTATGCGTTTCGGCGCTATTTGCTTCGCTTGCCTTTTCAGACAAGATTTGCTTTGTTTCCATTTCACCAATAACCTTATCAATGCGTTTTATTGCTTTGTATTTATCTACGGGTTTAATGTGCATAACCACCTTTGTATTAGGTATATTGAAAAGGTCTGCACCCCAAGCATTTTTAACCCTTAACGGATAATCTGCAATAGATAAAACCGCCGCCTCCGTACCATCAATCGTATAACGGTTTGACTTGAACTCGACTTCATTAGGCTTTACCCAATCAAGCAAGTTCTCGTCCTTAATACTCTTTACTTCTCTTTCATCAAAATTACGAGAAAAACTGTACTTTAAGAAAATTGCCGTTTCTCTACGACCTAAGATTTTTGTTTCAATACCGCATTTATTGATTTCTGTTGCGATATTTACTGTGTTGTTTTCAAGGTCGATTTCATTTCTTCCGTACACTACTACGTAATAATCTGAAATGTACTGTTTACGGATATTATTTAGTTTGTCAATTCTATCAATTCTTTCTTGCAATAGATTAGTTTTAATCTTCTTAATCTCTTCCGAATCAAAACCCTCTTTTACTGCCGAAAGTCTTTCAAACACTTCTCCCGAAAACGAGTCAAGGTTTACAGGACGGTCAATCTTTACAATGTCTGCCATTTGCGTACCGTCAAGAAACTTAAAAGCATTTGCAAGATAATTGATGTCGATATTTTGTTGAACTATGTCCTCAATACCGAAGTTCTTTTGACCTACCTTAATCACACGACCATAGTAGCCGTTATTATATTCAAGTAAGCCGTTTTCCTTTATATCTTTTAAGGATACAAGCGTATCAATACGCTCTTTTTCCTTTGCGGCATCTTTTGTGTATTTCTTCTTAGATATTAGGAACTTA
>JAFVWA010000120.1 GCA_017501885.1 Clostridia bacterium | reverse complement strand
GGGGGATCAAATATGAAGAAAGGACACTATGTAATTATTGGTAAAAACGGCGAAGAATATCACTACAGATATTACGGCAACGCCTTGAACAAGTATTTTGCCGTCTACGGATTCTTGACATCGTTACAACATTTAGACACACATTTCTTGACAAGGAACAACTAACGGTATATAATAGGAGGGTATTATGAAAGAACGCATTAAAACAAAAGGCTGGATATACAGCTTTGTGAGCATTATTATTTTTGCATTATTATTTTTATTAGGGGTGAATGTATGAAAGAAGGAAATAAGTATTATATGTCGGTAAAAGTAGCAGAACACGATGAATTTGTTTGTTATCAAGGCTATTACAAAGAAGCAGCACTTAATGCTACGGCTAACCAAAATGATTACGCCAATAAGTTGCCGTATTGGCAAAGAAAATGGATAACGGAAACTCGCGAATTTACCTTACCGAAAGGCAAGCGTTGGGAAGATTTAGACGACGACGAGCAATGCGACGTCCTTTGCAACGGGTACGCAGTTATTGATTAATAAAGGTGTTTATTAATATGACAAATCCTACAAACGCAAAAACAAGATACAAGGCAAAAATTACCCTACTTCGCGTGGAGCTGTATCCCACCGACAAAGACATTATAGACAAACTCGCTGAACGCTTGTCTGAAGGCGAAGCAAAAACAACATACGTCAAGCGGCTTATCCGCGAAGACATTAAAAACCACCGCGCTTGACGGTGGTCTTTTTTTTATTCGTTGTATTTTTCCATTAACGCCCGGAAGATAAGGCAGTTTTGGTATTCCTTCCCACAAAAGGAAAAGAAATGTTTTTCAAAGTCCTTCAAGTAAGCAAATGAAACAATGATATTGCTGCGTGGAACAAGACCTTCGCAAGCAATCTTCCGCATATCCTTATCTCGCTTATAGAATGGACATCTTGCTTCAGCTTTCAGAAACGAACCTTCACTCATTCTTCCTCCTTTTGCGCGGCTTGCACCTTTTCCGTCTGCTCTTTTGCGTTACCATAGTAATTTTCAAGCAATAAATGGTCGCGGTAAGCTGCTTTTTTATATTCTTCAATACTTGTGCCGAATTGTTCTGCGATTTTGGTTAGTCTTTCTGTTAAATCGTTTCTTTCGTAGCCTTGAAGTTTCCAACCATAGTCACCCCCATTATGAACTATTGTACACTCGCACAATGCTTCGTCAATTTTTGCAAAAATCTTCTCTGCCGTTCCCTTGCTTATATAACTTGTTGATCTAACAAGCCCCTCGTACTCCTCTATTGAAAGCACAACTCTATTTGGTGGCAATATCAAGTCAAAATCTGTTTTAGAAAGCAGTATGCTATCTTCGGATACTTTGCGGTATCCAAGCTTAACAAGTGTTTTCGCTATTGGTTTATCCAAATCGGGTATAAAACCTATGTCAACTCTGTCCGTTAAAACAGGTCTTATATCTCTTGCCATTTCTTCAATAATTTTGCTCATACTTCCACCTCCACACCAAATTGTTTTGCGAGTTCTTCCACTATATCGCCTGCATAAAACTCGCCTACATCTTCAAGAACGGCTTTCAAAATCTTCTCTGCCGTTTCTTTTTGTATCTCTGCTCTTGTTGGTATTATTTCAACACTACTTTTATCTACACCTATAATTCCATAATTAAAGTCTTTTAGTTTTTTGGCTAATTCTTCACTGTTTAATTGTCTGGGCTTTATAAAAACTCTTGGTGCAGTTAGCTTCTCGTATTCTTCCCTTGAAAGCACAACGCTATCTTCGGGTATCTTGCGGTAGCCTTGTTCGTAGTAATATTCCGCTCTTCCGTACACATCTAAACCTGCACTTCTTACTATATCTTTCGCCATTTCTTCAATTTGCGCTTCACAAACATCCTTACTTAATAACTCATCAATGGTCGTGTCTGTGTTTGATAGCATATCTACCGTAATTACTGCTTTGCTTTTAATAATCTTATTTCCCATAACTATTCTCCTACTAAATCAACAACTTTACTTCTACAATGTATACTTTAACGTCGGCATTGATATTGGGGTATCTCTCAAAGCTCTGTTAATTTGTGCGTCTAATTCCCTTCGTAATGCCAGATGTGCCGACTCAATCTTAAGTTCCTCAATTCGTTTTTCTTTTTGCTTTTCGTAGAGATAATTTTCATCAACTACTTCGATTTTCTCAAGACGTATCGGAAAAACGACACCTTCATTCGACACGAGAATAGCAAGAGTACAATCATAACGCGTTATTACAGTATCTACCCAATAGTAGGAAGAATTTTCATATTTTACAAGTATTCTCATTTTTCACCTCGTTTCCCCGAATAAGTTATCATCACTATACAAAGAATCGCTGTTATTATTCCAATCAACGCCATTATGCTTACGATATAAGATAAAATCTGCTCCCAAAGTTCTACCGAATTGAACAGATGAATTGCAAACCCGATAAACAATGCGAACATATATTCAAGAGATGTCCATATAAATACCACAAGCCAAAAATCACTTTTTTTCATTTTGTTGCTCCTTTACTTTCTTTTCAGCTTCGGCTTTAGTTAGGAATACGGTTTTTCCTATTTCTTCAATATCTAAAACCGTAGCCGAATAACAAGTTTGATGTTCGTCATAATCGTGTTTTAAATGAAATTTTAACTTTCCATTTTCTAAAATAATGTTGCTTACAATATACTCGTCAATTTCGCCTTTGAAAAAACCACGCCTAAATACTCTTTGTCCGATTTTTACTTTTGTGTCAACAAGCGTTCCGTTCTCGAGTTTGTCTTCGAGTTCGGCAAGACGAGTGTAAATATTTTCATAAGTTAATTGTTTGTTGATTGAGTCAACAAGTTCTAAACGTTCTTCCTTGCTTTTTGGCGCATAAAAACGACCTATCTGTAATCTTTTATCCGTTATTCTTTCATACTTTTCCATCGGTAAACTCCTTTAAGGTCTTGTTTTCCTTTTCCAGCTCGTTGATATAGTTAAATATTTCTTCATAAGCAATTTGTTTAATCGTATTACCATCTATGTATGGTAGTTTATTTGAAAGGTCAAGCCCCATCATAAATTTCAACGCTTCCTTAATCTCTTTAACTTTCTCGCTATCCATTGTCTTCCTCCTGCATTAAATCGAATATTGTTATTTGGTTGTTTATTAATTGTACTTGTCGAATAATCTCATCAAAGGTCATACCATACTTAAAGCCTTGTGCAACAAATTGTGTTTTGTCTTGCATATAAAGTTCGTTAAGGTCTAACAATTCTTGCCACAGATTTGGGTGGTTTTTTTGTAAATTTGCAAACCCTTTAATAGATACATTAGGACAAAAGAAACAGCCTTGTCGCATACCACCTATTTCGTATAAAGGACTTAACAGACCATATTCTTTGCATAATTCATAAGCCATTTTCTCGGTATAACCATACTTTTCTAATAGACTTATTTGGTTTTCCCTATTACGCATTTTCTCAAGTCTTTTAGGCTCATCTATTCCTATTCCAACTATGCTTTGCCAACCTCCACTATCAAGTTCTTTTACAAACTTTATAATAGGTTTCACTTTTTCACTATTCATAATGCACATACCACCCACAACCCAACCACGCATTTTCCCATTTCTTTCGGAAACTTTACTTTTAGTAGTTTTATGAAAGAACCAATATTTATAGTCTTTATCACTTGAAACAATCTTGACTTTATAACCCCAACTTTCAAACAATGGTATTGCCTTGTTGAAGATAAAATCTATATGCAACGGATGGTCTGCGTAAATGCCTTTTGCCTTGTCAAAGTATGGTAGTGATATAATTATCAAGTCTATCGGTGTTTTGTGTTGATGTGCCAATATAACACTTGCTGTGCTATCCTTACCACCACTCCAAGATAAATATGTTTTCACAACTCGTTTTCCTGCTCAAACGCTTCTTGCCTAAAATACTCTTTTAAATCGCCTGTAAATTCGTAATAGTCGATAAGCTCATCTTCTATATCGCAGACGTAGATAAACCTTTTTAAGCCCTTTTTAACGGCTTCATCACAGCCTTTAAAATATTCGTTAAATACAATATCAACAACGGCATCTAATAGGTCTTCGCGTTCAACTGTGTAGTCAAACTCGTAGCCGTAGTCTTCGTCGCAGTGACTTGATGTGATTTTTGTATAAGTGAATGTTTTCATACCTACCTCCAAAACTCAACGTACCAATTCTTCTTGCTTTGGTTGGGAAGCTTGTCGTAAGCAACCCTTACGGTGTAGTTTTCGGTAACAAGTATCATAGCCAATTCGTGGCATACCTTTTCTTTAGATAAATAGATTTTTTGTTTCATAACTCGCCCCCGATTTCAGTCTTGAACG
>JAFVWA010000119.1 GCA_017501885.1 Clostridia bacterium | reverse complement strand
GCTTGTCACGTCCTTCTTCGGCGCCATGTACCAAGGCATCCTCCTGTATGCTCTTTGTAGCTTGATCTTTTTTGGTTTGCATTTTTGCAAATCCGTCGAATTTACTTTCTACTTCCTTGACTATACTCGACTAATTCGTGATTCGTTTCCTTTACGTTTCCTCTCGTATTAACCTTTTAATTTTTGTTTAGTCTATTTACTCTATTTTTTGCCTTAATGTACTTTATTAAAGTATTCTCGATTGATATTTCAGTTTCTGATATATCTCTCTCTTTTTCTATGCAGTTGTCAATCTACGGTGTCTGACTTCGGTCAGATTTGCACTTAAACGAAAGTGCTATTTTGCATATCGCGTCGAGCGATAGCCTTAATATATTATCAAATATAAAATTTTAAGTCAAGCGTTTTGCAAAAGATTTTCTACATTTTTTTGATTTTTTTTAAGATAGTTTTTTTGGTATAAATATAACCACAATATATGCGATTTTACGCTGTTTTTTGTTATTTTTATTGCCTTTTTTATTTGGCGGTGTTAAAATAATTATCGATAGGAGTTTAATTATGAACATAAAATCAGATTGCAAAGCAATAGCATCAGAACTTATTGAAAAGGCAAAACTTAGTAAAGGCGATATTTTAGTAGTGGGTTGTTCTACAAGTGAAGTTGTTGGAAATAAAATTGGAACAAACTCAGCAGAAGACGTTGCTAAAGAAATTTTTGAAGGTATATATGGCGTATTAAACGAAAAAGGCATTTATCTTGCCGTGCAATGTTGTGAACACCTTAACCGCGCGATTGTTATTCAAAGAGAGGCGATTCCCTTTGCAGAAAGGGTTAACGCCATTCCACAAAAGAAAGCGGGTGGTTCTCTTGCTACCATTGCTTATCAAAGCATGCCAAACGCTATTTTAGTAGAAGAAATTAAGGCTGACGCGGGAATGGATATTGGGGACACCTTTATAGGTATGCACTTAAAAAGAGTTGCCGTTCCGCTACGACTTTCCACCGACACGCTTGGGAAAGCGCACGTTACTTTTGCAAGGACTCGTCCTAAATTCGTTGGCGGAGCAAGAGCCGTTTACGATGAAAATCTTCTTTAATGCGTAAAACGTATAATATGTATAAGCAAAGCCCGACTGTTCTCACAGTCGGGCTTTTAATTTTTGTTTGTTTTTTAACCAATTATCTAAGTTCAATAGCGATAGCCTTTAATTCTTCAACACCGTCGGTTGGCTCAAAACGAGTTTTTCTTGCAATCTCTTTCTTTTCAGCCATTGCGGTTATGAGTTTAATCGCATTTCTCAAACCTCTATCACTCTTAACCTTAACGGTAAATGGAACTTCTTGGTATGCCTTAACGTCTGACATATCCTTTTGGAAGTATACGTTAGGCTCAAAATCAGCAACGTCAAGAGCAAGGTGAAGTTTCATAGTCTTGCCACGGAGAGTAATTTTTGCAACTAACTCTCTACCTAAACGGTAAGAAACGCCTTTTGCAGAAACACGCGCGTGCATCTTTCTATATGATTTAAATTCATTGTTGATTTCGTTGTAGTATTCTTGAGTCTTTCTGTCGATGTAAAGCATCTTTTCACAGAAAGGAACGCGACGAACAGGTTCTCTATCGTCTTCTTCGTCTTCAACTTCAGAAATAACGAGTTCTTCTTGTGGAACAGGTTGTTCAGGAATAGTCTCTTCAATAGGTTGTTCTTCTACAACTTCCTCAACGGGTTCTTCAACCACTTCTTCAACAGGCTCTTCGATAATAACCGGTTGCTCTACGGGTTCTTCTTGTGGAAGGGGTTCTGGTTCTTCAGTTGCAGCCACTACCTTTTCGCCTGCATCTTCGTCTATCTTAGCGCGAGCCAAAGCAAGTTCTCTTGCAAACTCTTCTGCCGTTACGCCATGCTTATAATCAATAGGTTCTACGGGGCTTGGTGCCTTAGCATCTTTTTTTGCTTTGATACCAAATTTTACCGTTGCATATATGAATAATCCTAATAAAAGCGCTGCATCTGCAGCAAGTAATGCTATTAACATTAAACTATCCTCTCTTTATTCTATCTATATTAGTATAACATACACTATAAAAGTTGTCAATTATAAAACTTTATGGTTGCATAAAAAGTGAATCGGTCTTGCTCTTAGGTTCACACGTCACGTCAATTCCTAATTTTTTAAGCGTCTTGATGTCCGAGTGAGAAAGTTGAACGGTTGAGTGAATTTGCGTTCCCGAAAGTTTTGAAAGTTGGTTAAGCGCAACCTTTGCGGTGGGGTTAGTAACCGCGCTGAACGCGAGCGCCATTAAAATTTCATCCGGGTGAAGTCTTGGGTTAGAACTTCCCATATATCTCACCTTTAACTTTTGAATAGGCTCTATAACGCTTGGTGAGATAAGGTCTATAGAATCGTCTATTTTACCAAGCACTTTTAACGCGTTGAGAATTGCCGCAGCGCAGGCGCCGAGCAAATCGCCCGTTTTTCCCGTGATAATTCTGCCGTCGTTAAGTTCTAACGCGCAACATGGATTTCCTGTAAGCGCTTCCTTTTCAAGCGCAGGACGAACTACCGCTCTATCGTTTATGGTTATTTGCATTTTTTGCATTAAGATTTCGATTTTAGAAGTAATTTCCTTACTTGCCAAACCTTTCTTAACGTCTAACTGAGCCGAGTAGAAACGACGAATTATTTCTTGCTTACTTGCCTGTTGACACGCAACGTCGTCTATAATACAATTGCCTGCCATGTTAACGCCCATATCGGTTGGAGATTTATATATGCTCTTGCCCATGATTTTATTCATCATTGCGGAAAGCACGGGGAAAATCTCTACGTCTCTATTATAGTTAACCGCCATTTTGCCGTATGCTTCTACGTGGAATGGATCAATCATATTAAGGTCGTCAAGGTCAGCGGTTGCCGCTTCGTATGCTACGTTTACAGGGTGGTTAAGTGGCAAATTCCATACGGGGAAGGTTTCATATTTAGAATACCCTGCTTTTATTCCCCTTTTGTTTTCGTGATAAAGTTGTGATAAGCACGTTGCCATTTTACCACTTCCTGGGCCGGGTGCGGTAACAACTACTATTGGACGAGTGGTTAAAACGTATTCGTTCTTGCCAAAACCTTCTTCGCTAACTATCTTCTCTACTTCAGACGGATAGCCTGCGATAGGATAATGACGGTAAACTTTTACCCCTAACCTTTCAAGCCTTTTTTGGAAGGCTATTGCAGAAGGTTGGTTAGCAAATCTCGTTAAAACAACGCTTCCTACGTAAAACTCGTTTTCACGGAAAATATCGATGAGCCTTAAAACTTCGGTATCGTAAGTAATACCTAAGTCGCTACGGTATTTATTCTTTTCTATGTCGCTTACGTTTATGGCAATCAAAATTTCCACCTTATCTTTAAGGCGGGAAAGCATTTTGAATTTACTGTCAGGTTCAAAGCCCGGCAAAACCCTTGCTGCATGATAATCGTCGAAAAGCTTTCCGCCAAATTCAAGGTAAAGCTTGTCGCCGAACATTTCAACTCTCTCTAAGATTTTTGCCGATTGAGTTTCTATATACTTTTGATTGTCAAAACCGATTGTTCTTGCCATCTTTGGTTTTTCTACCTTATACAATAAGGTTAGCCTCCTTTAAACTGCCAATAAACTCTTTCACGTCGCATAAAGCCACTTGCTTTTCAACGGCGTATTCCTTCATCATTTGCTCTGCCATTTGTTCTTCCGTAGCGCCACTTTCAAGAAGTTTCCATAAAAAAGCGCCCGTTTCGTTAAGCTGAATCATTCCGTTAAACGTCTTTGTGCCTTCACCTACGGCAACGACGATGAAACTACCTGATACTTCTCTTAAAATAAAGCCTTCTTTAATTTTCATTTTTAACTCCTTTACTCATTACGCTATAAGAAAGTTTTGCCGACTCTATATCAGTATTGCATTTAAGCAAGTATAAATCCGTTTTATCTAAGAGCGCTGATACGAGTGGTAATAACTTATCAAAATCACTCGCGTTCTGTGGGCGCAAGGTTTGACTTAAAATGGTTGGAAGCATTTGTTCTTTGGAAAGTTTTTGAATAGCGTTTTGCTCTCCGCGTTCCAACTTGCAAACGGCTTTTATTTTTACCCTACAGTTAGTGTCTAAACCGTGTTTGCCGTTCCAAGGCGTTCCGTAAACGAAAAAATCTTCGTCAACAAGCCTAATTACAGGCTTATCGTCGTTTACCATAATTACTTTATCGCCTAAATATTCTCTCCAAAGACGAGCGTGCGTAGATTTCCCCGTTCCGCTCGGCGCGGTAAACAAATACGCGTTATCGTCAACAGCCAAAGCGCTACTGTGAAAAACCGTTCCGTTATAATCTAAAAGTTTACCTAAAAACTTCCTATAAACGGCAAGGCTTTCTAAGTAAGGCAAGGGAAAATCGCCTGCCTTTTTACCTTCTTCCACAAGGTCTTGCTCTGTTATTTCTATAAAAAATTCGGGTTGTTCTTCACCATCGTATAGGTAGGACGTGCAAATTTTGCGAGTATACGCGTATTTAAATTGAGCGCTGAACACAACGTCTGCAATTTTATACTTACTTACCATACCCCCACCCTTACGTTTAATATTACAATACGCATATTATTTTATCAAATAGGGGTAATTTTGTCAATATAAATTTGATTTTCTAAACAGTTAATAGTATAATAAATTTATGAAAATTTTGAAAAAGTTTGTCTGCTTGCTTTTATGCGTTTGCACGTGTTTAACTTTTACCGCGTGTGAGTGTTCTTCGGAAAATGGAGATTATGCAGATTTTTATTATTTTAATACTCAAATAACCGTGCAGGTTAACTCTAAAACCCTTTCAGATTCCACTAAGGATAAAATTAGCGCGCTATTAAAAGAACTTGACGACGGCTATAAGATTTCCAACCAAAATTCTTTAACTTATAAATTCAACTCTTTATCAGTTGGCGGAAGTATGCAAATATCCGATTTCGAGCAAAAGGTTTTTGAAGACTGCTTAAACTTCTATTCGTATTCTGAAAAAAAGTTTAACCCTGCCGTTTTACCACTTAGTGAGTTATGGCAGTTTTACCCGTCATACCCCGTTCAAAACTTTACCCCACCAACACTTGATAGCATAAACCAAGTGCTTAATAGTGGCATTTTAGATTTTGAAAATGCCTTTACCATTGCCGACGGAGTTTTGACAAAGTTAACTAATGCAAAAATAGATTTTGGTGGAATTATAAAAGGGTATGCTGTTGATAAAGTCGGTCAAATCCTTGAACACGACGGCTATACCGACGGATACGTGAACGCAGGTGGAAGCAGTTTAAGGATTCTTGACGCTGACGGTTTAGGAATAATTCATCCGCGTAAAGACGGACAAATAATTAACGTTACCAAAAGGCTAAAAGATATATCCGTTTCCACAAGTGGTGATTACCAAAGGTTTTATCAAGTTGAAAATCAAAGATATTCACATATTATCGATACTCTTTCGGGTATGCCAATGAACACGGGTGTTCAGAGCGCAACAGTCCTTTGCCCCGATGCGAGTTTTGCAGACGCGCTTTCTACCGCCTTGTGTTTATGCGAATATTCGGATAGCAACAACCAACTAACTGACCTTTGCCAAAAGATTTTGCAAACTTATCCCGATGCGTGGATATTCGTGGCATTGGAAAAGGGCAGTCAAAAAATTGTTTTAACCAATAAAACAGTCAATCAAGATTTTACACTTTTAGACCAAACTTATCAAGTTGTAAACATATAAAAAAGACCTACTTTCATAGGTCTTTTGTTTATTCATCCGTTAGTTTTTGTTATCTCCATTCCCCTGTTTTTTGGGAAATTTTGTTAAAAATAAATTCAACTATTATGCCAAATACCACGGCGGTTATAACGACCGCGAGCATCTCGGCAATTTGCCCGTTGTAGTTATATATATTTAAGGTATTACCAAGCGACTTAATCGTTGCGCTCAAAACTTCCGCCGCCACCATAAGCTTAAAGTTTAGCGAAAGCCCCGCCCCTATCGCGCTGTATACGGCAGGTGCCATTTGTGGGAGTTCTACCCTAAAAAACAGGTTGAGTTTATCTGCTCCGTCCACCATGCCCGCTTCTAAGGCGGGTTTTTCTACGCTATCTAACGCGCTCTTTAAGTGTGTGTATGTCGTTGGCAAAACTACCAGCATTGTTACTATTACAGGCGCTACTTGAACGCTTGTCCAAAAAAGCAAAACCAAAACTATTGCAATGGTGGGCAATGCCCTTATAATGCTTACGAGTGTATCTATAACTCTTAAAGCACTCTTATACCTATTTGATAAAAATGCCATTATGCTCGCCAATATAAAAGATATTAAAAAGGCAACTAAACTTCTTAAAAAAGTATGAAAAAAGGCAATATAAAACTTAGAAGTCGATAGTATTTCGCCTAAGGCGGAAAAGGTTTTTCCAACGCTTGGCAAAATGTATTCGCTCCCTGCTTTTACCGAAGCAACCGTCCACAACAAAAGTAGACACCCTACAGTAATCAAAGGCAATATATAGTTTGTAATCTTGCTTAATTTTTTCATTATTCAACTGTCGCGCACGTTAACCCGTGTTTTTTTGCAACCGTTTGGAAGGTCCAATCGGGAACTGCGCCTTTCATGGGAACGGCAATTTGCTTGCCTGCTAAATCGCTAAACGAGATTTGTTCGGTGCTAATGATATAGAAATTTCCGTGAGTAACAACGGCTACCATAACGTATGGATCATTAGCGTCGTGTTCTTTATAGAATTTACTTGCCATATTGACGGGTGCTAAGACAAAGTCAGCACTTCCACTTACCAACGCGTTTCTAACTTGCAATGCGGAAACAACTTGATAAGATATACTCTTTCCCGTAGAAAGCGAATCGCTATCGTTCATAAGCTTAGAAATAGCAAGCGCAGGCGCGCCGTCGGGGGTTACGAAAGTATACGAAGCTTTGGAATTTTCCGCTATTTCTCCGTTATAAAAGAAATCGTCTTGAACTGCGGTAGCGCTATTAGCGTCCACTTGTATAATTTGATTTACGTAATCTTTTACAGATTGTTTTGCTTCATTTGAGCCTTGCCAATAAATTTTGCATCCGTCTATTGCCGTTTGGTTAAGAGCGGGGGCTTGTAAGGTAGTTGCTCCGCGTTCGCTTATTGCACTAACGGCAAGTGTGGTGTTTTCTTTTGCCCAAGCAACACTTCCGTCAATCTTTTGAGCAAGTAAACTTGCTAAGTCTTGATGCGCGCCAATTACACTCTTTTTAACCATTAAAACTGCTTGGGGATATGCTTTTACATCACTATCGTATAACTCTTGCAAATCTAATCTATAAAGAGTTTTGCCCTGTTTTTGAGCGTTTTTTTGAAGGGCGGTTGCAGCTGGTTCGGGAACAAGACCTACCGTTTCTTTACCCGACAAAATCATGGGAACGATGTCTGATGCTTGCGCGTAGTATTTTACGTTAATCGTTGTGCCTCCTTGTGGCGTATCATCGTCGCATGCAACAAAAGATAACGAACATAAAACAAAGGTAAATGCTAAAAGTAAAGTTAAAAGTTTTTTCATAAGTTGTCTCCTTTAAGATTTATCGCAGTATTGCTAAGTTTTGCTATCTTGGTTTAACTAATTAGAAACGAGCAAGACAAGGCTCGGTCGAGCGATTGGACTTGATAGACCTTGTCGGTCATCAAGGTCTATCGTGAAGACCAGAAACGCAGTATTGCGAAGTTTATAATTAGTTAAAAAAAACTCTCCACTGCACAGCAAATGGAGAGATACAAATGTTAGCAAAAGTGGCTTGCACTTTTGCATAAAAACGTATTCATCCCTTTACTATCAGGCGCACCTTTTAGTTTAGGTATTTTCATTGTATTTTATAAACGCGAGTTTGTCAAGTGAATTTATCCAACTTGTTTTTTTCGGCGTATTTTTTCTTGGTAGCCATTCCGCCACGAATGTGGCGTTCGGCAAGGTTTTTTTCTAATGCTATTTTGACTTTTGCATAAAGTTCTCTATCGATTTTTATGAGCCGTTCGGTAACGTCTTTATGCACGGTAGATTTACTAAACAAAAACACTTTTGCCGTTGCCCTAACCGTTGCGCCCGTGTAGGCTATGTAATGGGCTTCTTTTAAAACCCTTTGGATTATCGAGTAATCTCGCACAACGTATTACCCCCAAAATACAGGATAATACAATTTATGCGAATTTTCGACAAAATATTACTAACCGCTTATTTTTGCAAAAGTATTCTCCGCATTCTTTATCATTTTTAGGTAAATAAAGGCGGTAACGACAATAAATACAGTCGATAAAATTCCAAAGTAGAGAGTTAGAGATAATTTAGTTAAAAACTCTAAAGCCGTGTTTTGACCAAACAACATAAAGTAACCAACCACGCCAAACACCGCCGACAAAGCGAATGCAAGGAGCATACATATTAAAACGGAAACGCCTTGCTTAACGGGTTTTTGAATGTTATCCCAGTCGAGCATAGGCTTTTTTAAGTTTGCCCAAAGTCCGAAAACTCCGCTAAACAATGCCAATATAACGCTAAACGCCGTAAATAATAGAGATAACCAAACGTTTAACTTAAAGGTTATCGCCAAAACTACTGAACAAATAACGGCACACGGAACAAAGAAAACACAATGCACCATAATTTTTGCGTTGAGAAGTTTTTTTGAGTCTATGGGAAGCGTTCTCATTAACCAAAAAGCACTGCCTTCTATTGATATAGCACAGTAGGTTGTTGGTGCCACGCAAAAACAGAATACCAAAAGAGCGGGGGCAAACGGAATGACCAAAGTGCCTAAGATAGAAGCGATTTCCCCGCCAAAACCGTTAAACATAATGGCAAGCGCTATAACGCCTACGATAGGCAATATGCACCCTATTAAACTATTCATCATATACAATGGGCATGTGGCTAAACGCTTAAACTCTTTAACGAAAAGCGTATGAAGTTCGCCTTTGCCTTGCTTTGATTTAAGGTTAAAATTCTTGTTCTTTGGACGAGCCTTGCAAAGGGCGTTCATTTTTTCAAAAGTTAAAGAAACTCCCAAAATAACTATCACGAAAGGAATAATATTTACACCTATAAACGCAAACAAATACCCTACGTTAAAGCAACCTTTGGTAAGTAATGGAAGGACAAAATATATCTTTTGTATAAGTCCCAAATTTCCGTCTTCCGACGATGAAAATCCCACGATGAACGCAACGGCAAAAACTAATAAATACAAAAAACTTGTAACTAAGTTTTTGAATTTAATTCTTGCAGAAATAAATGTAAACAGCGCGCCTATTACGATAGAAATAGTTAAAGGTAAAAGGGGCGAAACGACTGCGCAAATCAAAGACTGCGCTATAAACGAAAAGGTAATAGTAGCGCTTACACCATAAAAAACTATTGCAGGGATAGTTATAAGCAAAGAAAATGCTACGTCTACCAAAAACATGGCAGAAAGTTTACTTAAAATTATTGCCGTTTTGCGAACGGGAAGAGATGCTAAAAAGTCATAGTCTTTAAAGCCGTAAAGCAAATTAGCAACCGCGTAAAATGAAAAGGCAAACGCCACGATAGACGATAAGCCTATCATGGTGGGAACCAACTGGTCAATTTTACCGGTGAGTTTTAAAACATCGGCAAAAATGAATGAGTAAAGCGCACCAATTCCACCTACTATTATTACAAAAAGCAAGGCAACGACTGAAAGTTTGGTCGCTTGAACTTTTACGCTTTTCTTTCTTTTGCCATTGAAATTTACCAAAGACAGTAAATTGGTTTTAAAGAGTAGCCAAAAATTAGTCATTCTCGCTCTCCTTAGCGATGTCAAGGAAAGTAGATTCTAACGACTTATCCCCTATAACGTCTGCGACCTTGCCTTCGGCAACGAGTTTACCATTTTTAATAATGCCAACGCGGTGGCAAAGTTTTTCTGCCACTTCTAAAACGTGCGTAGAGAAAAATATTGAACAACCCTTTTCGCAAAGCTCAGCCATTATAACTTTAAGTTTGTGCGACGCGATAGGGTCTAAGCCGACGAAAGGTTCGTCTAAAACCAAAAGTTTTGGATTATGTATAAGTGCTGAAATCAAAACGAGTTTTTGTCTCATTCCGTGCGAATACGAACTTATAACGTTGCCTAAAACGTCGTAAATTTCAAATTCTTCAGCATAGTGCTTTATGCTCTCTTCCCTTTCTTTTTTGTCAATACCAAAGACATCGCATATAAAGTTAAGATATTGTTCGCCCGTTAGATAATCGTATACGTCGGGGTTATCAGGGATATATGCAAGCATTCTTTTGCAATCTAACGGATTATCTTTAAGCGAAACACCGTTTATAAAAATTTCGCCCTGTTCAAAAGAAAGTGCGCCCACAACCGCCTTTATAGTGGTTGATTTTCCCGCGCCGTTATGCCCTATAAAACCGTAAGTCTCGCCGTCGTTAACTGTAAGATTAAGATTGTCTACCGCACGAACTCCGCTTGAATATATTTTGGTTAAATTTTTAATTTCCAGCATAATTTCACCTGCCGTTTTTTATCAAGTATATTTTACACTATGCCCCGCCTTGTGTCAATCGTAAACGGCAACTTGTTTTTTTAAGAGTGTTTGTTTTGCTTGGTTTTTCTTTGATAAATAATATCCAAAAATAGTGCCTATAACAAGCCCCGTCATAAGTATATACGACCACAATAAAAAAGCAACTATCCCTGCAAGACTTCCGTAAAATGCGTTGTTTAGTCCAAAAAAGTTCAAGTATAGTCCAAGCACGATTGTCCCTATATAAATTATAGCAAGAGATATTAGACTTCCCGAACAAACGGCGGACGTTGGAGTTTTAGACGGGCAAACGTATTTATTTAGAAGCACTATTACAAGGTATGAAATTAGCGTTATCAAAACGCCAAACAATAAACTCACCACCATGCGCTTGCTTTTGCCTGACGGAAAGTTAAGCAAGAGTTTTTCGCCAAACGCTATGAGTAGCGCCGTCCCTAAAAAGATAACAAACAACACCATAAGTGCCAAAATTGCCCAAATTCGGTTAAAAAATCCACGACGACTCCCCACTTTTACTCCGTAGATACTGTTGCCGTCCTTTCGCATTTGGTGAAGAAGCGCTGACGATGAAAATATAAGCGTACCTGCAAAAAAGATTGTAACGCCTTCTTGGGCGGAGTTTGCCGTTTGAACTATGATTTCCCCCGCTTCTCTAAAACCTTCGGGAAGTCTTGAAACAAGGTCGGAAGTAATTTCTACACCAAACACCCCGAAAGCGGTAATCATTAAAAAGACGAGTGGAATTAGCGAAGACAAAAAGAAGTATACCCACGCCCCTGCGACGGTTGTTACGCGCTTTTCTTTAAGCAATCTTAAAAACTCGTTTTTAGTAGTTTTTTGCATATAAAAACAGTCTACGTAATTTGTAGACTGTTTATACTTTATCAGATTTGTTCAACCTTGATTTTGTTGTAGATTTCTTGGTATTTATCTATATAGAATAGATTTGTTCCACTCGTAGTAACCGCCGCCGTGCCTGCGGATACCGCCATTCTTAAAACTTCTTGCATAGGAAGTTTTCTCGTTATTCCTACGCACGCCGCGGCAACCATGCTGTCGCCTGCGCCAACCGTTGAGTTTACGGCAACGGATGTCGATGTGCAATAGAGTTGCTCGTTTGCATTAACCAACACCGCACCTTCGGTGCCAAGTGAAACAAGCACGTTTTCTACGCCCATTTCAAGGTATCTTTTAGCACCTTCAACAATGTCTTTTCTCGACCTAACGGTTATGCCGAAAAACTTTTCAAACTCTTTTAAGTTCGGCTTTACCATAAAGATTTTTCTACTGCCTATTGCCGATAAAGTATTGTCCTTTTCTGCGTCTACAACCACGCGAACGTTTTCTGGAATACTTTTTACCATAAGTCCGTAAAATTCACTCGATACGCCTTTTGGTAAACTTCCGCTAATTACTGCGATGTCAGCGCCGTTGGAAAGTTCTTTTATCTTTTCTAATAGCTCTGTTTGTTTTTCTAAACAAACTTCTTCGCCCCTGTCGTTTATTTCGGTTAACATAGAACGTTTGTCTATTATTTTATAGTTCGTTCTTGCGTTACCTTCATTGTAAACAAAGTTGTGCTTAACGCCTTCTTTATCCAAAACCTTTTCAAACAAAACGCGGTGGTTGTCGAACATAAAGCCTGTCGACAAGCAGTCTTCGTTAAGTCTTGCAACGCCTATTGCAACGTTTAAGGCTTTGCCCGAATACGTTTCGAGTTTGTTATCTATTCTATTAAGCATGCCCACGTTAAGACTGTCAAGTTCAATGGTGCAGTCAATACTTGGGTTTGGGCATATGGTTAAAATCATTATTTGCTCCTATTCTCGTGTTAAACGCACCGCAAAAACGGTGCGTTTATGAATTGTTTTTTAATTATTTCTTAGATGCAGCGATAATTTTTTCTTGTTCAGCAAAAGGAACTTCTTCATATCTTAAAAGTTCGCCCGTGAACGCGCCTCTACATTGAGTCATACTACGCAAATCGGTAGCGTATTTAAGCATTTCGATAAGTGGTGCTTCGGCAGAAATTTCTTGCAAGCCGTCAACCGTTTCCATGCCTAAAATTCTACCCCTACGCTTATTCATATCGCCTAAAATATCGCCCGTGTAGTTGTCTGGAACTATTACTTTATAAGAATAAACAGGTTCTAAAATAACGGGTTTTGCCTTTAAGCATGCTTCTTCGTAAGCGAGTTTCGCAGCCGATATAAATGCAACTTCCTTACTATCAACGGGGTGATATTTTCCGTCAAACAACGTGCATTTAAGGTTAACCATAGGATATCCTGCGAGAACGCCCTTGGTGATTGCTTCTCTTAAACCCTTTTCAACCGCAGGGATAAATTGTTTTGGAACTGCTCCGCCTACTACCGCGTCAACAAATTCAAATTCGCCGTCTGCTGCGCCCGGTTCAAACTTAATGTTAACCACGCCAAACTGACCTGCGCCACCCGTTTGCTTTTTATGTTTACCTTCTGCTTCAACGGTAGCCGTGATAGTTTCTCTAAACGCAACCTTTGGCTCTGTCAATACCGCTTGGCAACCAAACTTGGATTTTAACGTTTTGCAAAGAATTTCAAGTTGTGTTTCACCTTGCCCGCGAATAACCATTTCGCCCGTTTCTTTGTCTTTTTCTACTATAAAGGTTTTGTCTTCTTCAGAAAGCCTGTTAAGGCCTTGGAAAACCTTGTCTTCTTCACCAGATTTTGCAGCCGTTATAGCCATGGTGAGAACGGGGGCTTTGAAAGGAATTGGATCAAATTTAATCTTGGTGCCTTCTTCACACAAGGTGTCGCCCGTGTTGGTGTTGTTAAGTTTGTTAACCGCACCGATGTCGCCTGCAACGAGTTCTGAAACGGCTTCTTGCTTTTTGCCTTTTAATAGATATACCGAGTTAATACGTTCTTTTTCACCCGTAGTGCTGTTATAAACGGTCATGCCGCTCTTTAACACACCCGTGAACACGCGCACCATATTGAGTTTGCCAACAAATGGGTCTGCAACAGTTTTGAAAACTTGCGCAGTTAGTGGCAAAGTTACATCGCAAGAAGCTTCGCCTTCTTCGGTGCTGTCAACAGCCGTGTAGTGAACGGGTTTTCTTTCTTCGGGAGAAGGAAGAATGTCAACTATTTCGTGCATTAAATTGATAACGCCAAGGTTTTGAGTTGCAGAACCGCCCAACACAGGAATGGTATCGCCTGCAAATAAACCGTTTTTAACGCCGACGATTAGGTCTTCGTTAGAAAGCCAGTTATTGGCAAGGTATTTGTCTAAGAAAGCCTCGCTCGTTTCAGCAGCGGCTTCTGTAAGTTCATCTTTGAAAAGCGCTACTTCGTCTTTCATGTTTTCGGGAACAGGAATTTCTTCTCTGCCACCATTCATAAACTTATACGCTTTGCCTGAGATTACCGAAACGTAACCTTTCATCTTGTTGTCCACAAGAATTGGCGCGTGCATGGTCGCTATCTTCTTGCCGTATTTAGCACGGAATGCTTCAACCGTTGCAAGGTAGTTTGCGTTTTCTTTATCTATACCGTTTATAAATATCATTAACGGAATTTGGTTCTTTAAGCAATAGTCAACCGCTTTTTCTGCGCCAACTGACACTTGACCGTTAGCATCTGCAACTAAAACTGCAGAACCTACTGCGCGGAGAGCACTTGCAAATTCGCCTTCAAAATCAAAAAAACCAGGCACGTCTACCACGTTAATTTTAACGCCGTTCCAATATGTATAAGCGCATGCAAGTGAAATAGAACAACCCCTTGCGAGTTCTTGTTCTTCAAAGTCCATTACCGTATTTTTGTCGGTAACCTTGCCAAGCCTATCTATCGTTTTGCCGTTAAAAAGCAACGCTTCTGCGAGTGAGGTTTTACCTTCTCCGCTGTGCCCGATAATCGCTATATTTCTGATTTTATCAGCAGTAATCTTGTCCATTTTGTTAGTCCCCCTTAAATTGTAAAAATAACTTATCATATATGGGGCCGAATGCCCCACGGCGCCGTGCACCGTGGTTATATTATACTCTATCTTTACCCGCTTTTCAAGGGGGTTTTAAAAATTTGCTTTTTAGAAATTGTTGTCGTTTATGCCAAGCGCTTAGTAGTCGCTTTGGTCTATTCGACAATCCCCGCATAAAAAGTCTTCACAGGTGGTTTTTTTAGGCGGTGGACACCCCGGTTTTGGTGGTTTTGGCGGATATACTGAGTTGTCGCCTTTAAGGTTTACTAAAATCACGTCCCCACCGATTTTTAAGATTTTGCTTTCTTCAATGAATACTTCGGTGCGGTCAAAAAGCCTAAATCCGTAGATTTTTCTGCCTGGAACGGTTATGCCCGTTAATATGCCTTGTGGAAATTTTAAGGTCAAATCGATAATTCTTCCCAAGCACCTGCCGTCGGCAACGTTTATGACGTCTTTTTTTCTTAATTCTCTAAAAGAAAGTTGCATATAACACTATATGCAACTCTTTTCTCTTTTATTACATTTTAATTACGCACGAATGCTGTTTTTTATATAGGACAGCGCTGTTTTTTCTAATCGTGATACTTGCGCTTGAGATATGCCTATTTCTTCGGAAATTTCCGTTTGGGTTTTGCCTTCGTAATATCTTAAATATATTATTTTGCGTTCTCTTTCGTCAAGTTTTTCTATTGCCGTGTCAAGGCAAACGTTTTCCGTCCAACGCTCGTCGGTGTTTTTTTCGTCGCCAAGTTGGTCCATTAAAAGAAGTGTGTCGTCTTGTGAGTTAAACACGGGGTCAAATAGCGAAACGGTGTCGGAAATGGCGTCGAGCGCGTAAACTACGTCTGTTACCGCAACGTTCATCTTTAAGGCAATACTCTCTATCGATGCGTCTTTATGTTCTTTTTCGAGTTCGCCCCTTGTTTTAAGAACTTGATAAGCGGTGTCGCGAATGCTTCTCGGAACTCTTAGCGAGTTGCCGTCACGAAGATACCTTTTAATCTCACCTATAATCATTGGAACGGCGTAGGTGGAAAAACGAACTTCAAATTTAAGGTCGAAGTTGTCTATGGCTTTTATTAAACCTATACAACCTGCTTGAAAAACGTCGTCTTGATTAGCGCGCTTTGCCCAAAATCTTTTTATAACGGACAAAACAAGGCGCATGTTGGCAACGATAAACTGTTGTCTTGCGCCATCTTCTCCCGACTTGACCTTTACTAAAAGGTCTCGGGTTTCTTTTTCGGTAAGTTTTGGCAAAGTGGCGGTGTTTACACCGCAGATAACTACTTTACTGTTCATACTACCTCCTATGTAACCCAAAATGGCAGTATGTAAAGATAATTATTGGCAAAGAAAAAGTTTTTATACAAAAACCGACTGCAAATCAGTCGGTTTTTTGTTTTTATACTAATTGTTCAATGGTTTTGCCATCAAGAGATTTCCAAGTATCGGTATCGAACGAACCACCACCATACCAACCGTTATATTGTTTGATTGTAGCCGTTCCTTCGTGCATCTCGCCAACTTGCGACCAAGTCTTACCGTCGTCGTTCGAAGTAAATACCGAAGCAAAAACGGTTGCACTTGCAGGTCTTAACCAAGAACCCGTTTGTTGCAAATCAGAAGTCGTCATATAAATTGTCATTTCTCTGCCACTTGCGTCGCCCGTGTTGGCTTTGCCGTCAACGTTCTCGCGTTTGATAAGTATGGTAACTGACGTTTCTACACCGTTAATAAGCAAGGTCAAGTTGTCTTGGAAAAGATTTTCCAATAGCATCGAGTCTTCGTCGGTAGCACCTGTAACGTTACCTATATACGAATCGTCGTGTCTATCGTTGGCATCAAAATCGTCCATTTGGTTAGTAAGTTGAGCAAGAGAGTCTGAAATAGTATTTCCGTTAAGAATATCTTCAAACTGTCCTAATGCTCCGCTTACCGCGATTTCTTCTTCGTCTTTTGGAAGTTCTGAAAGTTTAACAAAGTCAAAGTTAAGAATAGAGTCAAGCGTTGTGTTTATAGGCTCCACCCCTGCTTTATAAGCGAATATAACGTCAAAACTCAAGCTTTTGCCTGCTTCCACAGGATCGCCGTGTTGAAGAGCTGGCAACTCGTAAACTATGTCGGTGTTACTGTAATGCTCCGCCGTATATTTAACCGCGTTAAACGCATACGTTTCAGACGCTGAATTGTATACGGTAATTTTAGCGGTAACAGATGAAGTTGTGCTGTTTTTTAACGTGGCTTTTGAAGTTACAGTTGTTAAATTGTAACCTGTAAAAAGAAACTCTCCGTCGCCACTTGTTTTATACGCGTTTGTAACGTAAACTACACCGTTAAAGTTATATTCTTCCACAGTTAGAGAAAAAGAAGAATTTTTAGGATCAGGACTGGACATGGCATACTGCCAAGTCGCAAAAACCCCTGGTATTACGGCAACTGAGATTATTAACAATAATAATCCTAATAAAGGAAGGTGTTTTAGTTTCATACTACACCCCCTTCCATTACCAAATAGCCTTGCATAATTTTATCGATAAGTTCGCAAGTCCATCTAACCTGTCTATCAGAAGTTAGTTTAACACGCATTGGATAGAGCGCGTATTTTTTAACGTGTGAAACGTCTTGGAATATATACTTAGTATCCACAAAATCGTTAGGATTAAGCGCTAAGTATACGTTAAGCGTTTTGCCCTTCATTGTGATTTTGGCAATAGGCTTATTTTTAATACGGAAAGTCCTAAAATGGTCGGATTCTATTTCCCTAACGTTCTGAACGTTTTTGATGTGCGCTACAACAGTTTTGTATCTATCCTTAATTTCTTTGGTTGAACGGCGCAAGCGCTGACCGAAACTTCTTCTATGTCTAACGCCCCTTAAATGCTCTAAGAATTTATGTGGCTGTTCTTGTGCTTGAACGTCGTTTTCCATTTCCAAAATAGGCTTACGTTCTTCTTGTAAAGTCCAGCCGTTTTTGGTTATTATATCGTTGATAAGTTCTTTCGCCCAACGAACTTGCCTATCCGAAGTGAGTTTTAATCTCATCGGGTATAGGGTGTGCGACTTAAACTCTGAAATATCGGTAAATATATATTTAGTGTTTTGATACTCGTTAGGATTTAAGGCAAGCAAAATACACAATGTCTTGCCACGGAAAGTTAAACGCGCAACGGAGCTATGACCTTTTTTGAAGGACTCTTGCTTTTTGCCCTCGATTACCCTTATGCCGTCTATTCTTGAAATGAGCGAAACTACTTGTTCGTATCTATCTTGAACTACGTCGCTTGAATCAACGAGTTTTTGCTTAAAGTGACGGAAGTCTTTTCTTTGAATACCAAAGGCTTCCACTTGTTCTTGTTCGTTGACGTTTTCTATAACTTGTGCATCGGCTTGGTCTAAATCTTCTTGAGATACGGTTGAAGGTGCTACTTCTTGCGTTCCGTTTGCGCTTGCCATTATAATTAGTAGACGTTCTTTTTTAGCCTTGCTTATCTTTACATCCAAAATAGGCGTAGAGATTACTGCAACGGCAACTAAAAGTATACAAAGCCAACCTGCGGGAGATTGTAAAAAGAGCACGAAACTACCTATGAAAGGAACTCTTTCCCCACGATAAATGCCTTTCATTTGAGAGTATTTAACGGGGAAACGGTCAGGTCTATCAATAGAGTCGCCTTGGCAACGGAAATATCTTTCGTTTGGGTGGTTTTTATTAGGCTCTTCAATTTCAACTATACGGTGAACTAATAAAACCCCGTCTACTTCATAAACTACAATGTCGTATAGTTTAAGGTCTTTTTCTTTTGGAAGTTTATAAGTAGCGATAAGGTCAAACGCCTGTATTTGGTCGTTTAAGTCGTTGTCGAAAAGATATTCGTTCTTTTCGTTTCTTCTCGCCATCGAATCGGTTTTTACAACCTTATACGTTGGCGCGTTTTCAAAATAGGTATTTTGCACGCAGTTGATATACATTGAAGAACAAAAGAAGAAAATAAAAATGAGCGACAAAAGTCCCGTTACGACGTAGTCGAACGTTTTTGATAGCTTTTTCTTCTTTTTTTTCTTCTCTTCCTTTATAATCTTTTGGTCTTCATTACCAAGTTTTATGAGCTTTAACGTTTGTTTTGCTACAATAACAATAATAACAACCGCAAGCGTGGTAAGTAAAGCAAAGATTATTAAACATAAGATTAAAGTATATATATCGTATGCTTGCATTTTTCCCTAAAAATGGTTTAAGCATCACCCCAAAAAATGGGGTAATGCTTTGTCTTTCTTAAAAAATTTGATTATAAAACCTTATTAATCGACTACTTCGTTTACGTATAACATAACAGTTTTACCGAGTACTTGTCCTCTATAAGCGTTAAATTCTGTTATGTCAGAAAGATAAATTGAATCAATTGAAATGAAATCCGCAGCCTTTAATACAACCGTGAATACACCACTTTCATTTGGTTCACCCCAGTCTATAGTTTGAGGAGCAGATTCTACAACGGTATATGAGAAAATGTCATTTCCGTCATATTTCATATCTGCAGAGCTCTTGAAATAATAAGTAGCGTTAGGACCATTTTGCTTAACGTCACCGTCTGCACTTGCATTAGGTGTAAACGTGATAGTTATGGTAGCAGCATCATCAGCCATTGGTGTTGCAGCTTCAGAAATTTCACAGAATTGTAATGCAGTTGTGTGGTTTGCATTAGCTTGTGTGCTACTTGGATCTTTGTCTAAAAGTGGAACGATTTTCATCTTGAAATTATGGGCGATGTCGATAGTTCCTTGCGTGCCTTCTTGAGATGCAGCCTCCATAGTGAAGAAAATTTCTTCATCAGCCGTCATAGTTTTGGTTGGGTCGTTATATGCCCATCCTGCATAAACAGCGCCGATTGTAGCAACCAAAATCATTGCTATAAGTAAGCTTAACTTTTTCATTTTTTCCTTCCTTTTTTGCCCTTATAAAGGCTAATTTTTATTTTGTAACATTAATATACCATTACGTTTTTATTTTGTCAACATTTTTTATGAATAAATCTTTTTACAAACTATACAAAACAATATATATATAATAAATATATATTTAACTATCAAATAATAACAAAAAACTCCCAACCAAACGGTTAGGAGTTTTGATTTTTTGTTTTAGGATTCTTAAAAAGAAATTATTTCTTCATTTGAGCTTCTACTTCAGCTGCAAAGTCGTTTGATTTCTTTTCTAAGCCTTCGCCCATTTCAAATCTGGTAAATCTCTTAACAGAAAGAGCTTTGCCCATTTTGTCTGCATAAGATTTAACGAGTTTTTCGATGGTTAAGCCAGGATCTTTAACGAATGCTTGGTTGAGTAAGCAGAATTCATCGTAATACTTCTTAACTCTACCTTCTACCATTCTTTCTACGATAGCAGCGGGTTTGCCTTCGTTAAGTGCTTGAGCCTTAAGAATTTCCTTTTCGTGTTCTAAAACTTCTGTAGGAACTTCTGCTGCGTTTAAGTATAAAGGTTTAGCAGCTGCGATTTGAAGAGCAACGTCGTGTGCGAGTTCTCTTGCAGAGTCGCAAGTGCAACCTTCGATTTCTACTAATACGCCTACTTTACCACCCATGTGGATGTAGCTTTCTACAACACCGTTGTCGGTGGTGTATTTTACAAAACGACGGATTGAAATCTTTTCGCCGATTTTTGCGGTTGCTGCGATAGTTTCGTCGTTCTTAATTGCGATTAATTCGTCAATATCTTTAACTTCATTGTCACAAACAAAATCTGCTACGCTTGCAACGAAGTCTTTATATTGGTCGCCCTTTGCAACGAAGTCGGTTTCACAGTTAACTTCTACTAAAACGCCCGTCTTGTCTTTGATAGTTGCGTATACGATACCTTCAGCAGCGATTCTGCTTGCTTTTTTAGCAGCGGTTGCAATACCCTTTTCTCTTAAAAGGTCTACAGCCTTGTCCATGTTGCCGTCAGTTTCTTTTAATGCTTTTTGGCAATCTGCAACACCTGCGCCCGTCTTCTTGCGGAGTTCCATTACGTCTTTACTTGTAAACATATTTCTATCTCCCTTATTTTTTGATTATTCAGCTTTTTCAGCTTCAACTTCAGCAACTTCTTCAGCAGGTGCTTCCATTTGTTCGCCTTGGTTTGCTTCGATAACTGCGTCTGCAATTACTGATGCGATAAGTTTTACTGCACGGATAGCATCGTCGTTTCCAGGGATTACGTAGTCGATTAAGTCTGGATCACAGTTGGTGTCGGTGATTGCTACGATTGGAATGTGAAGCTTTCTTGCTTCCATAACTGCAATGTCTTCTTGATCAGGGTCTACGATGAACATTACGCCTGGAAGACTTCTCATTTCTTTGATTCCGCCAAGGTTGGTTTCGAGCTTGTCTCTTTCTGCTTTAAGTCCGATTACTTCTTTCTTAGGAAGAAGGTCGAATTCGCCCATCTTTTCCATGTTGTTGAGCTTGTTGAGTCTTTCAACTCTGCTTCTGATGGTCTTAAAGTTAGTGAGTGTGCCACCGAGCCATCTGCTGTTGATGTAGTATTGTCCACATCTTTCTGCTTCTTCTTTGATTGCTTCTTGAGCTTGCTTTTTAGTTCCTACGAAAAGGATGCTCTTGCCTTGCTTTGCTTGTTCAACAACGAATGGATATACCTGATTTTCGATGATGTCTACTGTCTTTTCAAGGTCAATTACGTGAATTCCGTTTCTTTCGCCGAAGATATACTTCTTCATTTTCGGATTCCAACGTCTGGTTTGGTGACCGAAGTGCACGCCCGTTTCAAGGAGCTGTTTCATAGTGATTACTGCCATAATAAAATTCCTCCGTTTTTTCCTCCCCGAGTTCCGTGGTTTTCAGGCAACATTCCCGATTCAAAGTGTATTTTCGGAAACACGAATGCCTGCGAATACTCGAGTGTGAATTTTTTTGCTTGTTTATTCTAACAAATTATTTAACGTTTGGCAAGTTTTTTTAGGGGTTTTTAACGATTTTTTTCGTTTACCTATTTAAAATGTTTGCAAATCTCGTAAAAGTTTGGTAATATGTTGTGGTAAATGAATATTCGCCAGGTGAAGTTTGCGGAAAAAGGGGTTTCCCCTACCGAAGGAGTAACACTCTCAGGTGCTTTTTAGTAAAGACCGTAAACGGATGGCTTTCTGGAGACGCTCAAAATAGTTGAGGACCGAAGGTGCAAGGTTTATCCCAATCTCTCAGGTAAAAGGACAGAAATTTCCCCTTTTTATTTTGCTTTTGCATGTATGGGGCTGTTTTTTGCGTCGAAAAGTTTCGGCGTTTTTTTATTGAAAAAAACTTTTAGGAGTTGTTATGGAAAAGTTATACGAAATTCTTAACTGGATTGACGGAAACATTCTTTGGGGAATTCCCATGATCGCGCTTATCTTAGTAAGCGGAATTTTTTTATCGTCAAGAAGCAAGTTCTTTCAAGTGCGCAAGTTTGGGCTTTCGCTTAAACACACGGTTGGCGGAACTTACAAACAAATGAAGACAAAAGACAAAAAAGAAAAAAATGAAAACTCCGTTTCTGCTTTCGAAGCCTTTTCTACCGCCGTTTCAGGCACGGTTGGAACGGGCAACATCGTCGGCGTTACTTCGGCTATCATTGCAGGTGGCCCCGGCGCTGTGTTCTGGATGTGGATTTCCGCTTTCTTTGGAACGTTTACTAAGTTCTCAGAAATTACTCTCGGCGTTTTCTACCGCAAAAAGGATAGCCAAGGCGAGTTCTTGGGCGGGCCTATGTATTATATTGAAAAGGGAACTAAACAAAGGTGGCTTGCTATTTTGTTCGCTATCTTTACTATGCTTGCCGCTGTCGGCATGGGCTCTGTTCAAGCAGATACCATTCAGTCCACTTGGGATACCGCTTTTAGCATTCCTAGTTGGGTTACCGCTATCATAATCGTAGTTATTACTGCTCTCGTTGTTATTGGTGGCATTAAACGTATCGGAAAAGTTACCGCCCTTTTAGTTCCTTTCATGATCGTGCTTTTCTTAATCATTGCGCTTATTTTAATTTTCGCTAACATTACGGCTGTTCCCGCAGCGTTTGCAAGTATTTTCACTTCGGCATTCAGCGCTAAATCTTTGCTCGGCGGTTTTATGGGTTACGGCATTGCTCAGGCTATGCGCTTCGGTTTTGCAAGGGGAATCTTTTCCAACGAAGCAGGTATGGGTTCTGCGTCCATCGCTCACTCTAATGCGGACACCAAAGAACCTGTTGAACAAGGTCTTTGGGGTATCTTTGAAGTGTTTATCGACACGTTCGTCGTTTGCACTCTTACCGCACTTTTAGTTCTTACTTCGGGCATAACCACAAATGCTGACTCAAACGCTTCAAGCGTTGCAATGGGTGCGTTTAACAACGTTTTAGGCATTTTTGGAACGATTGCTTTCTCGGTTATTCTTCCATTGTTTGCTTTCTCTACCATTCTCGCTTGGTCGCTTTACGGAAGCAAGGCTTGTCAATACCTTTTCAAAAACCATCAAAAGCAAGCCAAACTCGTTTTCAATATCCTCTACCTTTTAATGATTATGGGCATCGCGCTTTTAACCTTCTTTAAGGGCGACAACTTAGGCTCTGACTTCGTTTGGCTAATCTCTGATATGACTAACTCGCTCATGGCTATTCCTAACCTTATCGCTTTGGTTATTTTAAGTGTCCAACTCGTTAAAATTGTTAAGAACTACTTTGATAGAAAGAAAGGCTTGGACGTTGCTCCGTTAATTTCTGCAGACCTTTCTGACGATATTTAATTTAGTTAACTTAAAAAGTTAAAAGGCGACGGAAAATCCGTCGCCTTTTTTTATTTTTCAATAGACATTAAAGGTTTAGTGTGCTAAAATAGTTTGCGGAGTGAAATTTTCTTTTTAGGAGTTTTTATGAGTTATAAGTTACCAAAAGAAGTTTTAGAATATTTAGAAAATTCGCATCAAGAAATGCTCGACCTTTTAGAACAACTTTGTCAAATCCCTGCGCCAAGTGGTCATGAAGAAAAACGCGCGGAGTTTTGCAAAAATTGGTTCGAGAAAAACGGTGCGCCAAACGTTTACGTTGACGACGCACTTAACGTAGTAGTTCCTTATAACTGCGATAATAAAGACGATATAGTTGTGTTTATGGCGCATACCGACGTGGTTTTCCCCGACACTACCCCATTACCACTCGTTAAAGAGTGCGATAAATGGCATTGCCCTGGTATTGGCGACGATACGGCGTGTTTGGTTTTAATGATGATGGTTGCAAAATACGTTTTCGCAAACAACCTTAAAAGCGATAAGGGAATTTTGTTTATCGCTAACGCTTGCGAAGAAGGTTTGGGCAACTTAAAAGGCTCAAGAAAGATTATGCAAGACTATGCAAGTAGAGTTACTGAGTTTTACACCTTTGACGGTGGATATGCTCACATAGTTAACAAGTGCGTAGGCTCTCATAGATATCAAATTGATTTCACAAGTAAAGGTGGACATTCTTTCGGTGCTTTTGGAAACACCAACGCCATTGCCGTTATGAGCCAACTTATCACAGAACTTTATAAATGCCAAGTTCCCGTAAAAGAAGGAACAAAAACTACCTATAACGTTGGCTTAGTTGAAGGCGGAACGAGTGTCAATACAATAGCGCAAAGTTCTAAAATGCTTTACGAATACCGTTCAGACGACCTAGATTGCCTTGCGCAAATGCAAAAATTCTTTAACGACACGGTTAAAAAAGTTCAAGCAAACACCGATGCACAAATTAAAGTAGAACTTATTGGCGAACGCCCTTGTGGTGGCAAGGTTGACCAAGTTAAGCTTGACCAAATGACAAAAGATATCATTGAGATTTGCGAAAAATACTCTGGAGAACCTTGCGCAATAAATTCAGGCTCTACCGACTGCAATATCCCTATGTCGCTCGGTGTGCCTGCAGTTTGCGTAGGTAGTCATAAATCTTGGGGCGCACACAAGAGAGAAGAATATATTTATCTTTCATCTCTCCCCATTGGCTACAAAATAACCGCTGAAACAATACTTAGATTTTTTAAGTAAACTATTCTACACTTAAAACAAATGCCCGAGGCAGATTGCCTCGGGCGTGCTTTTATTTTTTAATTAGTTGTTGTCTTTTGGTTCTAATTCCATTGCTTCGTCTGCGAGTTCTTCTTCCTCTAAAACTCTGCAGAATTCTTCAAACACTTCGTCAAGAAGCGCTTCGTCTTCTACAGGAAGAAGGTCAGCCGTTTCTTCGTCGTCGCCTGAAAGTTCAAAGATAAGAAGGTCGTCGTCTTCAATACCGTCGATTTGTTCAGCAGGCTCGAATGCTGAATAAAGTTTGCCTTTATATTCGATAGTGCCAACAAAATAGAATTTTAATTTCTTTCCTTCTTCGGTGGTGAGTTCTACGATATCTTCATCTTCGCAACCACATTCGCAGTCGTGTCCGTGTTCGTCACAACCGCAGTTGCATTTCTTTTCCTTTTCGCTCATAATATATCTCCTTTATTTGTTTTTATTGATTTGGTTAAGATACCCTTGCAATATCGTTGCAGCCGCCAACGCGTCTACACACGATTTTCGCTCTTGCCTACTTTTTCCTTGCTCGATTAAAATTTCTTCGGCTT
Organism: Clostridia bacterium; assembly: GCA_017501885.1. Classification (GTDB taxonomy): domain Bacteria; phylum Bacillota; class Clostridia; order Christensenellales; family Borkfalkiaceae; genus UBA1259. Next base: position 35,874 of record JAFVWA010000119.1, on the reverse strand, counting down.
CAACCGTTGAACAACGCTCGTCTACACATTCTATCCTTACCGAAAGATTTTCTTTTAGTCTATCGATAAAATACTGCGCGCGCTGTGTTTGAATGGACGGAGTTCCGTCAAAATTAACGGGAAGTCCACACACCAAAACGGTGGCGCATTTTTGCTTGACGAGTTCGCCTATAAAGGCAAGGTCAGTCTTTAAATTCTTGCGGTGATACGTTTGCACCGGCAAGGAATACGAATTAAAGGGGTCGGAAACGGCAAGCCCTATTCTTTTGTCGCCGATATCCAAACACAAATATCTTTCCACCTGCTCATTGTAACACAAACACGAGTGTAAATCAACCGTTTTTTTATTAAAACAAAAAATTCGGCAGGGCTTTTGCCCTGCCTTTTTAATTATTTCTTAGACGCTTGCTTCTTGGGCTTGGTCATTTCTTCAACTTTCTTCGAAACTTCCGCTTGACCGTCCTTAACAAGTTGACGGGTTTTAGCCGAATTAGTGGCTAACACCGCACCGCCAATCATACCAAGAGCAATGCCGAAAAAAAACTTATCGTCCATACACTCCCCCTTTTATGCTATTATGCGCGAAAAAGAAAGAATTATGTAAAATGATAGTATATGTTTTTTAAGGATTTTTTGAAGCAAGTTAGCCAAGGCTCGCTCGTCGAAACTCATCTTCTTGTCTACTCTTTTCCTTATCGAAAAAGAGCATGACCTTTTGATGGTTTCTCCTCTTCCCAAAAATTTCTTCGACAATTTTTGGGAGCCCTTTTTGATTGGAATTGATTAACCGTCTGGTTATCGAAGTCAAAACGCTAAGCAGTAAACGCAGGATAACGAAGTTTATAAGCCCTTGTAAAAGTGGTTAGAAACGAGCGTGGCTAGGCTCGAGAGCCAAAACAGACGAGAAAGACCGTCTGGTCATCGAGGTTGTTTTGGCGAATCAGTAACGACGCCACGCGAAGCTTATAACCCCTTTTAAAGGATTTTTGAAAACTCCTTCTTTAACCTCCCGATTATTTTCTTCTCTAAACGAGAGATATAACTCTGGGATATGCCAAGCAAATCGGCTACTTCGCGTTGGGTTAGTTCGTCTTGTCCGTTTAAGCCGTAGCGAAGTTCCATTATTTCTTTTTCTCTACCGTTTAATTTTTTTAGGGCTTCGGTTAATAATTCACTTTCTACTCCGCTTTCAATTTTTTTATAGACAACGTCTCCGTCGGTGCCCATAACGTCGGATAAAACGAGTTCGTTCCCTTCCCAATCGGTATTTAACGGCTCGTCAAAAGACACTTCTGCACGCGTGCGGACGGCACGGCGAAGGTGCATTAAAATTTCGTTTTCTATGCAACGGGAAGCGTAGGTTGCGAGTTTTATGTTCTTTTCGGCATTGAACGATTGAACGGCTTTTATTAAACCTATGGTGCCAACTGATATTAAATCGTCAAGGTCAATTCCCGTGTTTTCAAAACGGCGTGCGATATACACTACTAACCGCAAATTGTGTTCGATAAGTTTGTCCTTTATCCCCTGTTCGCCAAGGCTTAAACGATTTAACATGTCCGCTTCTTCTTCGGGGGAAAAGGGGTTGGGCAAAACGTCAGTTCCGCCTACGTATCGAAGTAGATTTTGGTTAAAACCAAACTTGTCAAGCAGATTTTTCAGTTTGCAAAATAGAACTTTTAGCATAACTCTCCTTTAACAAAGCAGGGTGCAAAATTAACTGGTAACAGTCTTCAAAGCCCTGCTCGGTAAAACAAACGGTTACGTTATTATATATATTCTTTTTTCCTGCGATATATATCACAAGGCTTTCACTTTTTAAGCATATTTTTTGACTTTTTCCGTTAACCGTGCAAACGTTTATCTTTTTCATTGGCGGTAACGCTCCGCCATTTATAAACTCAGTAGCGATCGCTTTGTTGCAAAATATTACGGGTGAATCACCGTCGTAGACACCGTTGCCCGTATCTAAGAATCCCTGCAAGTTTTTGGTTACTCCGCAAATGGTGATTTGGGTTGGATAACAAAAGGAAACTACGTTTTTTCTTCTATACAAAAACTTAACCACACTATTTAAGCAAAAGTATACGAAGTAGACGGGGAAAATTATGAGTCCGCTTATTATTTCCTTTCCCGTAGGGATATTAAAAAGCGAAAATATCCCAAAAATTGCGCCACCTGTTAAAAAGGTATAAAAAAAGAAAACGGCCGTATTTAAAAAGTAACTTCTAAACGATAGGTATTTTGCGCTTAGAAAAACTATAAACAAGCCAAAACTTAGTTTGATTAGCGTAACTATAAAAAGCGGAGCAATTATCAGCGGATAGACAAGCGAAAAAACAGCAGAAAATAATGCGCAAAAAAACACGCGAAGTTTTTTCCCGTTTACGCCTGTCGTTGCGAGCGTGCCTTTAATAAGAATATAATCTATCAAGAGATTGTTTATTAAAACGTATTCTATGTATATAGTCATATCTACCCCCGCTTATAGTAGCACTTTGCTAAACGGAATTTTAGCGCCCTTTTAGGTGTTTTTGCACTTTATTTGACGAAAAAACCACGCTTAATTTAAGCGTGGTTTTTTGTTTTTGGTATATACAGTTATTTCATAAAAGCGAGAATTATATCGTTTTGAACGAATAGATATTCGGGCTTTATACTAAGTGAATTTTTAGTTGAGTTTATATACTGTGCTTTTTCTAAAAGAGCGTTAGAATACTCTTTGTCAAAATCGCAATCGAACAGTTTATTAAACTCTTTTTTATCTATGCCCTTTGCCGTTCTAAGCCCGAGCATTACAAACTCAAACTTAGCGTCTTCCTTTTCAATGATTTCGGAAGATATTTCGGGGGACTTGTTAAAGATGATTGCGTTCATATACTCGTCTATCTTAAAGGTATTCGTAAAACGCCTATCGTCTATAAAGGAAGATGCCGAAACACCTAAGCCTATATATTCTCCCCTTTTCCAATAGTTTTGGTTATGCTTACTTTCAAAGCCTTGTTTTGCGAAGTTAGAAACTTCGTATCTATCAAAACCCTTTTCTTTAAGGTAATCAACTATCTCGTGATAGATATCTGCTACCTCGTCGTCAGACAGCAGTTCGCCGTTTAGGTAATCGGTGTAAATGGGCGTGCCTACTTCGGGGGTTAGCGCGTAAGTTGATATATGGCTTGCACCACCTGCGATAGCAAGGTCTATACTCTTTTTAACTTGCTCTACCGTTTGGTTTGCAAGACCTATTAAAATGTCTGCACTAAAATTTTCGCCCTTTAACATATTGGCGCAAAGCAAAAAGTCCTTTGCAGTATGTATACGATTCAAGCGTTTGAGTTGGTCGTCGTAACCCGTTTGCAATCCGACTGAAAATCTATTGATTCCAACGCTTTTATACTCTTTTATCTTTTCGGGGGTAACCGTGCCTGGATTAAGTTCAATAGTAATTTCGGGGTTTTGAGAGAGCGTGAAAAACTTTTTCACTTGTCTTATTGCCCCTACGATAAACTTTGAGTCCACAACCGACGGTGTTCCACCACCGATATACACGGTATCGAAAACTCTGCCGTTAAGTTGTCTGCCCCTACCTTCTATCTCGCGGTAAAGACATGCAAAATAACTTTCAGTTTTGCCTATTTCCTTTGGGTATGAAGCAAAGTCGCAATACGAACACTTGCTTTTACAAAAGGGAACGTGAATATAAATTCCTGCCATTTTATCGTCCTATTTATCTATTTCTTTAATGAGTTGTCTAATTGCGTTAGCAAACGCTCTGCCCGACTTTTTATAACTTTCTTCGGTCATCATGTTTTCGGGACAACCATAGTATGGCGCTTCAATAGTGGTTGCATATCTAACCCTTGGATCTTCGCCAACGTAAGTAGAAAACATGCCAGGAATTGTTTTTATGCGAGTTATCGAGCCTTGAACGTGCTTAAACGCACCGTCGTATTCTGCCGATAAGTTTGCATAAAGTTCGGAAAGTCGTTGGTCTTCTTGTTCCCAATGTCCACCATGATTTACGATGCAAATTTTATCGCTACCCGCACTCATGGGATCGTGAAAGTCGAATGAATATTTTATTGGGTTATTCTTTACAATTTCTTTTATAGCCTTAACCGTGGGATAAATAGACGGCTCGTCATAGTTATAATCACGGTTGTGGTCGTGTGGAAGTCTACCCTTTCCTTGGTCACCTTTAACCACACCCCTTACGTCTACGAAAGGAACGCAAATAATCTTAAAGCCGTCTAAGGGGTTTTCTATAAGTTCTTGCATTGCTCCGTGCAAAACGTAACTTGCAGGCGCTTCGCACGCGTGGTGGCGAGAAGTTAAAAGAATTACTTTATCTCCTTCGCCAAAAGTAACGTATGGACAAGAAGTGCCGTCAACGTCTTTACAGAGTTCTTTTATTTCTAAACCGTATTGTTTATCAAAGTCAAAGTTGCACACGTTATAAACCATGTGATGAGCAAAGTAAACACAGTCTTCGTTTTCGCCAAATTGATAGGTAAAATGATAAAGTTCGTCCATTTCCGTTACGGGGTTTTCTGGATATAGCCATTTCCACGTTTTTAGGTCGTGGCTTACGGCAGGTCCAAAATATCCGACGGTTGCTTGTGGGCCAAACCTTCCTACTATCGGTCTTTCAACGTTAAAGTTAAGCTTTAAGCCGTTAGCACCTTCTACTTTCATTGCCCAACTAAACCAAGGATTGCTATCTCTAAAATCAGGTTTAATATAAACGTCGTTACCTTCTATTTTGTCAACGATTATGTTACCGCCTTCAAACTTGTCCGAAACTGTAAAGTTTTTCATAATACTCTCCTTTTTTAAGTCACTACTTGTCGTTGTCAGTTTTAAGTATTTCAATAAATGCTTCGGACGGAATTTCAACCGAGCCGATAGAACGCATTTTCTTTTTACCTTCTTTTTGCTTTTCAAGAAGTTTTTTCTTTCTGGTAACGTCACCGCCGTAGCATTTTGCCAATACGTCTTTTCTAAACGCTTTAACCGTTTCTCTCGCGATTATCTTACCGCCAACCGCCGCCTGAATGGGAATTTCAAACATTTGACGTGGGATAACGTCCTTTAATTTCTCGGCTATTTGACGTCCGCGCTCATACGCTTTGTCCTTATGCACGATTATCGAAAGCGCATCGCAAATATCCCCGTTAAGAAGCATATCAAGTTTTACAAGGTCGCTCTTTTGGTAACCTGCAAGTTCGTAGTCAAAAGATGCGTATCCTTTTGTTCTCGACTTTAAGCTATCGAAAAAGTCGTAAATTATTTCGTTTAGTGGAAGTTCGTATTTCATTTCCACACGCGTTTTATCAAGGTATACCATATCCTTGTAAACACCGCGCTTAAACTGACAGAGCTCCATAATAGGTCCAACGTAGTCTGGCGGAGTGAAAATGCTCGCCTTAATAATAGGCTCTTCCATATAATCGATTTCAGTAGTCGGTGGCAAATGGGTTGGGTTTTCTACAACCATTTGTGTGCCGTCTGTTTTATAAACTTTATAAGAAACTGACGGGGCGGTGGTTATGATTTGCAAATCAAACTCACGTTCGATACGTTCTTGAATAACGTCCATGTGAAGTAGCCCTAAAAATCCACATCTAAAACCAAAGCCGAGTGCGGCGGAGTTATCAGGCTCGATAGAGAGCGCTGCGTCGTTTAGTTTAAGTTTTAAAAGAGCGTCTTTTAAGTCGCCAAACTTACTTCCGTCAAGTGGGAACACACCTGAGAACACCATAGGTAGTGCCTTTTTATAACCGGGCAAGGGTTCAGGTGCAGGATTGTTAACCTCCGTAATAGTGTCGCCAACAGCCGTGTCTTCAATGCTTTTGATACTCGCTGCAATATAACCTACTTCGCCCGAAGCAAGGCTTTCTTTCACAGTCATTTTAGGTGAGAAAACACCGACTTCTGTAACAACGAATTCTTTATCGGACATAAAGGTTTTTATCTTAGTGCCTACTTTAACCACGCCGTCAACTATGCGGACAAAACATATAACGCCCTTAAAGTTATCGTAAAAACTGTCAAATATAAGCGCTTTTAACGGTGCGTCGTCATTGCCGTTGGGCGCAGGGATTTTTTGAATTACTTGTTCTAAAACGTCTTCAATATTAAGACCGTTTTTAGCAGAAATTCTCGGCGCGTCAGATGCGTCTACCCCCAAAATATTTTCTATTTCAGCGGCGGCTTCGTCAGGACGGGCGGACGCTAAGTCCATCTTGTTTATAACGGGCATTATCTCTAAGTCGTTATCTATCGCAAGGTATGCGTTTGCAAGAGTTTGCGCCTGAACACCTTGTGTTGCGTCTACTATCAAAATTGCGCCTTCGCATGCTTTTAAGGAACGCGAAACTTCGTAGGTAAAGTCCACGTGACCGGGGGTGTCTATAAGGTTAAAGGTGTATTCCTTTCCGTCCTTTGCCTTATAAAACATTCTAACGGGGGTGAGTTTTATGGTAATGCCCCTTTCGCGCTCTAAGTCCATAGAGTCTAAAAGTTGCTCTTCCATATCGCGCTCGGATACTTGTCCCGTCTTTTCCATAAGCCTATCGGCAAGGGTGGACTTTCCGTGGTCGATGTGCGCTACTATGCAAAAATTTCTTATATTTTCCTTTTTCGTTGACATAACTTTCCTAATTTTATATAATAAAAAAGATATATACAGTATATACCATACTTTGATTTTTTGCAAGCATAGAAAAGGAGTTAAAATGAGAATTCCGCAAGGTCATTGGCTAAAAACACTTCCCATTGCCCACCGTGGTCTTTGGGGCGGAGATACTGCTGAAAACACCCTTACCGCATATAAAAATGCCGTCCATAACGGTTACGCCATAGAAATCGACCTTTGGGCGTCCAAAGACGGGGTTATTTACTCTTTCCACGACGGGTTTTTAAAGAGAATGACGGGGGTGGAAGGACACATAAACGACTTTGATAGTTCATATATAAATACCCTTAAAATCGTGGGAACTGACGAAGGTATTCCAACGCTACGCGACGTCTTGTTTGCGGTTAACGGCAAAGTGCCTATCTTAATTGAAATCAAAAACCAAAAGGACGAGCTAATCGTCGAAAGAGTTTTAGACGAACTTTTTGAATATCAGGGCGAAATCGCCATTCAGTCTTTTAACCCCTTGCATATAAACAAGGTTAGAAAAATTGCTCCGCATATAATAAGGGGAGTTTTAGGAACTTCTAAAGCGGACGGAGAAAAATGGTTTACTCGCCACGTGTTAAAGCATTTGTCTCTTAACTTTTTAGTAAAACCTGATTTTATAAGTATGCGTTATGCTGATTTACCCTTAACAAAACGCAAAACCAAAAATAAAGCGGTGCTTGGTTGGACGGTCAAAAGTCAAGAAGTTTACGATAAAATCAAAAACCATTGCGACAATATAATTTTTGAACATTTTATTCCTAATAAAGATTAAAAATACGCCTTACCGCTTGGTAAGGCGTATTTTATATAACACTTAGTATTGTCTGTGCTTGACTTTTTTTGACAAATACTTTACAATAAACTCATCTTTGTTTAGGAGAATTTATGGACGCGTTTATTGAGATGCTGAGAAAAGTGCTTATGTTCGTGGCTCTTGCCATGCCTGGCTTTTTTCTCGTTAAATCCAAACTGTTAAAACCCGAACACTCTGGCGTGCTATCTAAAATTTTAACGACCGTTGCAATGCTGTTTTTTATAATGACGAGCACGGTAAACAACGTTAGTTTTTCTAAAAACTCTCTTGGAACGTTGGGTGTTTCTGCAATAATTGGCATAGGATATACGTTGATTTTGTTCTTTGTATCAAAGCCACTCACCGCTTTTGAGCGCCCTAATCTCTACGACGGGGAACTTACTGAAGAAGTTGTGCTTTGGAATAACAAAAAACGCGGAATGCTTAGGTTTTCAGCCATTTTTTCCAACAACGGATTTTTGGGAATTCCTCTTGCGATGGCTGTTTTAGGCGAAAACTCACCTGCGCTTGCCGTTTTAATTATTATCAACATTATCACAAACCTTGCAATGTTAACTTTGGGAGATTACGTGATTTCCGGTGGCAAAAGCAAACTCAACGTTAAAACTATTTTAACTAACCCCGTAGTTTTAGGCTTTGCGATAGGCGTAGTGCTTAACTTGTTAAAGGTTAAAGACGTTGTGCCAGAAGTCAGCATGTTTACCACGCATTTCTCTAACCTTGTAACCCCACTTTCAATGACCATACTCGGTATGAAAATGGCAAGCGTAAATCTTCTTAAAATATTTACAAGTTGGAAAACTTACTATGCTTCGGCAATCAAACTTATTGTTTGCCCCACTTTGATTATCGCACTTTTGATAGCAATTAAGTTTGCTTTTGGGCTTGATATCATTGATAAATATATGCTTCTCGGCGTGTTTATGGCATTTAGTATGCCAACCGCAGGTCTTGCATCTCCACTTGCTGACAAAAATAAAGGCGATATCGAAAACTCCGTCGTTTATACTTTAGGAACGACAATTATCTCTATCGCAACCATTCCTATTTTGTATATGATACTTTGTTTAATAATTTAATGATTTAATAAAAAGTGCGCCCTGCCGATTACGGCAGGGCGCTTTTGTTTTTATAAGATAAACGCAGTATTGCGACAGTTTTTTCATCTAAATCTAAGGAGAAAGAAACGAGCAGGACAAGGCTCGAGCAAGTGATTGGAATTGATTGACCGTCTGGTCATCAAGGTCAAGCACGTAGACCAGTAAACGCAGTATTGCGACGCTTATTTCTTCTTAGAAAGATAGTCTTCAATGGCCTTCTTAATAGCTTCTTCTGCTAAAACTGAACAGTGGAGTTTTTGAGCAGGGAGTCCGCCTAAGGTTTCAACAACCTTTTTGTTGGTCAGCTTTAATGCATCTTCAACAGTCATGCCCTTTACCATTTCAGTAGCGGTAGAACTCGTTGCGATTGCAGCTGCACAACCGAAAGTTCTAAACTTTGCGTCAACGATAATATCGTTTTCTATTTTAAGTTGAATTTCCATTATATCACCACAGCTTGCGTTACCAACTCTGCCAACGCCGTCTGGGTTTTCGATTTCACCTACGTTTTTGGGGTTGCGGAATACTTCCATTACTTTTTCGTTATACATTTTTGATTTCTCCTTTTGCGTTAAATAGTGGGGACATTTCTCTCAATCTCTTAACGGCAGACTTAATCTCTTCTACCGCATAGTCAACTTCTTCTACCGTGTTGTGCTTACCGAAAGAAAATCTTATTGAGCCGTGCGCTAATTCTTCGGGAAGACCTAACGAGAGAAGAACGTGCGATGGCTCTAACGAACCCGACGAACATGCGGAACCAGAAGATACTGCAATTCCTGCTAAATCTAAACTAAAGAGAATTGATTCGCCTTCGATATACTCGAAAGAAAAGTCTGCGTTTGCAGGAAGTCTGTTAGTTTTATAAGGTCCGTTAAGTTTTACATATGGCACTTCTTGTAAAATTCTATCGATAAAACGGTCTCTTAAAGAAGTTACGTATTCAAAATTTTTCTCTCTGTCAGCCATCGCTAATCTAAAAGCTTCAGCAAAGCCGACTACACCTGCAACGTTGGTAGTTCCGCCACGCTTGGTGCGTTCTTGATGACCACCCGTGATAATGCTTTCTACCTTTAAGCCGTTTCTTATATACAATGCGCCAACGCCTTTTGGTCCGTAAATTTTGTGCGAACTCATACTCATAAGGTCAACGCCTAAATCTTTAACGTCTATATCCAAAACGCCTGCCGCTTGAACGGCATCGGTAAATGCGATAGCGCCCTTTTCGTGTGCAATCTTTGCCATTTCTTTTATAGGCTCAATAGTTCCAACTTCGTTGTTTGCGAGCATGCAACCTACGAAAATTGTGTCGTCACGAATAATGCTTTTAAGGTGCTCTAAATCAATAAAGCCGTCCTTGTCAACTTTCATAAAGTCTACGCTAAAACCTTCTTTTACGAGTGCTTTAGCCGTAACTATCATTGCCGCGTGTTCGATGGGGCTTATGATTAAGTGCTTGCCCTTATTTTTATAAGCGTGCGCTACACCGCGAAGTGCCCAGTTATCCGCTTCCGTTCCGCCTGACGTAAAATAGAGTTCGCTTGGCTTACAGTTAATAAAACCTGCAATCGTATCTCTTGCATCGTCTACCCCTTTTACGGCGTTTCTACCAAAAACGTGTTGGCTGTTAGCGTTACCGAAGTTGTCGGTAAGGTATGGCATCATTTTGTCTAAAACTTTTTTATCGAGCGGAGTTGTTGCCGCGTGGTCAAAATAAATAGGTGTTTTTACCATAGTTCTCTCCGTTTAACGAATTTCTCCTTTAATAACTTGCTCTAAGTTCATATCGTCTAAAAGACTGTTAATACCTTCGTGAAGTTTTTTCCAAACTCTACTTGTAGGGCAACATTTGCACTTGCCGTCTTCTTTAACACATTCGACAAGTTCAATGTCGTCTTCAAGCGCACGGACTATTTCCCCAACCGTAATTTCCTTTGGTGGACGAGCAAGAAAATATCCACCGCTTGCACCCCTACTTGCCGTAACTATACCCCTTGTGGACAGCATTCTCATAATCTTTTCCAAATACTTTCCCGATACTGAAATATAGTTTTCAAGCGTGCTTGCAGAAACAGGGTTGTCGGGGTAATTAAGCCCTAAAAAATGACAAGCTTTTAGCCCGTATTTTGTTTTAGAAGATAGTTTCATTCTTTCTACCCTTAACACAAATAGCAATTGCAACCTTTTTGGTTGCAATTACATTATATACGTATTGCCCCTAATAGTCAAATAAAATAATACGCCTTGCAAAAATTATTTTGCAAGGCGTGAATAAGTCCACCTTAATCCATAATATCTTTGACTTCTTCTAACACTTCTTTAATGTGTTTTATGGCAATATCCATTTGTTCTTCGGTGTGGGTTGCCATGTAACTCGTTCTAAGTAGGCTCTTACCTACGGGAACGGCTGGGGATATGGTCGAGTTTACGTATACACCGCGTTCAAACAATTTTTTGCATGCGGTAAACGTTCTTAAATTATAGTATGTATAAATGGGGATAATTGGGGTTTGGTCTTTGTCGATAATATCAATGCCTGCATTTTTAAGACCTTTTCTCATGTAGTTGCTTATATCCCTTAAACGGCTAACCCTTTGTGGCTCTCTCTTTAAGATTTCAAGCGCCTTTCTTGCACAAGCAACGCTTGCGGGGGTTATGCTTGCTGAGAAAATGAATGGACGAGAGTTGTGACGAACGTATTCGCAAACGCTTTTCTTTGCCGCCATGTATCCGCCAAGGCTTGCGAGCGACTTTGAAAAAGTGCCCATATAAATATCAACTTGGTCTTCTAAGCCAAAGTGTTCGGCAGTTCCCCTACCGTGCGCGCCTAAAACACCGAGACCGTGCGCGTCGTCTACCATAACTCTTGCGCCGTATTTTTTTGCAAGTTTTACTATCTCGGGAAGTTTACAAATATCACCACCCATTGAGAACACGCCGTCGGTAACGATTAAGATACCTGCCGTGTCTGGAACTGCTTTAAGTTGACGTTCTAAGTCTTCCATATCCGAGTGGTTGTAACGCAAGGTTTTTGCAAAAGACAGTCTTTGTCCGTCGTAAATGCTCGCGTGGTTTTCTTTATCGGAAATTATGTAGTCCGTTCTTCCACAAAGGGCGCTTATTATACCTAAATTACTTTGGAATCCCGTTGAGAAAGTAACTGCATCTTCCTTTTTTAAAAACTCTGCAAGTTCTTTTTCTAAAAGAACGTGAGTGGTGAGTGTTCCGTTTAAGAAACGGCTTCCCGAACAGCCACTACCAAACTGCTCTATTGCTTTTATACCCGCTTCGATTACTTCGGGGTGAGAGGTAAGCCCTAAGTAGTTATTAGAGCCTATCATTATTATATCCTTACCTTCCATAGTAACTTGTGGATTTTGCTTGCTTTCTAACTTATGGAAGTAGGGGTAAACGTCCATTTGCCTTAGTTTTTCGACTTGGTCGTATTCTTCACACTTTTTGAATAAATCCATAAATACCTCTTTTAACTTTCCGTTCGATTATACACCATATAGTTAAAAAAGGCAAGCAAATGAAAAAATTAGTGGACTGTGTCAACCCCACCGCGATTGTGAAAATAGCGTATACTTTCTAAGCCGTCGCCCCTACCGTAGAGCAGTCTTGAAAGACGTAAGTTTTCGGCTTCTAAGAAACTTATACGTTTTAAGAGTTGCTCGTTTTGGCGCTTTTCTTTTAGCGCTACCCTTTCTAAAAGGGCGTCTATCTCCTTTGAAAGTCTAATATAAACCGCTTGTGAAACGTGTGGCTTTTGCAAGGTTGACTCTTGCTCAACTGCTTTTCTTGTTTTAACTTTTCTTGCAAACTCGGGGTTTGATAACATAACGCTTCTAAACTTATTTTGATATCTAAGGGCAAGTTTTGCATCGCCCTTTGCCAACTCTATAACCGTTTGGCGAACTGACTGTCCTTTTTGCAGACCGCTATTTACCGCGCTAATTAGCCAGTCCTGTTGTTCTTTACTAAACGATTTTGGACGTTCAACCTTTGGGGCTTTTCCGTTAAAGTATTTTTGGCAAAACTCTTTATCTACTTGGCAAAATCTAACTAAGGCATAATAAAGATTTCTGACCGTGCCTTTTGCTTTGCCGTGCGAAAGGGCAAAACTTTCAAACACTTCCGAAAGAGTGTTGGTTTTTCTTTCGTTTATTTGTTTTGCAAGCGCTATCAAGTCGCTTTGACGAAAACCATAGATTTTTTCCATTTTTTATTCTCCGCTAACGTTTTTATACTGTTATTGACAAAACAATAAAAAAATATACATTAACGAAAAAAACGCTATGCGTTCTTGCATAGCGTTTTGATTTTTAATTAAAACTATTCAGCTGAAATACTCGCGCTCTTAATAACTGCACCAAGTTTTCCGTCCTTAGAATTGTTTGCAACTTTAATGGTGTATTTATTGTAAGAAGTAAATTGTCTTGCTTCTTCATCAGCCACGAAAATCTTTTCTAATTCGTATTGTTCTGGATCGCTCAATTCAAGTTCTTCAAGTTCGCTTTCTAATTCTTCAAATCTTTCGGTGGTTACGCAATGATAGGTAAGTCCACAGTCAGGTTTTGAAGCATCGTATGCCCCCGTATAGTAAATAACGTATTCGGTGCTGTTAGTTGAAGATTCAAAAATTTCTGCCAAAGTATCTAATGCGGTTGAGTTTGCAGAGTTGCTTAAATCCATTTGACCGAAAACGCAGAAATATCCGTTATATGCGCTTACCGTTTCAGTAGGCATAAACCACGTTGCGCTACCAGAGTCGGTTGCGCTTGAATTGGTGTAATCGCCTGTTGAATACCAGTCTCTCCAAAGACCAACCGAGCCTTTTGCGTTAACTAAGTCGGAACCCTTTGTGCCACCCTTTTCAAATTCGCCAGGGAGAGTAGGTTTTTTTGCCTTTTTAACGATGTTAACGCTTCCGTCGTCGTTTACAACGATAGACTCGCCGTCAACTTCTAAGTCGCCTACCATTATTTGGGTTTTAGAACCAACTTCTACTTGGTAAATAAGCGCGTTGTTATAGTAACCTTCGTTAATATACTTAACGATTGCTTCAACGGTTTTTGGAGCAAGGTGACCGTAAAGGTCGATGCTTAACGTAACTTCGCTATCTGCATAAAATTCACTTTCAGCATAATCATAAAGTTGAATCTTTACTTTTGCAGTCTTGATGTCTTCGCCACAACCTACCATGGTAAACGTTGCAAAAACTAACATGAACACTGCTATAAGATTTGTAAATACTTTTAAAAAGCGCTTCATATTTGTCTCCGAAATATAATCTTTATATATTTTACAGTTATTTTTACAAATTGTCAATAAATACGCCCGTATTTTTTATAATAAGAGCGTATTTATAGTCATTTTAAGCTTTTATCTGCCAAATTTTTTGTAAAGCATTGAAAGAACATCTTCGTTAGACTGCTTGGGCGCGGGTTTTTTATCCCTTTGCTTTTGCGCGTTTTCTCTGCCTTGCTTTCTTTCTCTATCCGTCTTTTGGTTGCCTACGTTTATTCCGTGGGGAAGTTCGGTAGTCTTCATGGTTAAGGAAATCTTTTTCTTAACAAGGTCTACGCCTAAAACTTTTACCTTAACCAAATCGCCTACTTTTAGAACGTCTGACGGATGCTTAATATAGTTGTCGGAAATTTGAGAAATATGCACTAAACCGTCTTGGTGAACACCGATGTCCACAAACACGCCAAAGTCTATAACGTTTCTAACCGTGCCGTTTAGTTCCATCCCTTCTTTTAAGTTGCTCATATCAAGCAAGTCGCTTCTTAAAACGGGCTTTGGCAAACTGTCACGGATATCTCTACCCGGTTTTAACAATTCTGCGATAATATCGTTAAGCGTGGGAACACCTATTCCACATTCTTTTGCAACGTTATCAATTCCCTTTTGGTCAACGCGCGCTTTAAGGTCGGATATCTTGCCGTCGGCAACGTCTTGCAAGGTATAGTCCACTTGCTTTAAGAGTTTTTCTACCGCTGGGTATGACTCGGGGTGAACGCCCGTGTTATCCAAAACGTCTCCGCCCGTTATTCTCAAAAAGCCTGCGCATTGCAAGAATGCTTTTTCACCGAGTTTTTTAACTTTAAGAAGTTCTTCACGCTTGCTAAACGGCTTGGTCTTTCTGTATTCAACGATGTTCTTAGCAACGCCACTATTTAAGCCTGCAACGTATGACAAAAGACTTGCAGATGCGGTGTTAAGGTCTACGCCTACGCTGTTAACACAGTCCTCTACTACTCCGCCCAAAACTTCTTCCAAACGTTTTTCGGGCATATCGTGTTGATACTGACCTACACCGATAGATTTAACGTCTATTTTTATAAGTTCTGCAAGCGGATCTAAAAGTCTTCTCGCAATAGAAACTGCGCTTCTTTGCGTAACGTCAAAGTCGGGGAATTCTTCTGCGCCCAACTTACTTGCGCTATAAACGGACGCGCCTGCTTCGTTTACTACTGCATAGGAAAGTGGCTTATCTATGCCCTTTATAAGGTCGGCAACGAAAATTTCCGATTCTTTACTTGCCGTGCCGTTACCGATTGCAATAACCGTAACGCCGTGCTTTAATATGAGTTTTGTTAAAACTGCCTTGGCTTCTTCCGTTTTGTTTTGCGGTGGGGTTGGATATACTACCGCCGTGTCTAATACGTTGCCTTCTGCATCTATAACTGCAATTTTGCAACCCGTTCTATAAGCAGGGTCTAAGCCTAAAATTACCTTGCCTTTTAGCGGGGGTTGTAAAAGCAATGGACGAAGGTTTACTTCAAACATTTTGATTGCCTGTTCGCTTGCCGTGTCAAAAAGTTCGCTTCTTATTTCCCTTTCAATCGATGGGAAAATTAGCCTTGTGAACGCGTCTTGACAAGCAAGGGCAACTATCTCGCCACTCTTGGAAGAATTTTTAACGTATTCTCTCTTGATTTCTTCTATAAACGTCTCTTCGTCAATTGTAACGTTTACCTTTAAACATTCTTCCTTTTCACCACGATTTATAGCGAGTATTCTATGCGATGGCATGGTCGATACCTTTTCGTTATACTCTGCATACATATCGTAAGTTTTAGCGTTTTCGTTTTCCAAAAGTTTAGTAGTGATTGCACCCGTATCAAAAAGTTTTTTACGTAAAGTTTTACGTAAATTTGCATCGTCGGAAACTCTTTCTGCAATAATGTCAGAAGCGCCTGCGATTGCTTGCTCTACCGTTTCTACGCCCTTTTCCGCGTCGATAAACTCTTGCGCTTTTAAATTTACGTCAAGATTAGCATCTTGCTCTAAAATAGCTTCGGCAAGTGGGGTTAAACCCTTTTCCGCCGCCACGCTCGCACGAGTCTTTCTCTTTTGCTTAAACGGTCTATAAACGTCTTCGGCTTCGGTAAGCGTTTCGCACGATGCAAGGGCAATGGCTATTTCGTCAGTCATCTTGCCTTGCTCGGTTATAGAGTTTGCGATTTCGTCTTTTCTCTGGTCTAAGTTTCTTAGGTATTTAAGTCTATCAAAAAACTCTCTTAAAACTTGGTCGTCGCAAGACCCCGTCATTTCCTTACGGTATCTTGCAATAAACGGAATGGTGTTGCCTTCGTCTATAAGACTTATGATGTTTGCAGAGTGGTCTGCCCTAATTGTAAATTCTTTTGCTAATTTTAACGAATAGTCCTTATTTTCTGCCATTATTTTTTCTTTCCTTTTTTAAGTCTAATTTCTTTAACGGTGTTTTCATAACCATTGTTTTGCGGAACGTAGTATACCCTATCTTTTAGGCTGTCGGGCAAATACTGTTGTTCACAATAACCGCCGTAGTTATGCGGATATTTATACTGACTTGCGAGTTTCTTATCTTCTTCGCTTCCGTATACCGCGTTTTTAACCCAAGGCGGAACGGTGTCATCCTTAACCTTTTCGGCGTCTTCGCCTGCCATATCCATTGCAAGCACTACCGAGTTAGATTTTTCGGCTTCACACACGTAGATTATTGCTTCTGATAAAGGCAACAGTCCTTCGGGAAGTCCCATCTTTTCAAATGCCGTCATCGCACTCGTTGCTATAACTAATGCTTGCGGATCTGCCATGCCTACGTCTTCTGCTGAATGTGCGATTAGTCTGCGGAATATCAGCAAGGGATCGCATCCACCTTTTATAAGCCCTTGCATATAGTAAAGCGCTGCGTTGGCGTCGCTTCCCCTTAAACTCTTGCAAAATGCCGAAAGCATATCGTAATACATTTGCTCGTCAAACGAGAGCGCTTTTTTCTGTATAGATTCTTCAGCATCCTTTAAGGTTATCGTAATTTTCCCAGAAGAATCAGGCTCTGTGGTGAGAGCGGCAAGTTCTAAGGCGTTATACGCAACTCTCAAATCTCCACTCGCTATGTTCGCTATGTGATAAAGCGCATCTTCTTTCGCTTCAATGTCGTAGTTACCAAGTCCCCTAACCTTATCGCTGAGCGCCTTCTTTAAGGCGGTCATAACGTTTTCTATCGATAGGCGTTTTAATTCAAACACTCTACATCTTGAAACGATAGCAGGCGTCATTGAAGCATAGGGATTTTCGGTTGTAGAACCTATAAAAATTATATCGCCGTTTTCTATTGCGGGAAGCAAACTGTCGCTTTGCGTTTTGGAAAAACGGTGGCACTCGTCGAGCAGTAAATAGGTCTTTTTGCCATAAAGTTTAGCGCTCGTCTTAGCGTCTTCTACAACTTTTTTAACGTCTGCAACTCCACTACTTACGGCATTGAGTTTTACAAAATTCCCGTCCGTGCTGTTTGCTATAACGTTTGCGAGCGTAGTCTTACCACATCCAGGTGGTCCCCAAAAGATACAACTGCCAAGTCTATCTAACTTTATTGCCCTGCGAAGTAGCGACGTTTCTGACACTATATGGTCTTGCCCCAAAAACTCCGAAAGGGTTTTTGCACGCATTCTTTCTGCAAGCGGAACGTTTTTGTTCCCGCCGTTTGCTAAGTCTAATAAATCCATGCAATTATTTTACCATAACGGATATTTTTTTTCAAGGGCTAATACAATATCTGTGTAAAGAAAAGTTGGTATTTTGTTGATTTTTTTGGGGAGACGACGTATGAAAAAGCTTTACCTAAATAAACAGAGCGTTGCTTTTATATTTTTAATTCTTTTTGCAACAGCATTGCTTTTTGGCGGTGGGTATTCAGAATCAGCAAAGCGCGGTCTTATGCTTTTTTCAGCAAGCGTTCTGCCTTGCTTATTTCCTTACGCTTTTATCTCTGCAAGCCTTTCGCTTTTAGGCGTTACGGGGAAAATTTCCTTAAAGGCAACCCCTTTTACAAAAAAGGTTTTCAACACGGGCGGTGTCACCGCATACGCTCTTTTTATAAGCCTTGTAGCGGGCTATCCACTTGGTGCAAAAACTGTTTCTGACCTTAAAAACAAAGGTCTTTTGGCGGACACCGAGAGCGTTAGAGCGTCGGCATTCTGCTCGACTTCTTCGCCTGCTTTTTTACTTTCTACGGTGGGTGGAATTTGCTTTAACTCAGCTACTTTTGGCTTGCTTTTGTTTTTATCGCACTTGCTTTCTTGTTTTGTGGTAGGAATAATTTTTTCTTTTTATAAAAGAAAAGATAAGCCAAGCGATGCTTTTCCACCGCTTAAAAGAGTGGATAACCTTTTTTATGAAAGCGTTTTCTCGGCAATAAACTCCGCCCTTTTCGTGGGCGGAGTTATAACCCTTTTTTCGGTTATAGTTGACCTTTTATTCGCCTTAAAAATTCTCTATTTGCCAACTAAACTTTTTGGGGTTATTTTAGGCGATACTTTGGCAAGCGAGAGTCTTGCGGTTGGCATGCTCGAATGCACGCTTGGAATTACTAAACTTGCTACGGGTGGAATTACTCCACTCTCTTTACCTATCGCTGGGTTTTTATGTGGGTTTGGCGGGTTTTGCATAATAGCGCAGTCGGTAACCTTTCTAAAAAACGCAAAAATAAAAACCGCCCCTTTTATAATAGCAAAGCTATTGCACGGCGGTTTAAGTTTTGTTTTTTGTCTATTATTTAATTTATTTTTGTTGTAAAAATTCTTTTATTTTTTGAGTAATGCTATTTGGTATATTTGAATAGTCGCCTTTTAAAATTTGTTCTTTTACCAAGGTCGAACTAACCCCTTTGAACTGATTTTCACACTCGATATATTCGGTGGTGATAAAAGGATAAAGGCTTTTGTTTACCTGTTCGCTTTTCTTTTCGTATTCAAGGTCGATTTCATTTCTAATACCGCGAACGTAAACGGTTACGCCTTGTTTTTTTAGATACTCGGCGTAATTTTCCTTTAATGCTGAATAGCAAAGAACTTCCACCTTTTTATTATTCTTAAAACAAAGTTTTAATAAATCTTCACGTTGACTTTGGGTAAAAAGGCTTTTCTTTTGTGGGTTTTGCCCGATTACAACGTAAACTTTATCAAACTTTTTTTCACACTTTTCTATTATATCGACGTGCCCTATGGTTACGGGATCAAAAGTGCCTGCAAACACGCAGGCGCTTTGCTTTGCCTTTTCAAAAAAGGTAAGGTGCGCTCTGCCATACCTACGCTCGTCTACTTTTTCAAGTCCGTCCACAGTTTGATTAAAGGGAACTTCGTTTTCATAGATAACCGTTCCGCCGTCGTTAAGCATTAGGTGTGCGGTAGAAAGCGCCAAAAGTCCTGCGTCGCTTTTATAAGGCGCGTCTATAAAGATAAAATCGAACTTTTCGTTTGTGAAAAGATGAAAATCTTGCGCGTTGCGGTTATACACAACCGCATTTTCGGGCGAGCCAATTTTTATCAAGTTTTGGCGAGTTAAATTAACACTTTCTCTACTTAAATCGTTAAACACCACCCCTTTTGCTCCACGGGATAGGGCTTCTATGCCAACGGCACCCGTTCCGCAAAAAAGGTCGAGAAAAGTCTTCCCTGCAATTTTGAATTGCAAGATATTAAAAAGGCTTTCCCTTGCCATGTCAGAAGTGGGGCGAACGGCTTGTCCTTTAAATTCCAAAAGCGTTCTGCCCTTGTAAATACCGCCAACTATTCTCAATTTCTATCTCCGTAAATAGCACGGTGGGTTTCGTGAATTTTATCGTATTGTTTTTGCATTTTGTTTGCGCCGAGTTGATAAAACAAACCGTAAACCAAACAAATGAAAGGAATGTATAAAAGTGAAAATGCGTATTCGCCGAACAAAACTACTCCGTCTACCATAAAGTAGCCAAACACAACCATATTGATAATACCTGAAATCATACCCATAGAGTTGTCCGGAACTGTTGCGCCTATGTTTATTACAAAATGTAATAAGGTCAAAAAGGTTGCTGGGATAGCCGCGATTAAACCTATTACGTAGCCTTTCCAAGGCTTGTATTCTTCGCGAAGTTGCAATGGTAAATCTTCGCCCGTCTCTATAATTCTTCTTCTGTAAGTGTCGTTTTGCATTCTGATTTTAAGAGCGTTTTGCCCGTCCTTAAAACCGCCAACCGACATTAACACGGAATAAAACGCCGTGTTAACTACACATAAAAGATATTGCAAAATCGCCATGTCTTCGTCAAGCAAGATTATTCCAAGTCCGAGCATTGCTGTAAAAAGCAAAAAGACGAAAGGCATGAATGCCATTTTTAAGTAATATTTCATTTTTGCTCCTTTAATAGGTATAAATGATTTGCGACCTTATGGTCGACTTAGTTAAAATTTCGTAACTTATCGTATTGTAACGCTTTGCCAAAAGTTCTGCGTCAGTCATGACGGGAAAATACTTTTTGTTAAAAGCATTTTTTTCCAAACACACGTCCATACATCGGGTGTTAAACTGACCTTGGATTGATTCTCTCGAAAACCCGTCGGCATATCCAAACCGCACTAATCCTGCGCTAAAAGGTTCTTTTGCAATTTTGTCCCCATATAGAAAGTTTTGCCCTGAATAAACTTCTCTATCTCTAACGACAGGCGCGTAAACTTTCATAATTGGCGAGACGGAAAACGAACTTTCAAACGGCAAGTATCCGTAAAGAAGTATTCCTACTCTAACCATATCAAAATATGCGCCTTGCAAAAATCCCCCGCTCGCCGAAGCGTGCGCCGTTACTTTATTATTATAACCTTTTACGAGCGCGTTTGCAAGTAAAAATTGCTCGGTTGCTTTTTCAAAGCACTTTTTATCTTGCGGATTACCGTAATGGGTAAAAACTCCGTCTATAATTATTTCTTTTTTGCCACAGCAATAGTCCAAAAGCCTTTTAAGGTCTGCTAAATTATCCACGCCAAGCCTATTCATTCCCGTGTTGACTTTTACGTGAACTTTACACTTCTTTCCCCTTTGTTTGCAGTAGTTGTAAATATAAGAAACTTGCCTGATGTTTTCTACTGAAAGAGTTAAGTCATACTCAATGGAAAGTGCAATATCGACAGGCGTTGGCGGAATAAGAACTAAAATATCCTTTTTAATTCCGCTAAGACGCAAAGCAATGCCTTCTTCGGGAAGGGCGACCGCATAGCAGTCGGCTATGCCATATAGCGCGTTTGCCACCATTTCTGCACCGTGACCGTATGCGTTGGCTTTTACTACTGCGCAAAGTTTTGAATTTTTTAACTTGCTCTTAACGTTTAGCGCGTTTTTTTGCAAAAGAGATAAATTTACAATGGCGGTATTAAGCATACGCTATAATATGATTTTTTTGTAAATTTTTGCCACAAAAAAACCGAGTCAAATGCTCGGTTTTATTTTTTCTACTTTTCAGTTAATCTTGCAAACTCTACGGTAAGTATTTTTTCTGATTCGTTAAAAATCACGTCTAATTCCTTACTTGAAGCATCGAGATTAAATAGCGATACCGTGCAGTTGCAAATTATGTATTCGCCCTCTCTCTTTATAGAATATCCTGTAACTTTGCCGTATTTTCTAAAATTTTCTACCGTGAGTTCGGGGGTTTGTAAAAATTTTATTCTTACTACCTTTTCAGTTTTATGAGCAAGGAACTTTAACGGACGGTGGAAAAGAAGTTGGAATGCTATGATAAGACCTGCAACGATTGCACCAACCCAAACAAAGTTGATATTTCCCGCACCGCAACACATACCGATTGCAACAGTAGTCCAAATACCTGCGGCGGTGGTTATACCTTGCATCGCTCCGCCCTTAGAATACATTATACCTACGCCAAGGAAAGCAACACCCATAACCGTTTGCGACGCTATACGAGCAGCATCGTATTGTGGTGTCAACGACCTATCAAATGCAAACTGAGATAAAAGCATAAATACGCAAGCGCCCACACAAACTAAACCGTGCGTTCTAATGCCTGCTTCTTTTACTCTCCTGTTTCTTTCTAAACCTATCAATGAACCGAGAAGTAGCGCGAGCGCTATTCTCCAAATGTAATTATAAAATGCCATTTTTTGCTCCTTTTAATGAGTTATATCAAAAAAATATAACCCAATATACAATATAATGAAGAGTTTGTCAATAGTTTTTCAAAAAATATAAAAAAATTGACAAATTTTTTAATTCGATATCCATACAAAATAAAAAAACCGCCCGAACTTTTCGGACGGTTTAAGTTTTTTAACAAATTACATTGCTTTTTGCAAGTTTTCTGCAATTTTACTTAAAAATTCCTTAGAGTTAAGTTTTACAGGTGTAACGCCTTCCTTTTTGAATATGCTTACCAAATCTCCCGTCATAAAACCACTTTCAATGGTTTCAACAGTTGCTTTTTCAAGGTTGTTAGCAAAATCAACAAGGTCTTTTAATCCGTCTAATTCACCCCTTTTTCTAAGCGCGCCCGACCAAGCAAATATAGTTGCTACAGGATTGGTGGACGTCTGTTCGCCCTTTATATATTTATAATAATGTCTTGTAACCGTGCCGTGAGCCGCTTCGTATTCGTATATACCTTGTGGGGAAACTAAAACGCTCGTCATCATTGCAAGGCTTCCGTAAGCGGTGGCAACCATATCGCTCATAACGTCTCCGTCATAGTTCTTGCATGCCCAAACAATTCCGCCTTCACTACGAACTATTCTTGCAACAACGTCGTCTATTAAAGTATACATGTATTCTATGCCTGCGTCTTCAAAGGCTTTTTTATAGTCCTTTTCGTAAACTTCTGCAAAGATTCTCTTAAAGTTTCCGTCGTAAACTTTGCTTATGGTGTCCTCGGTAGAAAACCACAATGGAAGTTTTTGGTCAAGTGCATAGTTAAAGCAAGCGCGCGCAAAACTTTCTATTGATTTATCGGTGTTGTGCATAGCGCAAACTACTCCGTCCCCCTTAAAATCGTGAATAACTTGCGTTTGCTTATTGCCGTCTTTATCGGTAAAAACAAGTTCTGCTTTGCCAATACCTGCCTTGCCGTCTACCGCTTTATAAATATCGCCGTAAGCGTGGCGGGCAATTACTATCGGCTTTTTCCAAGTGGGAATGTATGGTGTAATTCCGTCAACCAAAATAGGCGCGCGGAAAACCGTTCCGTCAAGCATTGCTCTTATCGTTCCGTTAGGACGTTTATACATCTTTTTAAGGTTGTATTCTTCCACCCTTTGGTTGTTTGGAGTAATGGTTGCGCACTTAACTGCTACGCCGTATTTTAAGGTGGCGTTTGCGCTGTCAACCGTTACTTGGTCGTCAGTCTTATCTCTTTCAGGAAGTCCCAAATCATAGTATTCTGTCTTTAAATCAACGAATGGGTTAATTAAAATATCTTTTATCCATTGCCATAAAACTCTGGTCATTTCATCCCCGTCCATTTCGACGATGGGGGTTTTCATAATAATCTTGCTCATAGGCATCTCCTTAATTTCTCATTTGCATTTTATCACAATGCTTCTACTTTTTCAAGCGTTTTGCACCCTTGCTTCCCGTAAGCGATAAAATTCCCGAATTAAATTTTCTTGAAACTGTCAAATCTCTTGCGTATTCGTTTAATGCTACGGCTATAAGCTTATTCAACACTCCGCCCCACTCCTTCGTCGTTTTGCAAAACAAGTAATAGGAAAGCGAGCCTGGAACTGAGTTTATTTCGTTTAAGTATACTTCGCCCTTGCTGACGAGATAATCAACTCTAATTACCCCACTAAACCCTAAATTAAGATACACCTTAGCGGTTATGTCCTTTATTTTATCGCTTAGCATTTTGTCTATATCGGCAGGGAAAATCCTTTCCCCACTTTTATACTTATCGTTAAATGAAAGCACATCCCCACGGGAAACGGGGCGTTCGCACTCGGAAACAACGAGTTTTCCATCGGCAAAAAAGCACGCGCAGTTTATTTCGGTAAAATCGGTGAGTTTTGGCTCGATAATAGCCGTCTTCCCATAGCGAAGGGCAACGACGAGCGCATGTTGAAGGTCATTAAGGTTGTTTGCGGTAGATATCCCTATGCTCGAACCACCGCTATCGGGCTTAATAATAAGCGGATATTTTAGTTTTCGTTGAATTTCTTTAGCGCAATCTTTATCGGTTGCCAAAAGGTAAGGCAAGGTCTTTACCCTTAACCCTTTTAGGGCAAGTTTGGTATAACTTTTATTCATGGCAAGCGACGATGCGAATAGCGGAGAACCTAAAACGGGAATTTTGCACATTTTAAGCATTCCAAATAGGCACCCGTCTTCCCCACGTTCGCCGTGTAAACAGTTTATAGCAAGTGAAACGCTAAGCATTGGCTTTACCTTTTTGCCTTTTACTTTATATAAAAGGTTTTCCCCCGAAAAGAGCGTTACCCTATCGAGTTTTTTATAATCAACCTTTTTATAAAACTCTACGTCAAACAAGTTTTCCCCCGTCCACCATTCTCCGCTACCGTCTACGTAGACGGGAATAGGAATATAGGTCGATTTATCCACAGAGTTTAACGTAAGCACACCCGTTATACAAGAAATTTCATGCTCTATGCTTTCTCCACCAAAAAACACAAGTATATTTTTCAAAATAAAAAACACCTCCGCAAAATATTTTTTCGCTTTGGTGTTTTTAAGTTTTGTCTTTTGTTAACTATAATTGTCTGGAAGGTCGTTTTCAAACAGAACGACGTCACCTTCTTTCATAAACGAATTAAGTTCTTCGTTCGCGCGGTTGAGCGTTTTTGCAAACTTGATGTTTTCCCTTGGCATACCGCCTTCAATTAGTCCGCTAACGAGCATTTCGGCATTGTGCTTGCCTATTACGAAAACGTAGTCGGCATACTTTGCAAGTGTTTTGCCAAACTCTAAGTTCATAACGTTTTCCATTTTGCCAAGTTCTACTAAGCCGGGAGTTAACACTATCTTTCTTCCGCTAAACGTCGATAGAACTTCCATTGCCGCCTTAACGCCGTCTTCGTTAGAGTTATAACTGTCGTCTATTATAACGATGTCGCGATTGTTTGGCATTAGTTCTAATCTATGCATTATGGTTTGTATTCTGTTAATACCCATTGCAATTTCTTGTGGGGTTAAACCTATCTTATACGCAACCGCCGCCGCAAGACAAATGTTTGAAACTGCGTGTTTCCCCAAAAGAACGGTCGTGCAAGAAACAGGCTGTTCGCCCTTTATGTTAAGGGTAAAAGTCGTTCCCCTTGAATCGACGATAACGTCAGTTGCCGTAACCAAGTTGTTTTCGCCGTTTATACCTGCAAGGTATTTTTCACCACCAAATCTATTGCAAAGTTCTAACGAGCCAGAGTTATCCGCAGAGAAAAAACCTTCCCCACCAACGTCTAACCCTTCAAATAATTCGTATTTGGTGTCTTTTGTGTTTTCCAAACTGCCGAAAGTTTCTAAGTGTTGGTTGTTTACGCCCGTAAGCACGCCATACATAGGTTTAACCATGTTGGCAAGCGTGCGAATGTCGCCTTTGCTTCTCGCACCCATTTCCGCAATAAACACGTCGTGCGTGCTGTCGAGTTGTTTTACCGACAAGGCTATTCCGAGCGGGGTGTTATACGACGACGGCGTCGCTAAAACTCTATATTTTTGAGAAAGTATAGTCTTTAAAATTTCCTTTACGCTCGTCTTTCCGTAACTTCCCGTGATACCTATTTTTAGCACTTGGGAACGATAGAGTTTTCTTGTTGAAGTTCTTATATAGTATCTTGAAATAACCCTTTCTAACGGATAAGTCAAAATATGAACTACAAATACTAAATATGGGGTTAAGAATGGCAACGCGCAAATTATTGAATATCTTAAAATAGCAACTACTTCGCTTCCTATCTTAAAAGCCAAAAAGTCAAGTAGCAACATAACTCCAAGGTTTACCGCTAAAAGAACTATCGAGTAGCATATAGAAAACCTGACGATTCTTGCCGTCTTTCTTAAAGGAACTTTTTTGTTTACGTGTTTTTCGGTGTTAATGTAAAGAGTAGAAAACAAAAAGTAAGATATAAAACCAACGTAGGAAGCAAAAATTTTACCAAGCAATGGGGTAAACGACATTGAAAGCACGCAGAAAAACAAGAATCCTAAAAGGCATAAAAGCATAAGCCTTGATAGATAGGGGGTTTCCCTTGCGCCAAGCCACTTAAAATATCTCTTGCTCTTATATCCACTCTGTTGCAAAACGAGAATGAATTTTAACGAACAAAGAAATAGCAAAATACTGCTTATTACCGAAAGGGAAAGATAAGCAATCATGTTTTTCGTGGTGAATATTTCAGAAAAAACACTTATATCAGTTGGAAACATACAGTTAAGAGAGTAAAAACTCCTTTACCTCCAAATTGAATTTAAGCGGACAATCAACAAACGCAAAATGCCCTGCGTTTTTATAAACGGAAAGTATACTTTCCCTTACCGCATGGTTTATTCGCTTTGCCATATATAATGGCGTTTGATCGTCTTTTTCGCCGTATATCAAAAGCATCTTTTTGCCGTTTAACAAAACAAGTTTATCGTCAAGATGCTCGTTTACTATTTTAATAAAACTCTCTTTCATCACGGGGGAAAGCGCAAGATAGTCCTTAGAATAAAACCCTGCTAATCGCTCTTTCCCTAAAAAAGGTTTTAGAGTTCTAAACACCGCTTTTTTAATCGTTTTTTTGAATGAGTTTTTAGGTTTTAACCCTGCCCCACCCGTTATTACCACCTTATCGAAAAGGTCTTTGTCTTCGGACAAGGCTTTTATAACTATTCTTGCGCCGAACGAATGCGCTATAACGTGTGGATAAATTATACAATTTTTTTGCATATATTCTTTAACGCTCTTAACGTAATCGGTTAAAGAATAAGGATATTCCATTTGTGCGTTTTCGCCAAAGCCTTTAAGGTCGGGAGCAAAAACTTCATAATCGTTTTTGAAAAATTCCGTTTGGTAATAAAACGATTTGCCCGTGGATAAATATCCGTGTAAAAATAAAAGTTGTTTCTTTTTTTCTTTACGAACTTGGTTTTCCGTTTTTACAACTCCTTCTGCATAACCAACGCGTTTTCGCCATCCGAATAGTATTTTTTTCTAACCGAAATTTGCTTAAAGCCTGCGCTTTTGTAAAGGTTTATTGCAGGAAAGTTGCTCTCCCTTACTTCTAAAAAGATTTTTTGTGTTTTCTCTTTAAGTAAAAGTTCTATTCTATTTAACAACTGTTTAGCAAGCCCTTGTCTTCTAAATGCGGGGGCAACTAAAATATCGTTAATCTCTGCAAAGTCAATATTTTTAGAGTATGTGATAAACCCTAAAATCTCATCGTTATCGATTGCCACTATACCTAAAAGCCCGTTATTTAAGCCGTCTAAGAGCATTTTTTTATCCCAACCGTCGGGAAAACATGAGTTTTGAAGTTGGACTATGCAGTCAACTAATTCCACAGAAAGGCTGGTAAAGGTCATCTGCCTTCCTCCGCTTGGCTCTTTCTAACGTATAGGGGAACTAAACTTTCTAAGTCTAGGGTTATCTCGCCTTTCTTTAATTCAACTGCTTTGATTAAACCTTGCAAAACGCTTACCTTTTCAAACTCAACCGTTTGCAAGTCTTCGCTTGCAACTAATGAGTATTCGCTTGTCAGTTGCTTTAACTGTTCCAAGGTTACGAACGCAGGTGGATAATCTACCTTTTGGTCGTTATATCCACAAACGTAATAACAGTCGTGCTTAGCGTCTATAACGGCAAGCACCTTTCCACCTTGTTTATTATATGCAAGAGTATCGAACGAAGTTATATTAAGACAGGGTTTTTTATATGCAAAACAAAGCGCTTTTACGGTAGAAACGCCTATCCTTATTCCCGTGAAAGAACCTGCACCCGTAACGCACGCAAAAAAGTCTGCGTTTTTTAAATCAAACTGAGCGGTTATAGATAGGTCTTCTATCTTTTGCATAATGGCTACCGAATGATTTACTCCGCATTCCTTGTCGTCGTAGGTATAAAGTTTTCCGTTAACGCTGAGCGCTATGGTAAGATTTTTTCCGCTCGTGTCTATCGCAAGGTAATTCATAGAATAATTTTTCTCGTATTTTCGTCTATTTTTTGAATGGTTACTTTTTTTGTTTCTTTTGGAAGGGCGTCTTCAATATTTTCCGCCCACTCTATAAAGCAGATATTATCCCCGTTAAAGTAGTCGGTAAGCCCTAAGAGTTCAGCGTCCTCTCCACTACTTAAACGGTAACAGTCGTAATGATATATAAAATCACCGTAAATGTTAAGGTAGGCATACGTAGGACTCGTTACCCCGTCAAACCCAAAATACTTAGCAACACCTTTAACAAATTCAGTTTTACCCGCACCAAGGTCGCCAGAAAGCAACACTACGTCCCCCTTTTTAAGGGTTTTGGCATATTCAAAGGCAATTTGTTGCGTTTTAATATTGTTTTCAGAAATATATTCCATATAAACATTATAAACCCAAGCGGGTTAAAAGTAAATTGATTTTTTAGTTTTAGTTAATCTTTTTGATTGGGGTTATCTGCTTGTTCTTTTTCAGTCGGTTTTTTTCTTTCCCAACGCATTGCACGAGCAACAGGTTTATAAACAAAATAAGTTATCACCGAACAAACTATACACCTTAACGCGTTAAAGGGCAACGCTGCGAGTGGAATATAGTAATCGTAAACGCTTTCGGGGGTGATTGCAGGATATAAAGACTGCATCATTCCAACTACTGCTCCCATGCCATATTCTTTTGCAAAGAAAGGAATTAAGATAAATCTATTTGCAAAAAGCGAAACGGCGATTGCTATAGTCGTTCCTAACACCATTGCAAGAATGGCGCCTTTTTTGGTGCGGTTATACTTGTAGAAAAAGGCGGCGGGAAGAACGAATGCAAGCCCAACGATTATATCTGCAAGTTCGCCAACGCATGCAGTTGAAGAAAAAGGCATTTTAAGCAAACACTTAACGACTATTATAACACCACCTGCAAACGGGCCTATGGCAAATCCGCCAAGAAGTGCGGGAAGATCAGAAAACTGCATATCCAAAAATCCTGGAAACATAAATGGCAATGGAAATTTTACAAACATGTAAAGGATAAAGGATATTGCCGAAAGTATTGCCATAAGAGCAATGTTACGAGTGGAAAAATACTTTAAGAAGTTTTGTTTTTGTTGCATAATAAAAGCCCCTTTTAAATTCAAAGGGGCATAAAAAGGCAACTAAAAAGCGTGGAAAAACCACTGCTATCAATTCTTTTCCCATCCGGACTATAACCGTCGGTTACGGAATTAAACCGTATCAGCCAAAAAAAGGCTCGCAGACTTGACTGCCGATGGGGAATTTCACCCCGCCCCAAAGAATTTATTATTTATGCTTTTATTATAACCAATACTTTTCTATTTGGCAAGCGTTTTACGAATAAAAGGTAGCGCGCTCGTTAAGTTGTTTTGCAATCAAGTGCGCGTGTGGTGTAAACACCTTATCCGCCTTGCTTTCCATAAGCACCGCAAGGTCTTCTGCGCTTATCACGTCGGTAATGACGTAAACGTTTCTCTTGCCCTTGTATAGGACAGCCGTGCGAACGGCGTCTTTTAATGCGTGCACATCTTTAGCGCTTCCCTGAATTACTATTGCGCTCGCGCGAAGCGAATCGGTGTTTTTTACCGTTCTTATGAGTTCGGCTTCTTCGAGCGACGCTTGCGCTATCAAGCCGAACGGCTTTTTGCAAGCCTTTCTACACTTAATCGCCTTGCGTTTTTCTTCACCAAAGCAAGAGAGCGAAGACGAGTTTTTAGCAAGTGAGCAAAATACGTAGTCGGCGCCTTTTTTGCACGCTTCTTTTACGTCTGCGACCTTTCCTTTTAACCCATTTTCTCCAAGCGGGTAATCTACCGCAACGCCGATAGATAAAGCTTTTCTATCGCGAAGCTTTAAACTCTTTACGACCGAATAGTAAAAAGGCGTTACTAAAATGTCTTTTACACCTAAATTTCTCGCTTGCTTAATGTTGTCTTCAATCTCGCCAAGCGTCTTTTGACTGCTCACGTGAAGACCAACCTTTTGCATAAGTTCGCGAACTTGGTAAAAATAAAACTCCCTTTTTAACTTGTCTTCACTTTTTCCTAACAGTTCAGGAAAATCTGGCGAAGTTTTTTGGGGAGTGTCTTTTATCTCGGCAAGCGAGCCTTGCTCTAAATATAAAGTTTGTTCATTTTGGCATACGGGGGTTTCAATCTCTTGCATAAAATACTCCTTTAAATTTCGTTTTTATATTGCAATAAAGGGCAAATACTTTTGTTTTTTTCGAAAAGTTTGCCTTTAATATGTAAGTATGATTATCTCTTTTATAGTAGGCGCGTTCACAACTGCTACGCTTTTTATAATATCTCTACTTTTAGTTGTGGGAATAAAAAGCGTTTATTATACCCTAAAAGGGTATTTTGCAAAGAAACAACCGCCACCACCCGAGGTTAAACCACACTCGGAAAAACGAAAACCCAAAACGGTTAGGACTATTGAGATAGACCCCGATATTGCCGATAGAATTTATTTTAAGAAATCGTCTTAGAACTTGGTTATGTTTTTACCGTCGTCCCAAAGGCTTTCTAAATGATAGAAAAGTCTTGATTCGTCGTTGAAAATATGCACGATAACGTCGCCGTAATCTAAAACTGCCCATCTGCCTTCTCTAACGCCTTCGCGTCTTATGGCAGAAAAGCCTATCTTTTCAGTTTCTTCTTCAACGTGGTCGATAAGCGCTCTCGTATGAGTCATCGAACGTCCGCCAGCAACTACGTAGTAGTCGGCAACTTCGGTCTTGCCCCTAACGTCTATCATAACGACGTCTTCGGCTTTGTGCTTGCCTAAAATTTCACAAATTTCCTTAGCAAAAGTTTTTGCATCCATATTATTTTTCTCCTTTCGTAACATAATAATCAAACGCGTCGAGCGTCAAACGATATATATACTGTTTTTTATTTATCAAATGAATCATTTCTTCTTTTAGACATTCCCTAAAACAAACGTCTAAATCGCCTTGGTAGAACTGTCTTAAAGTGTCAACGCCCTCGTAAGTTCTGCCATCTTCAAGCATATCCGCAACGAATATCAACTTTTCCAAAACGCTCATTCCTACCCTGCCTGACGTGTGGTAACGAATGGCGTTTATTATATCTTGGTCTTTTATTTTAAGAATATTTTGTGCAATAAACGCACCTAAGAACGCGTGGATAACAGGCTCGGGAAGGTCGTCGTCTTTTATAAAGCCGTCAACCGTTTTGTAGTCAATATACTTTGCACAGTCGTGCAAGGTTGCCGCCGTTACGACCTTTTGTTCGTCAAGCCCCAACTCTTTAACTTTTTTTAAGGCGCATAGCACCACTTCAGCCGTGTGAATAAGCCTTTTTATAGTAAGGCTTTTTTTTACGAACTCCGAATACTCGTCCCCTTGATACAAGTTGTTTGCTTTGATATACTCGCAAACTTTTTGGTCAGTCATATCCGTTATATCCAAACCAAAGCGATTATATACCCTAATTTTGGTAGAAGACATATTTTTTCCAACGTAACTAAGTTTAACAAAGTCTTTTTGCCACGTTTTTACAAAATATTCCCTTTCCTTTTCAAAATCAACGTCGCTATACTCTCGGTCAAAACAAGCCAAAGTGCATGCCGATAAAATTCTTTCGGGGTTTTTCCAATGCTTAAAGTTCTCAAGCATATCTCCGCCCACGATAAAATAAAGCTTCCCGTCAATTAAGTTACTAAAATGCTCTACCGTTTGGTAAGTGTAACTCGTGCCTTTTTTTTGAAGTTCAAAATCGCTAACTTCAATTTTGTCTTCCCCTAAAAAGGCGAGTTTTAGCATGTTGATTCTATCCTGACCGCTCTCGGTGGGCGCGCTTTTGTGGGGTGGCAAAAAGGTGGGCATAACTATAAGTCGGTCAAGATTTAACTCTTTAACCGCTTGCTTTGCAACCGCTATATGCTCCTTGTGAACGGGACTGAACGTTCCGCCAAATATTGCTACCCTTTCCATGCTTTTATTATCTCACAAAAACACAATAAAATCAATTAGAAAGGCAAATATTATCAAAAGAGTTTATAATTTAAAATTCGGGGAAAAATTCTTAAAAAAACTTTTCGGGGGTTTTTATGAGAATAAACCTTGTATCTCTTTTCTTAGACGGAGTTTTCGTCTTTATTGGCTTTTTCATTTTAGGAATAATCTTTCTAAACTATTTTGTTCCCCACCCCTATTCGGTTGTTATTGCAATTAGTTTAAGCGGTATATTTACTCTGTTTTCAGTTAAAAAAATGCTTAGCAGTCGCCAAAAAAAGAGCAAAGCCTCGTTTGGAAAAAAGCAAATATCAAAAACACTCACCGCGCTTAACCTTATGGATAAAAAAAGTTTAGACGAACTTTTGCTAAACGCCTTAGAAATTACCGACGGAAAAATGGTAAACGGTGGATATTATTCTAAAAGCCAAAACAAGGGGTTTTTGTTTAAGTTTGCATTTGAAAAAGTTAGTAAATCGGACGTAGTTAAGGCGTTTAACTTGGGCGGAGAGTTTGCAGAGATTTATTCTGAGTCTTTTGATAAAGAAGTTATTGAGTTTGCCGAGCGTTTTAATGGAAAAGTCGTGCTTAAAAATAGCGAAGACGTGTATAATCTTCTTTCGGAAAAAAGACTTTTACCAAATGTTGACTACTCGGCGTTTTATACTGAAAGAAAAAAACCTATAATAAAAAAAGAACTTTTATATAAAAAGAACGCCAAAAAGTTTTTAATTTTTGGCGTAACCTTTTGTTTATTTAGTTTTTTCGCCCCCATAAAGATTTACTATCTTATCTCAGGCGGACTAATGATTTCCTACTCAATTTTCCTAATGCTCTTCGGCAAAGAAAAGGAAAATTAGGGGGTGTCGTTTGTTATTTTATGGATTTCTCTATTTGATACTTCCCTAAATTCTTTTATAGTATAAAAATGCATGCCATCCAAAATAAAATCTTGATTAAGAAGAATTAACTCATAATAATAATTATTACCCAAAACGTCACACACTTGCAAAAAAATATTTTTTGTTGTATTTGAGTAAAACTCAAGCATTTCATCATCCTTTGGCAGTATGGTTTTATTAGCTACTGCATCCCACCACCTATTATCATGATATATTTTTTCGACAATGGAAACCGACAATGGCGAATTAATAATCTTTGCAACAATCCTGTTATGAAATTTGACCATCTCATTATTTTCTTCATCATCCCACCCATCATAAAAACGAACTAAACAATTTAGCTGAATGATTTCATGATATTCTACCGTTTTTAAGGCAAAATATGGTTTTGCTCTTTTTCTTTCTTCTTCTTTACGCTCGTTCTCAATTCGTTCCAAATCGGCTTTCCTATCTTTATTGTTACTTTTTATTGTCCAAGCCACACCACTCAAGGTAAGCAGTCCACCAAGAATACTTGCTATAATTGTAATTATTTGGCTTGCGATTTCTTTTTCAAATAAAGCATTAAAAAACAAAACAATATAAACAATTGCAAGCGAAAAAATTAATGTATATAGCAAAATTTTAAAAGCAACGTAGTTCCTACTTTTTTCTTCCACAAAGGAAATAGCAAACATTTCTTTAGTGAGAAATAATATTAGTGTGATAGCCATTACTGCCGTATAAATAGTGTAAATATATTTGTCACCATTTAATACTATTCTCAAAGCTAAAAAGCATAAAGCAACTGTCAATCCCCAAGATAAAACATCTTCCATAAAAATCTCATTGTTCTTATGTTGCTTCTTTAAAATTACTCTAGATACTTGTAGAATAGAAGCAATAATAAATGTAACTGAAGCTATTATTGTAGTAGATATGTTAATTGTTTCTATATTTTCTAAACTTGCTAGAGCTAAACAATTAAGTAGTATTAG
This sequence comes from Clostridia bacterium, assembly GCA_017501885.1. Taxonomy (GTDB): domain Bacteria; phylum Bacillota; class Clostridia; order Christensenellales; family Borkfalkiaceae; genus UBA1259. The sequence continues at coordinate 1,967 of JAFVWA010000119.1, read as the reverse complement.
CGATAAAACAACAACCACTGTTATTGCATATAAAATTATTATTATTTTACCTTTAAGAGTAAGCGTATATCTTTCTTTTGACATATTTATCCTCTGTAATTATTTTAACTTTTATAAAAAACGAAAATCCTTACGTGTCAATGAATTGAATTTGATTGAAATATCCTCAACCATAAATAGTCGTGAACTAACAGCCTCGCAGTCATTAGGGTGAAAAAATACAAAATTTTCTCCTTGTGGGCTTAGCGAACTTGAAAATATTATTCCATCAAACCCCATATTCATAAAATGACCAGCTAGATATTGTGTAAAAGCATAATTATGCCCAGCATAATGAGGTGTAGAAAACTCATCAGCAATTAGTCTCAATAAATCAGCAAGACGTGCGTCATTTATTTTATTAGATTTAAATCTAGTTAAATCGGCGAAAATACAATTTCTTTTTACGACAAATTCAGCTATCGACACTTTTTCATCTTTTGTTGGTCTCAACTCATAAATAACCGTTTCTACATTATTACAAGCATAAAGAAAAGAAATACCTTTTCCGTTTAAACGACCTTCTGTAGCTGTTTTTGCGATAGGTGCGCCAGAATCTCTTTTGCCATATCCTTGAAAAGTTTTTTCGTTTGAATCAACCCACTCTATGTATTGATTATTATTTGAAACGATATCATCTAAATTAAAAATCCTCCCTCTGTAAAATATATCACCTTGTAACACATCATAGGAAAAAATTTTATCATTATCATACAATAACCTTAATAAGTCAGTTTTAGTAAAATAACGATTCCTCTTATTAACCGTATTTTTCCATTTTATGAATTCATAACTAAGTTCTGAAAAGTTTCTCATTATTTACCTTTTTTTATAATGTCTTTTGTATCTTTATAGTTTCTTCTACTATTGCAACGATTTTCTTTAAGTGGCTGAATTTATCATAGTCTAAAACTTCGCCTTTGTGAGTTTTTAACCATTTATCTATTATTTGATAGCCACCTATAAAGTAATTCCAAACCTCTTCAGTTATACCACAAATTGCCGTTACTTTATTAATATAAACTTTGCCATCTTGATATTTAACTTGCTCAATAGATAAATTTTGTGTTTCGTCAAGTTCTAAATCAAGCTCTTTAGAAACGTTTGCTTTCATCAAGTGCAATTCAATTAAGCGTTTACCTGCCATTGCAAACTTATCAAATTCTTCTTGATTTGCAGGGATAGAAACTTTAGGATAATCAAGTTTTAATAAATCATTAAACTTTTCTCTATACGCAAGATTGTATAAAACACCATAGCAATAATTAAACACGTCTTTTTCGCTAACGTTATGCGAAAGATTTTGCGTTAAAGTTTTTAACGGAGCAACGTTATAATTAACAGTGCGTTCTTTTGAAATATCATCAGGTGCAATATACAACGTCGCAATTGAAGCTATACTAGGACCTGCTAAAATATGCGCATCAACAATTTTATCTATCGCTAAAATATTTGAAAATTTCCTCGCCGAAGAATCACCTCTTGAAAAAACAAGCCCTAAATTATTTTCATCGTTAGCAAAATTACACATTACCTCAGAACGAGAACGACAATGGAAGCCATTTTGCTTGCCTGAATAATAAGTCCATCTATTGTCAAAAATTCTATACGCAATTTCTACAGGTTTACCAACACCACTTTCAATATCTTTTTTTGCTTCTCCAACTTTCCAATCAGTATCTTTTCCTAAACTATATTTAACTCTTAAATCGTTTTCATCTTTAGTCTTAAAGTCTAAAATAATTTTTTCAATATCTTCTTTGCTATTTTGCGCACACAAAGAGTCTCTGCCCATCACTATACCTGCAGAGTAAATATTAAATAAATCTACTAAAGAAACACCTTTATCATATTCTTCTTTATTGACATTATCTTGTGGGACAAAAACAGCAGTTTTACTATCTAATTTAACTTCTTTAAATTCAAAT
>JAFVWA010000118.1 GCA_017501885.1 Clostridia bacterium | reverse complement strand
TATCGAAAACGGCACAAGATGTATGAGTCTTGAAACTCTCGTATCAGTGGCAAACGCACTCGGGGTTACTGCCGATGCGCTTTTGTGCGACTCGCTTGATAATCAGCTTAATGCCTGCGTGGCGGAACTTGAATACATATTGAAAGATTGTACAAATTACGAGCGTCGGCTTCTTCTCGATGCGGTTCGTGGTCTTAAGCAATCTTTGAAGGATAATTATTATCTCAAAAAATAGTCTGCGGACTATAATATTTTGTTGAAAAGCCGTAAAAATTATGCTATAATTGATAAAACACCTAATGATGGATAGTGTAAAATATTTTGTGTAAACACTCTCTAAAAAAAGGACAAGAGAGTTAAAACCTTGTATAATGTTAAGTAGCTAAAAACAACAAACACAAGGAATAACTCTCTTATGTATGATTTTACCACAGAACTCATAAAAAATCTATCAAATAATGTGTCCGTTAAAGAAATTTTTCGTATCGAACTCGAAAAAGCTTTTAACCAACTCCTCGAAACGGAATTGGACTGCTTTTTAGGCTACGAAAAATATTCCAAAGACGGTTACAACACCGGCGATTCTCGAAACGGTTATTACAAACGCACTTTCCAAACCAAGTACGGCGAACTCAATCTCTCTATCCCTCGGGATAGAGCAGGCAATTTCAAACAGCAAACCTTGCCTTCTCACGCCCGTTCGGACGATTCCTTGGAACAAATGGTTATTCTCATGTATAGTAAAGGCGTTACCACCCGTGAGATAGCCGAGCTCATAGAAAAGATGTACGGACATTATTATTCTCGCCAAACGATTAGCAACATTACGCAAACCGTCCAAGAACAAGTATCCGCTTTTCATAATAGATCTATCTCCAAGCGTTTCGTTGTTTTATATTGCGATGCGACCTATTTAAACGTAAGACGGGATAGCGTAGAAAAAGAAGCTTTACATATCATTATGGGAATAACGGAAGACGGCACCAAAGAAGTTCTGGATTACGCCTTATATCCCCAAGAACGAGCAGAAAACTACACTTATATGCTCAATAACTTAAAGGAACGAGGGTTGGAGCAGGTTCTTCTATTCGTAACGGATGGTTTAACGGGCATACGGGAAGAACTATTACAAACCTTTCCGAAAGCAAAACACCAAACCTGTTGGACGCATCTTGCAAGAAACGTGATGAAATACGTGAGAGCAAAAGATAAATTACAGGTAATGAAAGACTTTAAACGCATTCACGAACAGAAAAACGTGGACGCTGCGATGACGGAATTGGTACGATTTTGTGAGAAGTACGGAAAGATTTATCCGAAATTAGTGGAAAGATTGAGTGACGTAACGAGCTTTTTCAGCTTTTATGATTTTCCTGAAAGTATTCGTCCGAGCATATATACAACGAATTTAATAGAAAATTTCAATAAGCAAATAAAAAGTCAATGCAAGAAAAAAGTACAATTTCCAAACGAAGCCTCGTTGGAGCGATTTATTTGCGGGATTGTGTTGGAATACAACCGAGAAAGCGAAGAACGCATACATAAGGGTTTTGCTCTTGCTCAAGCTCAATTGACTGATTTATTTATCTAATTCGCAAAAAAATTTACAAGGTGTTTACACAAAATTCTTGACATTACCAAACTAATGTGATATAATAGCATCATTCCAAAAAAGGAGTAAAAAATATGCGGCAAGGTATTCTTAAATAAAACTATAATCAAATAGTGGGAACAAAGGATTATGATAGTCCCTTTTGTGGGGGCTTGGTTTTTTGTACCC
>JAFVWA010000117.1 GCA_017501885.1 Clostridia bacterium | reverse complement strand
GGAAGTTCTTGCCTTAAATAATACTGACGTACCTGAAGACCGCATCCATTTTACCAAAACCTACTCTCGCAAAACGGTTGACGGCTCACCATATCTTATATCAACCACAAAAAACGAAAAGCGCGGCACAAGTATTATTCCCAAACCATTAAAACCTATTCTTAAAGAATACACGCCACAAGCACCTTTCTATTTTGGCGGTGAACACCCCATTAGCGAAAGCACCCTTGTTCACGCGTTTGAGAGATACCTGAAGAAATCCAACCTTCCCCCTATCCATATGCATTGCTTAAGGCACTCTTTTGTGTCAATGTGCATTAACTTGGGAGCATCGGTTTATGTGGTGGCTGACTTAATCGGGGACTCGGTTTCGCAAATACTTCAAACATATGGTCACCTTTACGAAGAAGATAAAAAGAAAATCATCGACCTTATTTAATATCGTGGTAACATTTTTGGTAACACACTACACCAAACTACAGCACAATACAACACAAAGAAAATAAAAAAATAGCAGATTTGCAACCAAAAATGGCTTTAAAACTGCTAAATAAAGGAAAAAACCGCCAATTTTAGGCGGTTTTTTTGTTTGGCGGAAAGTAAGGGACTTTTTATTACACAATATATAGTATTAATATGGAGGAAATATTACACTACATCTTGCGGTTTTTCGGTATTTGGTAACATTTTGGTAACATTTTCTTCTAAAATCGGCATATTTGTTTCGCAATAAAAATACGCTTCATCTAATAGTTCGCCCTTGCAAGCGTAACGCTCGGCTTCTACCACGGCAAAACTATCAAAGCCGTCCCTGTAGCCAAAATACATATTTAATGAAAGACATAATACTTGGAAGATAATTGTCCAATCTAATTTAGCAATTGCGCTTGCATAAAGTGACCCTGATATTACAACCATAATAGCAGTTATAATACCCTTTTTAACGCGGTGAATTGTCATTTGACGTTTACCGCTTTTTGAAATTAAGGCAAATTGTTCTTCAAAGGTTTTGTTTACCCAAAGCATTGAAGCTTGTAAGTGTGGTGCTTTGTATTGGTCAGCTTTGCGAATAAGTTTTATTTCCGCTTTTGATAACCCACTCGCAAGCAAGGTGGCTTTGTCTTTGTTTTTAAGTTCTTTTAGATATTTTTCATAGGACACGGTGGTGTCCATAATGTATTCTTGCCGACGTTCTTCGGTAATTTCTTTTCGCTTGTACTTGCAAAATTCCCCAAGTCGTGCATTGTAACGCTTTTCCGCAACCTTTTCCTTGGTTTTGTCGTAATACGCTTTTGCACCGACGTAGTTTGTGGAAATAAACCCTTTTTCTTTGCCGAAATCCATCATCACCCAATACCCACTATATGTAAGCATTGCTAATGCAACGATTTGAACGGTTAATTCCCGTAAGCCCGTTTCCATATCAATGTCAACGGCTAATATCTTAACTGCGATGGTACATATAAAAATAAGGATTGAAAGAAGAATATACTTTTGCCGAGTAAAAAAAGATATTGTCGTGCGCGTATTTCTACGCGCAGCCGTTTCTTCGATTTTAAATTTTTCCATAATTATTCTGCCTTGAAGTTAATACCAAACGCCCTTTGCCAAGCTTCTTTTTCGGGCAAGGCTTTGTCTTTGTTTGGTGTTCTAATCCCATCTATAATCTTGTATGAATTTTGTTGATACACTTTAACTACTCTGTCAAAGACGCTACTTAAAGCAGAGCCGAGCATTGTAAACCCAAAAATAATTTTAAGCTCGGCGGTTAGTGACTCTACAAAAAAGCAGAACGCAAACCCAATAAATGAAAACAAAAACAATAGGTTGCTATGCTCAATCAACTTGATAATTTTTGACCTTAAGCACAAAATAACAAGGCTTATGACTATAATGCCAAACATTCCAATCTTTGTGCCTTGTTCAGAAATGTATTCGTCCCATTTCCAAATAAAAAGGATTGACATTACAACAAGATAAGAAAGGCAAGAATAAATCGTATAAATAACGGCTTTGCCTTTATTAGTCATACCCTACACCCCCGCTTTCTTTTTAAGTTCTATAAGCAAGGCTTCAGCATCTTCTGAATGCGTTTTCTTGATCACGTCTTCAAGCTCTTTGATGTACAATTCATCGGCATCAACGGCAGATTGTTCTGGTGCTTTGGCTAAAACTTCGTTAACACCACCAACTTTATTACCCCAAGCAATCATCATTGCTTTGCCTTCAGCAATTAATAGTTCGTGCATTGTCTTAAGTTCGCCTGATATTTTAGCAAGGTATTCGGTGTCGGCTGTTTTAACGCCTTCAACCAAATGCTTAACTGCATCGACAACTTCTTTGCTGACCTTATCGCCCTTAAAGGATTCAAGGAACTCTGCAAGGTTGTTGTACTGCGTTTTTAAGGCGTTGATTTCTTTGTTGCTTGCTTTTAGTTTAAACGATTTGGTAATATATACGCCCGCAACAGTAATAGCAAAAGCAACTAAACAAACAACAATAATAATAACGGTTTCAGATATCTTGCCGCCTAAAAGCTCGTAAAGTTTAGCGGAAATGCCTGTAACGTCATCAGAAGATAAACCCGTCGTATTTTGGATTTTATCCACCAAAATGGAAGCAATTTTGTCCAATTCTTCTTGAGAAAGTCCATTTTCTGTAGGTTCTTCCGTTGGTTCTTCGGTAGGTTCTTCAGTAGGTTCTTCCGTGGTTTCAGTTGTTTCTGTATTTTCTGTCGTTTCTTCCGCAAACGCGGTTACGGATGTAGACAGAGTAAGCACAAACAAAAGCGCAATAACTAACAATGCAATAAGTTTTTTCTTCATAGTTGCTCCTTAAACTATATCAAATAAATATTTTTTAACTTTGTCCATATCTTTAGATAAAATCTCAAGACGTTCTTCCATTGCGTGGATTTCAGGAATTAACTCAAACTTTTTGTCAATTTCCCTAACCAAAATAGGCTCTAAATACCAAGATTTAATGTCATAACCTTGCGCGATTAAGTCTACCTTGATATCAATCTTACAAGCCCTTTCGCAAAACTCTGTAATATCAATGTAACCTGTTTTAACGATTTTACTTTTTTGCTTAAAGCCGTTCTTGATGGTAACGGCTACTTTACCTAAATCATAAATTGAAGATTCTAACTTGATAAGAACATTTTCTTTTTCTTCAGCAATTATTGCTTCCGGGATTCTCACAAGTCGATTTTCCCCTAAAACTAATTTTAATTCCATTTATTTATTCCCCTAATTCTACATATGGTAAGATTAACGTGTGTCCATCAACTGACGGATTTCTTGCTTTTAACCAATCTTCTTCGCTACCACTAAAGCCATTTTCTTTTGCAATTTCATAGGCGGATTTGCCGTTGAATTCTCCTGCGGCTAACTTTTGGGTTAATTCTTCTGAAATATCGTTTGCTTGTTCTGCCGCTTCTTCCGCCTGTTTTCTGGCAGTTAAAGCAGCAGTTGTCGCTGCCGTAAGAACGTTAAAACTATCGCTGTGAATAGCGGTTGAAGCATATTCGTGAAGTAATGATTTGTGGGTATATAAAGTAATGTGTGGCAATGTGATTGCATTGTTGTCGCTATCAGTTAATGTAAACTCACAATCGCTTTCGCCTTCTTCAGCGGTAGAATCGTCTGGTAAGGTTAATATAATTAAATTGTCTTCTATCGTGCATATAGCCGCAACGATGTTTTTATCTGGTGTAACTTGCGTAAATGTAACTTGCGCGTCTTCTTCAAAAAGATAAGGCGCACCACCATCCAAGATAGTAATAACTAATTTTGTTTTATTTGTGCCTTGTTTTACATTAACAACAAATGGTCTATCGTAATTTTGCAAGTCTATGCTAAATCTTAATACTGATGGTTTAACTGCCATATATAAGCTCCTTCCGTGTTCGTACACACATATTGTAAACTACGTTTTTTGATTTATCTACCCCTTAACAAAAAAAACATCAGAGAATTTTCTCTGATGTCTTTTCCTTAATAAAAGCACATAATTAATGCTCGTTTTTGATTTTGTGGGATGTCTAACGTGTAGATGTAGTCTAATGTCTTGCGCTTGTCGTCAACTTCATTTTTATACTGCCACGCGTTATAGAATACTTTAACATCCATACCGGATTTAGCGCATTCTTTTAGATATTTATTGTATGCGGCTTCGGTAAACCCTTCAAGATTGTTTTCGTTTTTGACAACCCAAAATTCTACCCTGCTTTGAGCAACGTCTTTCTTAAGTTCGCCATAAGTCACAAGCAATTCTATTGCCTTGTCTTGTGTTATAGTTGCTTCGTTAAGCCACTTGTGGATTTGGCTTCGTGCGGTGCTTGTGATATTGTCCATAGTCACGCCGTGTTCAGTAAGATGTTCAACTGCTTCTGCATAGCCTTCACCCGAAAGTATTGATTCATACAAAGCATCGTATTTACCTTCTTGTTGAATGAAGAAATATGCATCATCTTTGTCCATGCCTTGCTTAACCAAAAGGTCGATGGCTTCTTCTTCGCTTAAGTACCCATCACGATATGCATACTTAATGGAATTCTTTTCGCCCGGATCGTAAGATTTTATTTTAAGGCTTGGTGCAAAACGCCCTACCGTGTTATTCAAAAGCGTAACAATTTCTCTTGTGATATTGGCAATTGGTAAACCAGATATCCCAGACACGCCTTGTAGTAATTTAAAAATAGCTCCATAGTATGTGTAGTTTGTGTTTTCGCCTGTAATTTTATCGTGAAGAATTTTGCTACCTTTTACAAAACCATCCCACCATTGAGCAAATACTGTAGGCGGTTCGTTTCCGTAAATATCCAAATCAGTCCACGTTGCCAACATTTCCTTTGCAAACTCTAAAAGATTTTTAACAATAGGTATTTTGCTTAATAAACTTGCTTCGTCAACAACATTACTCTTGAGAGCTTCGCCAAATTTTTGAAGGTATGTTTCGTAGTCGTCGTCATCTCTTGCCGCATCCATAAAGGATTGAGCAACCGCAAGAAGCGTTGCCGAAAGCCCGTATACAAGAACAGTTCTACCAATGTTATTCTTGTTGTTTTCCCACGCTTGCTTGGGCGACATACCCCTTTGCAAATCCGTGCGGTACTTAAAGAATGCATTAAAAACCATACTTGCTGATGTAATTGGCTCTGACATAAACGAAGACATAGCCCTTGACCAAAAGCCTTTATCTCGCATAAATTCTGTTTTGGTTAACGTGCTGTCTACTACTTGCGTTTTGTGGATAACTTCTGCAAACAACTCGTTTACTTTATCAAAGAATTTTGCATCGGTAGGAGCAGTTCCTTTTGCTATTACTTCTTCTTTGCAAGCACTCCACATCGCAGCCCAAGTTCTTTCATCGGCTTTTTCCGCCAAGAACATACCTGCTTCGGTAACTTTGTCGATAAATGTTTCATCGTGCTTTATAAGGGAAGTTAATCCCCTTGAAACGTTAACGTCATAAAACCCTAACGATTTCCATAACGCAATACCGCTATGGTTTAGCATTTCTTCCACATTGGCTTTTGCTTGTTTAGGCGACGCTTTCAAACCTTTTAAAATTGATTTGTAACTTATTATTTGCCCTGCTCTTACAATAGAAAGTGGCTGTTGTACAACAACACGAAGGTTGAAAGCAATTTGCGCTCTGTTGTGGATGTGCAAAGCTTTAAGACCTAAAGAGTCGTTTGCGCTTAAAAAAGATTCCGTTCCGTTAAAAGATTTAATAATATTGGAAACAAACGATTGTGCATACCCCATTTTGCCGCTGCTTTTTGTTTCTTCGGGTACGCCGAAAGCCCTGTCCATTTCGCCTTTAACGCTGCCTTTAACAATTCGTTTCCCTTCCGCAGTTGTGTCTTTTTGCTCGTAATTAAGCCACTTAATAGCATCAAGAACAGGTAAAGCCATTGCGTTATATTGTGCCATTGATGCCATATGATTCGCAAATACATCAAAAATAGAATAAACTAAAATAGTGTTATTTGCCAATTGATTACGCGATTTTGTAAAGCTCATATTAAGCAATGCATATAACGAAGCACCAGATAACTCTTTATCTGCCATTGATTCCAAATGTCTGCCATCTGAATTAATAGGATAATAATCTGGATTGGTAAAAAGTTTTTCACCGAATCTTGCTACCGAAACGTGGTTGCCCCATTCAGCACCTTTTGTTGCCATATATTTTTGCAACTTATCAGCTACGGCTTTTTGGCGGTCAGTTAGTTTAGATATAATATTTTTTATATCTGTTCTGCTAACTTTGTGTTCTGAATCGACGTATTTTTTTCCTTTAATTTTCATTGTAGGAATACGAATGCCGCCGTTGTCCATATGTTGGAGCGAGTCTTGTTGATTTGCTAAACAATAGAAACCCATTATTTGAGAAGTTGTCATTTGGAAAGTCACTTTTTCCCCGTTTTCTTCAATTTCTATTGTGTGAAGCTCTTGCTCCCACTCTTTAACTTCTTTTCTCGTATACGCGTTTTCGGTAAAATCAATAATTTCTTTGGTGTTTTTTGCAAGTTGCTCTTGCCCTTTTTCAAGCCCTAAAAAGATTGACCTTGCGCCCTTGCCCATACGTTCAAAGCCATCCATAGGACGCGTGTTTTTCCAGAACAAGAAATTTTCTAATGCACCCGCTATGGATGTCTTAATCTTTTTCAATGTTGAAATTGTTTCATCCCCGGCTTCGTAAACGTGTTGATACATTGCGTTGTTGTGGAATTTGTTAACTTGCGGAATAAAATGTTTTAAAGCCCTAACAACTTTCGACAAACTTGCAAGTTCTTCAGCGGTCATTTTATTAATTATGTGGTCACCGCCAACAGAGCCAACAAGGTCTTGCGTTGCTTCAATAAAATACTGAAGGTTTTCTATAAAGTCTGCGGGTAAATCATAATACCCCGAATACATTTTTTCAACGTCAGTTGTTCCTTTAAATGCCTTCATCAAAGTGTTAAGTTGCTTGACAAATTTCTTATCCGCAATAGTTTCTTCGCCACCGCGTAATTGTCTTTTGCTTGTAAAATCAATACTTTCAAGGAACGGAACAACCGCATCTTTTAGTACGTCAGGAACGTGCTTAAGATAGTTTTTGTTGTCAGGGCTTACAATCCACTTGGTAAGCTCTTTAACATCCGCCTCAATTCTTTCCTTGTACTTTTTAATCGTGGCGGCGTTTTGCATTCTTTCACGATATCTTGCAAGAGCATCAAATTTTTCGGCTTTTGCTTGTTCTTTAACCTCGTTAATTTTTTCTCTTGTTTCTTTACGATATTGTGAAGCAAGTTGTTTGGTTTGAATTCTTTCATACCTACCAACAATTTTGCGTGCCTTCGGTAAAATCTTTTTGATGACTTCGGCTTCTTGTATTTGCATTAATCTGTCTGTTGCTTTTTTGATTTTTTCATCAATAATAGCAACTCTGTTTTTTGCTTCTTGTGCAAGCTTTCTATCGCCATCTTTTTTAAATTGATTTTCAACAAAGACCGCACCTTCTTGTAACCGCATTTCTTGTAGTTCGTAGATTTCCGTTGTTTGCTTTTTAAAAATTTCCAAAGCATCAAGCTCTGCATCCGTAAGTTGTGACATTTCTTCAGCGTTAAAGGAAACGGTCATCAACTCAAGAATTTCTCGGTTTGTTAGGTTTTCCCTGCGTTGAAGTTGAATGTCTTCATCCGCAGTTGGGTTTTTGTTGCTTGCAAGTTTAAATTGATTAGAATCAAAAGCAACATATACGTCTGCACCATCATACTTATTTTTAACAATATACCCATCATAGCCAAGAATATCGCGTACTTTGAGAATAACATCTCGCTGTCCGCCTGAATTGGATATATCTGCAAGAATTTCAGAGTCTGTTTCACTATACTTAAACAAACTATTAACGGTATCGTTTAAAGCCCTTTCATACCAAGTTTTGGAAGGATACCCTAACCCACCTAATGAATCATAATTAATGATGATATCATCGCCTGTCGGGTCAATTTCTCTTAAAAGCTTGCGTACTTCTGCTTTTTGTAATGTTACTTCGCTATCTGATAAAGGTTTTGTGATGTTTAAATAACCTTCAAGCAGTTGTCCACCCTTTCTTTGATAGCCTTCTGCCACTTCTTTTTTATCAGTAAAGTAAAACCCTTGACCTTCCATTGAGCCGTGTTCGCCAATAAACGAATGGTCAAATTTTGTAAAGATTTTTGAGCTGCCGTGATAAACCGTTTTAAGGTTGCCATTATTATCTGTAATTAAAGAATCTGCAAAATATTCTGATTGCTTTTGAGAAAGTTTGTTGCCGTTCGTGTCATATTCCCTGCGTTGATATTGAGTGTCTTTGGGCAAGTTTGCTTGTTGTTTTTGCCCTAAATACCCATCTTCTTTTAAAGCTTTAAACAAATTATCAAACGCTTTGTTTATTTTTATTCGTTCTTCGCCAAAAGGATAAGCTCTAACTACGGTTACCTTTCCGTCGCTATCAACACCAATCTCGACCGCGCTTTCTGCGTGCCCTGTTAAGTAATCAGTACTATTGTTAGTTTTGTCTGCAACATATGTAGCAAACGCTCTTGCCGCCATTTCTTTTGTTGATTGCCAATAATCACCATCTTTTGTATGCATTGAATCAAACTTAATACTATTTTTGTAAAAGACAGATTCTTTTTTTGCTTTTTGAGTGACTTTTGTTTTTGCAGCCTGCAACCCCCAAACATATGGTACAAGGGTTGTTATTGTTTCTTTTGAAATAACGTGATTAAACAATTCTTTTCTTAAAGCAGACAATTCATTTATAATTTTTTCATCAGCATTGTTTAATAGATTTTGTTTTAATCGTTTAAACTTTTCAACATCTTTTGCCGTTGGTTTGCGTTTTGAAAATTTTTCATCGTATTCAGTCCATTGACCATTTTCAAACTGAATTAACCGAGTAAATTGACCGTCTATTACTCTACTAATATAACGCTCGTATCTATCTCGTAGATGCATTTTTTCAAGGTCTGTTTCAGCTTCTGTTGCTTCCCGATAGCGCATCGCAGTAACCAGATCCCTTAACGCTTCTTGTGTTTTTGTTGGCAATTTATAATAGTTTTCTGTCGCAAAATGACTTAAATTATATCCACCAATGTAATCATCTAAAGCGTGAAACCATTCGTGTGCAAGCGAACCTGCACCCATCATTTTAGTTAAATTGATGACGCGCCTATCTTTTTCATAATGTGCCGCCGCACCAGACAAACCTTCGCCTCTTGCACCAAACGCAATGCTTAAATTGTTTTTTAAAGAAATGTCTGTATCTTGAATTTGTAAAGCGTAAGCAAGGTCTTTTAAGGCATCATACCCATAATTTAAAGACACTTGACGGTCTTTTCCATTTAACCAATTACCAAACTCGCCACCTTTAAAACCAAAAGTATCAAGATAATTTTGTCCATTAACGTTTTTATTTTCCCGATAATCTGGTCCTATGCGATGCACTTCTAACAATTGTTGCGGTACAAATCGTGTTTTTTGCCTTTTCTTAAGAATTGCAGATTTTAAATAATCAACCGCTTCTTGTTTTGTGGCAAAGCCTGTTTTTAAAATAACGTGTCCTTTGGCAATGCCATATGAAGGGTCTTCAACCATTTCGCCATTAACATTTTTTTTAAAAGGGTTTTCTTTTCCACCAATAATATCATAGCCTTTGGGAATTTCCCTTTTTTCAGCAAGAAAATCCTGTCTTTCTGCCAAGTCGTTAAGCTTGCTAAAATTACGTTCTAAATATCTAATAGTGCTTAAATAATTAGAACCAGCCAACACAGAGCTATTGTAGTATTTAGCAGTTTTCCTTAAATTCCCGTTATCAACAACATAATATTTATTATCCACCAACCATTTAAGCCCCATATTTTCAAGGTCTTGTGGTGTTTTAATGTTTTCAGCCATTGTTTTTATTTCATTGATAACAGAAATAAAATCTTTTTGTTGTTCTAAAACTTCAGCATCTGTGCTACTGCGTTTTGCGTAAAAGTTTTGCGGCAAAGATTTTCTAATTTCATTAACAGCAAACAAAATACCTTTATCAACCCCGCTTTCTGCAAGCGCACGATAATCTGGGCGTTTCCAAATGTTGTCTTTTTTTACATTTTTAGCCCTTTCACGCTCATTCATTGCGTCAAGGTCGCTGCCCATTAAACCGCGTTTGCCCCACAAGTCTTTTCTTGCTCCACCTATTTTTTCGCCAAAATCTTCAATTTTTTCAACATTAGAAACAATTGCTTTTTTTATTTGCGTTTTAGGTTTTTCCGCTTTGGTTTTTCCGCTTTCTGTTTTTGGTTTTTCAACAGGCTTTTCTTCCACCTTTTCCTTTTCTTGCTTGATTTCAACTTTTGGTGTTTCTTGTGTTTCTGCTACCGTTTCTTTTTTGGTTTCAACCTTTTCCGCCTTAAGGTTTTGCAGATTTTCAACTGCGCCAATTGCCGCCTTGTCAAAAAGTTTAACAATGTTTTCTACGTAGCGAACACTCTCGCCAACGGATTCTTTCATTGCCCTTGCTTCTTCAGAAATGTTTTTATTAATGCTTTCAAAGTACGCTTTAATATTTGCAAGGAATTCTTTTAACTTATCAAGCAACTTTTCAAAAATGTTTTTGTGCTTGTTTGCAAGCGTTTCAATAAAGGTAGAATCCGGTAAGATGTCTGCCATCGCTTCGGCAACAACTTCTCGGCTTGCTTGCTCTACAGACAAACCATATGATTGTTGAGCTTCGATAAGGGCTTCAACATCCACGCCTTGCTGTTCTAATCTTTCAAAAACAGCCTTGCGTAATTCGTTGTATTGTTGTGGGTTTAAGTCTTCAATAAAGTGAGTAAATTCGTGCGTAAAGGTTCTTAACATCGTGTAGTTTGAAAGGTCTTTAACGTCCATTTCGTTGTTAAGCCCTGCGTTGATATCAATAAAAATTGTACCCTTTTTCGCCCTTTCGTACCGACCTTGCTCACCTACAAACTTGCCGTCTTTAATTTCAGATTTAAAGAACACAATGTTAACGCCCGTTGCTTCGGCAATGTATTGCATTGTTTTGTAAGCCTTTCTTTGCGTATCGTTAAACGCTTTGGAAAGTTCGTCAATAGACACACCTTCGCCCGCTATAACACCCTTTCTACGCGTTTTATTGTCGCCTAACTTCTTGTTTTTAGCATCTTGCTCTTTAGCGGCTTCTTGGGATGCGTAATTGCCCATTTCGTAAGCAATTTCTACTTGGGTATCTGTTAAAACACCTATGTCCAAAAGTTTCCATATTGAAGATAAACTTGCACCGCTTTTGGCGTATTTATAAACTTTATCAAAAGCTTTTGCATATTCGTTTACATCCTGATTTGGCAAGTATGCTTTTGCCATTGCCGTGGCGTGCTTGCCATACTTTTTAGAAATTTCTTCTATGGTGGTAGCCGTTTTTGTTTCGGTCTTTGGTTGGTCTTCTGCCTTTACTTTTGACTTTGCTTGAACATTGTTTTTTTGTTGTTCAGCTTTTGGCTGTTCTGCCTTTGGTTGCTCAACGTCTAACAGCTCTGTGCCTTCGTAATCGTCCGTTTTAAGCGCGTTTTGAGTGGTTGCACCCATCTTGTCGGAAGAAGGTTTTTCAAGCAATTTATAGCCTGTTTCTTGGTCTTGTGTAGGCGTTGTTCTTTCAGCATTTTTAACTTCAAAGTTTTCAAGCGTGGGGTACAAGCCTTGCTTTTCAGCCTTGGCTATTTGTCTATTGTATTTAACCGCTTGTTTTTTAAGTTCAACTTCTCTATCAAAGGTCTGTTGAATAATTTGCGTAATTTGGTTACCCGATAATGTCTTGCCTTTATCAAGGTTTTCTTTAATTCTTTGCGCGTATACGTTGTCGGCATCAATCTCTAACAACCTATCAACAATTTGCTGTTCTTGACCGGCGTATAACTTTTTATTATTTGCGGCAGAAACTTCGTATCCAGCGATGCTTGCGCCTTCTAAAACGCCCGTAGATATTGCAGTTACAATAGCCGTTTCTAAAAGTTCGCTCCACGTCGGCGCATCGTATTCTTCGCCCATTATTATTGTTTTTAACAATGGTTCGATAAAGTTTTGCAGTTCTTCTTCTAAAATTTCGCCGCCTAAACTTAAGCCTGTTTTTGCCGCTACACGCAAAAATACATTTTCAATTTGAGCCGCTTTTGTGGCAAGTGAGCCTAACGCCTTACCGCCTAATTTAGAAATACCACCTAATGCATATTGCAAGCCACCTTCTGCTGCGCCGACAAGCGTACTATAAAGTCTTGCTTGCCCTACGGAATAACCTTCTTTAATGGCTTGTGCATACGAACCACCTGCGGCGGACGCACCCATTTGCAAAGAACCAAGAGCCGCACCTGCGCCACCTGTTGCAATAGAAATAGCAATTGATGGCAACATATTACCAATGGTATTACCTGCTTGATAAAGGTATTTTGCTACCCCTGTAAGGTCTTGTTGCAAATATTGGTTTATGTATTCAATTTGCGTAGTGGGACGCACGTCTTCTTGGAAAAATTGAGCGAAGTTTTGGATGTTTTGAGAAATTCCGCTTGAAAGGCTTGTACCAGCATAAAGCAAAGTTTTGAAAAAATCTGATTCCAAATTTTGAATGTTTTGTGCTAATTCGCCAGCTTCTCGCTGTGTAAGCGAAGCATTTACAAGATTTTCGTTATCGAGATAGTCAAGATATTCTTCAGCTTTAGCCTCACCGTACTTCGCCAATAAGTAATTATAGACGCCAACTTCTTCATCTGTCATTTGGTTGTATTTTAAATAACCAAGTGTTTCGTTGCTGTCGCCACCTATAGCTAAATTTTCATAATTTTCTTTAACAAAAGTAACTTTATTATTAACTTTTTCACCGCCAAAATAGTAGTCATTTCCCGTAAATATTCCGTGAAGATGCCCCCATCCTATAGCGTCACTATACGTTGGGTTTTCAATATTGTTACCTAATTCGCTAAAATACTTAAAGTCTTTTTCTTTAGAATATTTACCCCAATTGTCATAATAGTCTTTTTCTTTTTTAGCCCATTCGTTGTATTGGTTTTCGTTTTCAAAGCTTCCCCAATAATCGGCATCTGTTTGGGCGTTTTTAAGGATGTTGTCAAGGTATTTAGAATTGGAATTAATGCTTGAAGTAATTTGCGACACCCATTGTTCATCAAACAAGCTGCCATAGCTGTTGATATAGTTTTCAAGCTCGGCTTTTTCAGCCTTTAAAGAATCAACCTTTTGCTTTGTCGATTCGTTCCACGCTCCAGCATCGGCTACATAATTATCGTTAAAGTCAAAAGCCCTGCCTTCATACCTTTTTGAAACCTCATTATAAAAATTTGTAACGTTGTTTGAATAATTGGTTAATAAGGATTGGAACTTTTGTACAATTGCGTTTTGATTTTTAGCAATAATTTGTTGTAAGCCCAAAGATATTACGCCTTTTCTTTTTTGTTCGTCTTTCTTTACGGTTGTTCCACCGTATTCCAAACCTTTGGCTCTTTCAGTAATTGCCATAAAGCCCCCTTTATTCTTTAATGTTTTCTGTTGGAATTTTTACGCCTGTGTATAATTCAAAATATGCCTGCCATTGCTCAATTGTAATTCTGCCCGTTAAAAGACAATCATCTAAAAAAGTCACCAACTCTTGGTATTGTTTTTCAATATCTGGGAAACTGTCGCCTGTGCTTTGTCTTGAAGCCCCTGTCATTGCAAAGCCTTCAATAGCATCGGTTAATTCCTTTGAAGACATTGAAGAAACTGCTTCCTGACTTGTCGTGCTTTGCGCGGTTGTCAGATAAGTTTTAATCGCATTGTATTGGTTTGTTGTAAGACCTGTTGCCGCAATTTGGTCTGCGGTTGGTTCTGCGCCCATTTGAATTAAGCTTGTAACTTCGCTAAATGCGTTTGCTTTACTTTGTGCTTGTGCGTTGTAATTATCCCAATGTTGTGCATAGCCTTGTTCGTATGCTCTGTCAACATCCGCTTGAGCCATTGACACGTCTTGGTAATATCTGTTTAAGTCGTCTTGATATTTCGCATACTCGGTGTCTGCCCTATTGGATAATACTGCATATTGGTTAAGAAGGTCTTGTCCTTCCTGTGTATATTTATCTAATGCACGGCTGTATAATTCAGGCACGGCATTATTTAGTTCTTGCAAATACCCTTGATAAGCCTGTTGACCAACACTTTGAGCATAAGAATTGGCATAACCGCCCGTAAGAGCCGCCGCTTGCCCCATTGTGTCTTGTGCAGCAAGCTTGCCTTGTTGGATGTATTGGTCAGCGTATTGCTGATATAAAGAGTCTTCGTTTACGTTATACGAAAAAGCATCTCTATTCACAATTTGCGAATAAAGATTATTTAGGTCGTTTTCATAACTATTTGCATAAGTTGGTTTTGTCCCTGTAATTTGTTGCAATTTACCTAACGCGTTTAAATAGTTAGCGTCCGTATTAGGGTCATAAGCCAAATTAGGTAACGTAGGCGCAACGTCATTGCCATCAGGGGTTTTTTCTTGTTCTGGTGGCGGCGTTACCGTAGGAACGCGAACAGTTGATGGGGCAACACGTTTAATTGGTCTGCTCGGTGTTTCTTCAGCCGTTGGCGTTACTTCTTGATTGTTTTCTATTGGGGTTAACTCGTATTTTTTCTTTTTCTTTATATCATCGCTCCTGACTGCCTTGAGCATTTGTAGTAATCTCCCTAAATTTAATATTAATTGGGGTAGTGGGGTTTCCCCCACTACCTTTAATCAACTATCCAATAACAATCCACTTCTCTCTCACCACAATCCCAGATATCGGCTAATACGCCGTATAATGCAAACGTGAGATGTCTGTCGATGCGGATTATTATTTTACTGTCTTTGTGCTTTTCAACTATATCGTTGACAATTTCACCGTTTTTGCAATAGTACTTTTTATAACCTAACCAACCCGTTAATAAATGACTATAACAACAAGCACATAGTTTGTCACAGCCATATCGGTCAGCCGCCATACCCAACAACCTATAGGTCGCCCGATATGACAAACCCGTTGCGGCACTTATCGCCCTACAAACGCAGTCGGTTATTTCGTTACCATCTGGGTTACGGTTGTAATAAAAGAACCTACTCATAATTTGCTATGCAATGATAATACAATGCAAGCTTTGTCGAGCCGTGAGGTCCGTCATCATCACAAAGGAATGCTTCTGCCATTTTGGTGTACGCAATTGCTTCTCTATCTGGTGGAATAAAACTTCTTAATGCCTCACACAAGTCGGAATACAGCATATTTGCTGTCATATATAATTCCTTCTCGTCAAACTTGTCATACTTAATGCCGTGGCTGTCTGCTGCTCGGCGTATTTTTTCAAGTGCAAAATGAGGTCCGTCTGTTCCATCTGCGTTTTGTAGCATTTGCTTCCAT
>JAFVWA010000116.1 GCA_017501885.1 Clostridia bacterium | reverse complement strand
GAAAATATGTTTTGATTTATAAAATCAAATTCTTCGTTGTTAACGTTTAACACAAAAGGAATAAGCAATGGTTGAGAAGCAAATTTTTTGTTGTTAGTTAAACTTATTAACTTATCAAATAAAAGTCTTTCATGAGCGGCATGTTGGTCAACTAAATACAAATCTTGTCCGTCTTCTAAAATTAAAAAAGTGTTTAATGCTTGCCCTATAAATTTAAGATTTTGTTCAGTTGCAATAATTAATTGTTCCTGTGTTTCCTTTGTTTGTTGACGTTCTTTTTCAATCTTTTCAATATAAGCTTTGTTTTCAGCAAAAATATCTAATTCTTGACTATTATCTTGCTGAGGTTGCGGTTTTATGTCACTAAAAAGGAATGATGAAAAACTTGGTGTTTGTGAAGTAAAATTATATGGTTTTTCATTAGGAATATTTGATTTTTCTTGCTTAAAAAAGGGCTCTTTCTGCACGGGCGGAGTTACGATATTAAGCGCTTCACTAATTCCATCCAAAACCTTTGAAACTACTGAGTATATTGTCCCGTATACTATTTGATTGTTAGAAAATCTAACTTCCAGCTTGTTTGGATGAACGTTTATATCAACTGTGGACGTTGGCATTGAAACGTTTAGAACGTAAAATGGATATCTATGCTTCATCAAATAAGATGAATATGCGTTAGAAATTGCCGAAGAAATAGTTTGATTAACAACATATCTGCCATTGATAAAAACTGTTTGGTGGCTTCTATTTCCCTTTGTGAAATGATGTTTTCCTAAATACCCTTTAATTGTAAAACCATTCTTTTGAGTATCAATAAAAAAGCAATCGGAAATGACGTCTGGTCCATATACGTTAACCATTGCAGACTCTAAACCATCTCCAAAGGATTGATAAATAGTTTTCCCGTCAGCGGTATACTTAAAAGCAATATTTGGATTACCTAAGATAAATCTTGCAACAGTAGAAGAAATATCGCTTTCTTCACTTCTTGAACTTCTTAAAAACTTTTCTCTTGCTGGAGTATTATAAA
Source organism: Clostridia bacterium (assembly GCA_017501885.1). Classification (GTDB taxonomy): domain Bacteria; phylum Bacillota; class Clostridia; order Christensenellales; family Borkfalkiaceae; genus UBA1259. The sequence goes on along the minus strand of JAFVWA010000116.1, from coordinate 1,465 downwards.
ATAGAGTTTTAACCGTAACCGTTGTACCTACAGAACAACCACAATCAGAACTGTCTATAATTTCCCCACCTTCTACTAAAATAAATGCGCCTATGTTCTGATTTTCAGTTTTTGATTCAATTTTTAGCTTTGATACGGAAGCAATGCTTGCCAATGCTTCCCCTCGGAAACCAAGAGAGCAAATATTATCTAAATCTTTAAGCGAGGAGATTTTACTTGTTGCATGTGGCAAAATTGCTTTTTTTAATTCGCTTTTTTCGATTCCGCTACCGTTATCGGTGATAACAATTGAACTAATTCCACCGTTTTCAATGTCTATATTTATAGAAGTAGCACCGGCGTCAATTGAGTTTTCAACCAATTCTTTAACTACTGAATAAGGTCTATCGACAACTTCCCCTGCGGATATTCTGTTATAAATCTTGCTACTAAGTAAGTTAATTTTACTCATATTTTTCCTTTATTTTTTCTTGCAAATCAGCAACTAAATTAAATGCTTGCATTGGTGACAAGTTATTTAAGTCTAATTCAGAAATGATTTTTTCTACTTGTGAAATTTGAACAATTTGTTCGTTTGTGGCGACGTTTTCACATCTATTTTTATTTATATTTTGCTTTTCTAAATTTTTAAGAATAGATTTTGCTCTATCAGTAACCTCTTTGCTAATTCCCGCAAGTTCAGCTACTTCAATACCAAAACTTCTATTTGCCCCACCACGCATTATTTTTCTTAGGAAAACAATAGTATTTTGCATTTCCCTTACTGTAACTTTATAGTTTTTTACACCTTCTAAAATGCCCTCGAGTTCAGTAAGCTCATGGTAATGTGTTGCAAATAAAGTTTTTGCTTTTATCGTTTTTGTAACGTATTCTACAATTGCCCAAGCAATGCTAAGTCCGTCAAACGTGCTTGTTCCACGACCTATTTCGTCAAGAATTATTAGACTGTTAGGCGTTGCGTTGTTTATAATATCCGCCATTTCAGACATCTCCACCATAAAGGTGCTTTGGTCAGAAATTAGATTATCGCTTGCGCCAACTCTTGTAAATATTTTATCAGTTAAAGGGATTTCGGCGCTTTTACAGGGAACAAAACAGCCTACGTGTGCCATTAGTGTAATTAAAGCAACTTGACGCATATAAGTGCTCTTTCCAGCCATATTTGGCCCTGTAATAATCATAGTGCGATTTTCATTTTTATCTAAAAGGCAATCGTTTGGAACAAATTTAATTTTTGAAATTTTTTCTACAACAGGATGCCTACTGTCAACTAAGTTTAATATTCCATCTTGCGATAAAATAACAGGTTTAACGAAACTGTTTTCTCTTGCAACGGTTGCAAATGAAACTAAAACGTCAAGTTCAGCAATAGTATCAGCCGTCTTTATAAACTTAGAGATTCTCTCTTCCAAGAACTTTTTAATCTCTAAATAAAGAGTTGCTTCAATTTTTAAAGATTGTTCTT
>JAFVWA010000115.1 GCA_017501885.1 Clostridia bacterium | reverse complement strand
AGTCCCAAATAAACGACGTCTACCATCTTCTTGAGCACTATCAATTTTTTTTATTCTTTTACGAGTAGACATAACTACACCAACCTATCAAAATAATCAACTCGGTCAAAAATACCGATGAGAACTTTAAACACGGCTTTTACGCATAATTTATATCGTTTGATTTTCTCTAACGAATGTATTTATAAAATTTGCACAAAACCTTGCAGAACGGAAACTTTTATAAAAAATAATTCCGTCATTGTAAACAGTTAAACGAAAGCACTTTTCCGACGTTCTACAAACTAAAAAAGACTGCACAACGTCAAATCGCTTATTTTTATATATAAAATAATTATGTCTGGCATAATCATATTTAATTGTATAAGTTTTTAACAAAGTTTTATCTAAAAACCAAATAAAGAAATGATACATGTTACACCGTTTTTATATTAAGCAAGCCTAAAACAATCATAATAACACTAAAAGCAGTATATAAAATAGCAAACAATAAATAAATTGTATTACCAAGCATAACAACAACTTCAACAATTCGTTTTAGTAATCTTCCTATTGAATTAATAGCATCATCAATATTTAATAAAAAACCAACAGATTCAAAACCTAAAGCAGAAAATAAACCACCTATAGAAAAACCATTAGTCCCACCAAAAGTATACCTATCAAAAGCAATAGAAATTGACGTATAATTATTCAAAGCACTAAATATCATTTCAGTTGAAACAGTGTTTTCTTCTTCGACAGTTGTCCAAAAACTATAAAAATAATTATATGCGTCAAAATTATCTTGCCTAAATTCTTCGGATATAAAGCCTCTATCATCTAAAGCAGAACCATTTAAAACGTTAGGATTTATAAGTAATTGTGAAATAATACAAAACAAGCAAAAGAAAATAACAATGCTTTTAAAACTTATACCACTTGAAACAGCACCAATAAAACGAGAACCAACACCACCAAAACCACGTGCAATAGTTGATGACCTTTCACGATTGCGAGATATTCTCAATGCCCTATCACGTTCAATTTGGCGTTTAGCACGTTCAATATCTCTATCAATTTCTTTTCGTCTTAATTCCTGCGCACGTCTTTCACGTTCTGCATGAAAATTTTCACGCTTATTAGCATAATAAGTTTTCTTATCCATAAAGACACCGCCTAAATGAAAATTTTAATTAAACGAATTATCAATACCAAAGTAAACAAAGCGGAAACTAATACCCAAACGTTAACACCTAACAAATTAAAATTAAGCATACGAGATGTAACGTCAATAGGCGCACCCATTAAAGTGGAAACGGCACGAGTAAAGTTATAATCTTCTTCAGATAACGTTAACCCCTCATTTAAACCTTTAGTATATCCATTAGTAAAACCACTTTGAGAAGCACTATTAATAGCATTTTTATAATCTTGACTGTTTGGATAAGCATTAAAGCCATTTTCATAGCCTTGAGATAGACCACTTTTATTAGCACTATCTATTGCTTGAGAATACTCGGGGCTATCTGGATAATCAGAAAAACCATCTTTATAACCCTCATCATAACCTAAATTATAATTACTATCAGACTCTAAAAATAAGTTAGTAAGATAAGTTCGGTTAGAAAATACTAAAGGCGCGCTATAACCGTTAACGGGAACAGTAGAACGGCTCGGAAACATAATGTGAAACCAATTTCCATTGATATCAACGTATTGAATATAATTTACGTAGTCAAAATAACTAAAATTAGGTTGATACAAAGAACCGGTTATTTCAGATACTGGATAATTACCAATTCTAATTTGAGTAATAGCAGGAATAAAATCATGAGTATTACAACCTATATAGCATTGATTAAAATACTGAGAACCACTCACAGAACTATCATAATTAACATCACCTATCCAACAACGTTGACCTAATTCGTTATTTTGAGCAACTATAGGCGCATACGTTAAAGCCAATAACTCAACACAATTAGGCGTGCCAATAGGTGTTGCAGTAAGCCAAGGGCCTTGACTTGGACGCGCTATAAATGAAGAATAAGGCGCACCGTTCAAAGAGTCATCTTCATAAAATTTTCGTATATTAAATTTAATTACATAAATAGACGAATTATATTGACTCGGTTGAAAATCAATAGAAAAATCTAAAAAGCCTTTCTCATTATTTTCACTATCAGTAGAAGTATCACTCGAAGTATTAGACCAATAAGGGACAAAAAGAGATGAACCCTTATAATAATACGCATTAGTAACTTCATCAGCCTTGACAGTATCAACAGTTTTTAAGCCGAAAATTGACAATATAAAGGCTGTAATACAAACAATGGCAAACAATATATACTTATAATTAAAACGTTTTTTAGTCATAAATTACTCCTTATTATAAGAAAATTTAAACATAAACTCATGAAAAAGACGTGGTAATGATACTAAAATATCCATTGCTAAATGAACAAACTCAACAAAGAAAAACCATACAAAGAATTCAAGAGCAAACCCCATGTCATTGAAAATATCAAAAAAGCCAAAACCATTAGTAAATAACTTTTCAATACCAACATAAATTATGCTATCTTGATTAAAAGAAATAGATAACTTTTGAGAAATAAAATCAAGCAATGAAATACTATCATGGTGAACTATATGTATTGCATATAAAATAATTGGTAATAACAATATTAAAGTCCACAACAAAGTGTCTATTACTTTATAAAGGCAGAATTTTTTTGGTTTCATCTAAAATACTCCTATCATTAGATTTTTCTTTAATAAATAAACGTTCTTTTTCATAAAGAAAACGTTTAGCAGAGACAGTTAAAATATCAGTCGTCTTTAAACCTTTCTTTTTATACTTGCTATCAGAGATAGGCAAACCATCAGTTAAAGAACTAAAACAAAATGCGTCAAAAATTTTCCAACAACGCTTAGGTATTTTTACTTGTGGTCTATCTTCTTCTTTACCGTCAAAAACGTTAACGTCTATACTCTCAGAAGCATTTAACATTTTCATACGTCTATATCCTAACTTAATACTAAATAACCCCATTTTCTTACCATCAAGATGAACATACTCACTTATACAACGCTTAATAGCATAGTGGCAATCGCTCAATGACTGGGTATCATATATTAGAAAACCACCGTAAGTTTCATGACCAAAAAGTTTATTAAATAAAAGCAAAGCTTCGTTTACCTCTTCATCTTTAAAGCTCATGCTATCAGCAAGTAGAGAGGCTTCATTTACATAAACCACCGAGCCATAATAAAAACGTTCTTTTCGCATTATACTTTCAAGAGTTAAAACACGATAATATTTATACTTTAAAGGTATATTGCTATACAAAAGCGGTATTTCCTTTTTATTTTTCTTATGGAAAAAATTATATATTTTAGTTCTTATTAAACGACTTCTATGCTCTGTTATTGCTTTCCAAACGGCAAAAGTAGACTTACCACTCTTTACACCACCAGTAACAAGCGTTACAGTAGATAAAGGCGGAAAAGCATATTTTTTACGTCTTTTCAAAAGTATAATAAAAATAATAACTGCAATAATAATGTAAATCATAAATAATCAAAAAAGGGTGAAATGTAAAGAAACAAAAATACAAATCACCCTTTTTCCCCCTTAAATAGAAACTATCTATTTCTTGCACCGAGAGAAGTAACCCAGTTAAGGAACCATCTCGAAGCACCAATAGCAAGTGATAAGCCACCAAATAAGAATGCCATGCCACCAATAATACCAAGACTGGTTTCACCAGTATCAGAAGTATTAATGAAAATAGACTCAGCAAGAGCAACTAAACCACCGCCAAAACCTTGAGCATATTCAACAATGCCACCAGTTAAAATGCCAATACCTTCAGTTAAAACCGCACCCATGTTAAAACTCCTTTTTAAGATTTATTAAATGATTTTACCAACTTTTTACGTATCATTTCGTATCTCTCTAAGCCGTAATGTTCTTTTAAAAGGCATTCGAGATATTCCTCAAACGTATCATAAGTTGAACGACCTTTTTCTTGATAAAGAATTAAAATATTAAAAATCTTATCTATTGCTTGAGGAATAATATAATCGTCAATAGTCTTTTTAACGTAAGGACTAATCACTTGCTTTTTCTTCATTGATATTATCCCCCATAGCAACTTGCAACTCTTCACGTAAAGCAATAGAGTCAACAGAACTTAAAACCTCATATAAACGAGTTTTAAGCCTTTTACGAGAGTTATTCTCTCTTATATCCTGCACAAACTTCCAAACACTTCTAAAAAGTGAAAATGAAAGAACAACAACTAATAATATAACAGTAAACATATAATCACCTACTATTTATTATCAAGTTTAGCAAGAATATAGTTAAATAACTCTTTAGAAGTTTTCTTTACTGATAAAGATATACGAACACCATCAATAACAGCAACTACGTCTTTGTAGTTTACGACAGTCCCATCTTCCTTATTAGTGAAAGACTTATCAGACACTTCCAATACAACATTTAACGTTTTATCCATAATATACCTCCTTTCGCGACCTATGGAAAAAATCACATTAAAAATATTTATTTATAAATGCCGTTAGGCTATTTATCAAACTATAAAAACTTTAATAATCAAATGAATTAGAATAAAATTAAAATTCTCAATAGCGTCATTAAGCTTATCAAAAGTATACATGTTACACCTCACTATCTTTAAGCACATCTTCTATATCAAGAAGCAACTTTAAAGCCTTAACCACTTTAGGATGAGTAACATGTAAAGACTTCCAATCAGTAATTACGAAAGTCAAATACTCTTCTGCACTTTCCTTGTCTACAACATTTACTTGAATACTACATTTTGCCATTTAATACCTCCTGCGCTTCCGACAAATAGAAGCTTATAAATTTTATAGTGGGTAGGCGTGGACTCGAACCACAATCAACCGATATTCATACGAGCTTAATCAGTTTGGATACGTCAAGCTTTTTCCATTAAGCTACTCTACCCATAATGCGTTGCAGAATACACAACGCATTTTTTTTCGTTCTACCACAAACGAAAATAGCAATTATTCTTGCTACGACAATAATTATATAGCAATTAAACTTGCTTGTCAAGACATTTAGCAAAAATAATTGCTACACTAAATAAAAAAAATATGAGGTAAAAAAATGATAACCATGAAACAAATAGGCGAAAACATGAAATACATAAGAGAAAGCAAAAAAATAAGTGTATACACCATTGAAAAAGAAATAGGCATATCACATCAAAATTTATATGAATATGAAAAAGGCAAAAGAGAACCATCAATAATGCAATGTATAAAATTAAGCAAATACTACGGCATAGACTTAAACAGTTTAATTTTTTTTGAATAATAAAAAGGAACCTACCACAAATGGAAAAAATACCAAAATGGTTTTGGAAAGTAATAGGAATACTTTTTGCATTACTATTTATTACAACAATAGGCGAAGAAATAATTAAAGGTTTATTTTTTTAACTGCACCATATCAAAATATTGACTTTTGGCAAAAAATATTAAAATATTGACATTTTTTGAAAAAATAAAAACCTTAAAATCGTTAGAGTTTTCCTAATGATTTTAGGTGTAAAAAATTTAAAAATACCAAAAAAAACGGCAAAATCGTTAGGTTTTTCCTAATGATTTTATAGTTTACGCCCAATGCCCAATGACCACAAAGAGTGTAGTCGTAGTTCACACTCTTTGTTTTTTAGCGCTTATAAAAAAGTAAAAAAAGCGTTTTTAAGAAAGTTTTAGTTAAAAAAAGCGTTTGAGCTGAGAGGGTGGCTCCACGCTTTTTATGAAGTGTAGAAAAAGAATGAAGAACGGCGACAAGCCGTTATTCCTACGCTCCGCGTATTCCCTTATCGTAGAAGCTTGCCACCTTGTGGAAGTAGTTAGTTAAAAAAAGAAAAACGCTTAAAGAGATAATCTCAATAAGCGCTAAAATTTATAAAGTGAATATATCATCACAAATAAAATCAGGTTTATCATCTAAAGAAAACCACTCATAATCAAAAGGAACATGAATTAAAACATGGATAAAATCACCAACTTTTAAATTACAAAACTTTTTAATAAGTTCATTATTTAAACGATTCCTAATATAACGAAATTTTCCATCTTCAAATTCACAAAGTAAATTAAACCTTAAATAACCAGTAAGTGAACACTCTAAACGTTCAATTTTACGAATAATAACAAAACAATTCATATTAAACCTCAAAAATATTTTATAAAGGGGCAATTGTAGGGGGGTGCCAAAAGGCACAGCACCCCCCTACATTACCCCCCTACCCTTTAAGGGCACTATCTAACTCATCAAATGCTTTTTGGTCAAGACAACAAGAAATTCTGGGTTCTTTAGGAAGATGTTCAGTAGAACAATTATTAGCAATAAATCTTCTTGAAGAAATAAACTTGTCCATAATATATGCACCACTATCACAAAGAATTCTAAACCAAGAAAACTCATTGTCCGAAGCATATTCGAATAATTGAGCAAAATGCAAAATATTATTTTTAATGCAATAATCTTTCATTTCTAATAAAGCATTATATCTATCCATTACAGTATTGCAACACTCGAAATAATCAAGACCACCAAAAGATTTTACATCAGTAGCTTTATATAAAGCCTTTTCGGGGTTATCCAAATGACACAAATAACGAGCAGAACCGCGAACATCATCTAAAAACTTTATACCAACACCACCAATAACATCAACCATTTTTTTAACACTATCAACAGACTTTTTACCGCTAAAATTAAACATAATATGATAATGAGGTTTTTTGGGTTCACCGTCAGCAGAAAAATCTCTATCATGATAAGGACTAACAAAACAAGGAACTTGCAAATCTTCTAACCTATCAAGCCAATCAGACGGAGCACTATCTAAATACACAATAGTCCCAAATAAACGACGTCTACCATCTTCTTGAGCACTATCAATTTTTTTTATTCTTTTACGAGTAGACATAACTACACCAACCTATCAAAATAATCAACTCGGTCAAAAATACCGATGAGAACTTTAAACACGGCTTTT
>JAFVWA010000114.1 GCA_017501885.1 Clostridia bacterium | reverse complement strand
GCTTCCTTGGTTCTTTGACTTATTAGATTTCTTTCAATTTCGGCAGATAGACCAAATGCGAAAGCCAATACTTTACTTTGTATATCTTGTCCTAAGCGATAATTATCTTTTATAGTCCATACCAAACATTCTTTTTGCATACATAAATTGAGGATTTCCATAATCATAAAAAGATTCCTTCCCAAACGGGAAAGTTCTGTACAAATAATCATATCGTCTTTTTCTATTGTGGAAAGCAATGCTCCTAATTCCCTTTTTTCATAGGATTTAGTGCCACTTATCGTTTCTTCTATCCATCCATCAATGGATAAATTATTGTGTAAGCAAAAAGTTTTAATTTCAAATCTTTGATTTTCAACTGTTTGTTTGTCGCTACTTACTTTTATATAACCATAAATCATAATATTGCTCCTTTGTAAATGATAATATTATTTTAACAAAAAGCGAATTAAAAATCTTATAAAAGCGGTCAGATGTACCTAAAAATGTGGGCGTTTGCCTATTGAATTTTATTTAACTTAATATTTACCATATTTAGGCGAGTGGAATTTGTTCTGCTTGCCTTTTTTTTTGAGCCTATCTAAGTAATCGGAAAAACCAATTTTATTCTTCTACCGAAATTGAAATTTTTGCTCAAAACTGCTTGACTATATAAAAGAACTTACTCTAGACCTTGTAAGAAACTTTATTGAAAAAGTCGTCGTCGCCAAACGAAAAAGACGGATGGCAAAAGAAAACGGACAGTAGAAATATTCTGCGACGGAGTGGGCGCAATCCCGCAAGTATTTTGAACGAAGAAAGGAAGTGGCACGGCTATGTGCCGTACCACTTCCAATAAGAGAAAAATATCTATTGAACACACCCTAACGGGTGGTGTTTTTTTTGCTTTTTTGGGGGTGGAGAGGGGCTTGACAAGTGGCACTAGGTCTGCCATAAATCGAGCGAAAAGTGTCGAAAATGGTACTAAAATGACTAGTTTGGTCGATTGTGGCACTCAATCTTGACTTTGGCGAAAATCAGGGTATATAATCAAATTATACAGGCGAAGTTGTACCACGACTTTAGCCCCAAGGTCGATGGCGAATTCGCTAAAATCAGGAGGCACAATATGAAATCTATCAAAACGGCTTGTGAGTCCGTTATTTCGGACTACACATACACTAAGACGTTGCTTTATTGCTACAGATATTTGGGCAAATACTATAGGGCGCTCAATGAGGACCTCAGAGAACGAGTCAAGTTTGATTATGACGTCAAGCACCACATATCTACGGACAAGTTATTAGCGACTACTATACAACTCAATCACCGTTTGGCAGGTATCGTGAATATGAAGGTATTGGTAGACAAGGGGCTAGCACATATACCTCATATATATTCAAAAGTATTGATATTGAAGTATTTTAAAGCGATGGATTCAAACACCATCGCTAAATCATTGCAAATATCTATACGTACCTACTATAGGAGATGCGCTACTGCTATCAAACTTATTCAAAAATATTTTGATTCGGTAGGGTATG
>JAFVWA010000113.1 GCA_017501885.1 Clostridia bacterium | reverse complement strand
GCTTGGATAATTCTCCCGTGTATACCGTGGCTTTTTTTGAAAGATTTAAATATTCTTCGCTAGTTTCCTTAACTTTATTTTTAATTTCGTCTAAATATGATAATGCTTGGCTAGAACTTTGAGAAGTTGCATCTATCCACTCTTGTTGTGCTTCCTGTGCTTTCCTGTTGGCAGAATCAATAGCATTAAAAACAGTAGTCGCCAAACCCAATGCTATACCTATCCAACCTAAAGCAGCGTTTAGTTTTTGAGCGCCTGTAGTAGCGTGAAAGAAAAAATTAACAAAGGCTTTAGTTGTAGCCGCTATTGCTTTTGTACCAAAAACTATAGTCCATTTAATTAAAAACGGCGACATTGTTGCTATAAAAACATTAAGCGCACCTTGTACACCACCAAAAAAATCTACAATATTTAAAAAGAAATTGCCAATATCTACCAAGCCTTTCTTAAAACCTAAAAAGCCCCTATCGTCATTTACAAGTTTTTGCCATCTTGCATCAAGAGCAGTAACTTTAGCCGTATAACTATCTAAATATTTTTCGTTTTCTTTTTGAGAATAACCACTTGCATCACTTGCCGTTTGAATTGCATCTTCTACTGTGTCCATATTGCCAAGCAATGCAATAAAGTAGTTTTTACGGAAAGTATTAGCGGTATCGTAAACACCTTCTAAATCTTCATATATTTCGCCCAAATCTGCGCCAAGCGCATCTTTTAATGCCGAACCATCTTCGGTATTAAAATATCTATCTAATTTATCGGCTTGCTCGCTAGTCAGATTTTGAATTTCGGCAGAAACGGCTTTCCATACGTCAAGAATACTGCCATTCCCTTTTCGATATTCGCCAACAACACTACTTGTATTATCGGACAAACTTGCAAAAGTATCTAACGCTGTATCTTTTCTTGAATATTGAATTAAAGAGTTTACGGCAGTACCAATATTTTCGCCACTACGCCCCGTTGCTTCTGATAAAGCAGAAATTACACCTATAGTTTCTTTTAAATCCATTCCTGCATTTTTAGCAGATGAACCTGTTCTTTGTAATGCCGTTAAAAGTTTATCGGTGGTAACTGCATAATTATCAGCAGTTTTATTGAGCATATCAATTATGCTCGTTAAATCACTTGCTTCATATCCAAATTGTTGCATAATAGCAATCATTCCGTCTGAAGCCTGTGTAGCATCTAGTTCGGCTACGTTTAATGCTAGCAATGCCGAAGCCGTTGCTTGTATTGTTTCGTTCCAAGACATACCTGTACGAGCAAAATTTTGAGCAATATCGTTTACGTTGTCAAAAGTTTGTCCGTATTGAATTGCAAGGTCGTATAATTTATTTGATATATCGCTATTAGATAAATTCGTATTGTTTAATACACGTTGTAGTGATATAACAGCATCTTCAGTCTTTACAACCGTTTCGTTAAGAGAGTTCCAAGCATCACGGAGTAATTGAATCGGTTTCATTACAACCATTGCTGCGAGTTGGAATTTTAAGAACCCACCTACAATATCCTTTAATGAGCCGTGGAAATTAGTAGCACTTGCTTTAGTTTCTGCAAATTGTGTTTGAAGATTAGCCAATCTATCTTTAATGATAGTAACTCTCTTTGCGTAAAGTGGAGAGTTTTGATTTGCTTTAAGTAAAGAATTTTGTAGTCTTGTTGCTTCGGTTGCGATAGAATCAAAAGTGCCTTTGGGGTAATTTTTAGAAGTGCTTTGAATTGTTGTTAATAAGTTAGCCAAGCCTTTCCGCAAATTATTTACGTTAGGAAGCGCCAATTTATTGCTTTTTTGCAATTTGTCTGTTTCTGCTCTTGTGGTTGCAAAAGAAGCAGAAAGTTGGTCTAATTGTTTCTTTAATGAAATGTATTCTTTTTTTTGTTCGTCGGTAAGTTTTCCGTTTTGTTGATACGCTTTATTAAGTTCTTTAATCCTTGCTAAATTTTTTTGAATACTTTGTTCTATTTTATCAAAAGTTTGTTCGGGATAAGAACCTTTTATGCTTTTAAGAGTATTAAACAAATTAGCATACTGCTTT
>JAFVWA010000112.1 GCA_017501885.1 Clostridia bacterium | reverse complement strand
TATAATGTAACGGAGCCTGTTACACTTTATGCTATTTGGGAAAATATTCCTGCTGAGCCTACGGGATTGACTGCTTCTTATAACGGCACAATTTTGGCAGGTAATAAGATAGCAATCAATCAACTTACTGTAAAAATGCAGTATTCTGATAGCTCGGAAATGCCTTGTGCAGGTCTTTGCGAATATTGGTATAACGGAAGCAAAATAGACGATCCGATTAACTACGTATTCGGTGTGGAACTTATTGGTACGATTACGATAACCGTTAAATATCAAGGTTTTGAAACAACGTTTGACGTTCAAGTTGTTGGTTATGAAATTACTTTCAATGCGAACACGGGTAGCGGAGCAATGGAAAGTGTTGAATACGTTGGCGCATATACCTTGCCTGCTTGTGCGTTTACTGCACCTGACGGCAAACAATTCAAAGGCTGGTCTACTTCTGCTAACGGCGAAGTGATTGACGGTGCGACTTATAACGTAACCGCTCACGTAGAACTCTTTGCAATTTGGGAAGATATTCCTGTTGTAAACTTTAATGTAACATTCAACGCAAATGGCGGTACAGGAACTATGAGTCCTGTTGAATATGCAGGAATCTATACGTTACCTACTTGCACGTTTACTGCACCTGACGGCAAACAATTCAAAGGTTGGTCTACTTCTGCAAACGGTGAAGTAATAGACGGCGCAACTTATAACGTAACAGCTAACGTAGAATTATTTGCAATTTGGGAAGATATTCCGCACAACCACGACCACGGCACTACTTGGGAAAGCGATGCGAATAACCATTGGAACGAATGTTCTTGTGGCGATAAGACTAACGTAGGCACTCACGCTGATAGCGATAATAACGGTAAGTGTGATACTTGTGATTATCAAATGGGTAACGGCGGTGCTCCTGAAACTCCTGATGAACCGAAAGACGGACTTTCTGGCGGTGCTATTGCAGGTATCGTTGTCGGTTCGGTAGTTGTTCTTGGACTTGGCGGCTTTGCTCTCGTTTGGTTCGTTATCAAGAAAAAGAGTTTTGCTGACCTTGTTGCAATCTTTAAGAAGAAATAAACCTAACTAAATAAAACCTATAAACGGTGGATGGAAACGTCCACCGTTTACTTATATAAGAAAAACGATAAATGAATACAAATTGATAAAGTCGTCCTGTTTTTGGGCGACTTTTTTCGTTTTTAAAAGTTTTTCTCTAAATGGGGTTGTATTTTAAATTTTCGTGTCCTTGGATATATAGAGAGAATTTTTGCTTACACCCCGAACTTTTTCAAAAAACTGTCCTTGGATAAGTGAAAGATGTTTTAAGAAACCTAAACTGAAAGGCTTTAAGTGTCCATTAATAGTGAAGGCGGTTGTAAAATGAAAAATTTTTCTCCCAATACATAATAGAGGGTTGCAAATGCAAAAAAAGTCAGGGATATATAGTAGAGCGTGGTTGTAAAAAGGAAATTTTTTCAGCAATTAAAAGTAGAAGGTTATTTTTCGTTAAAAAAGTCAGGGATATATAGTGAAAGGAAAAAATTTTTATAAAAAGGTTAAGTTTTTGCCGTTTTCGTTGCCTACCACTTGAGGGGATAAATTTTTTACAAGATAGACCACCAAGTTTTGCCTTAAAAACGCCCTTTTTAGTGAGAGATAAAAATTTTTTATAGAAATTTAAATTTTTGCCTTGTTTTTTTCTTCAAAACAGCCCTTTTAAGTGAAGGGGTAAATTTTTTTTGAGAAATGGTTGTAAAAACGGCTTTCTCGTCGGCTACCACTTGAGGGGATAAATTTTTTACAAGATAGATCGCCACGTTTTGTCTTAAAATCGCCCCTTTATATGGAGAGTAAAATTTTCTATCCAAAACCGTCACGTTTTCAAAAAATGTGTCCTTGGATAAGTATGGGAGAAAATTTTAACGCAAACCGTGTACTTTTCTATTTTTCTGTCCTTGGTTAAGTGTAGGGAAAAATTTTTTTAATAAAAATTAAAAATCCAACCCCCTAAGTGGCTAAAAATCGCCCTTTTAAGTGAAGGGTATTTATAAAAAAGATTTCCGACCAAAAAGTATTTTTTTATCCCAATACCATAGTAGAAGGGGTTGATTAAAAAGAAACGAAAGAATTTTTAGTTTTAACCTTAACTTTTGCTTAAAAATCGCCCTTTTAAGTGAAGGGGCAAAATATTTTTAGGTTTAATGGGGTTTACTTTTGAGTAAAAAAAGCCCTTTTATATGGGAAGCAAAATATTTTTTAACTTATGGGGGTGCGGTTTTGCTTAGAATTAACCCCTTTAAGTGAAAGGATAAATTTTTATAAAACGTCTATATTTTTAATTTTCGTGTCCTTGGATAAGTGAGGACTTAAATAAAAACCTTTAAGGAGGTGATGCCTATGGGCTAACTTAAAAGGCAATACAGATGCGCCTATAAACGTTCTGCAAAATAAAATTTAAGGAGGAAATTATGGCAAACAAATTAACTCGATTTACGTTCTACGATATGTATTGGAACGTAATCAAAAACGCCAAAGACGAAGAGATTGGGCGCTTTATTAAAGCCGTTTGCGCCTTT
>JAFVWA010000014.1 GCA_017501885.1 Clostridia bacterium | reverse complement strand
CTAACGGGCATAACCAAATCAGCTTTATTTACTATTTTGTATCCGCGTTTAACTAAATTTTTACAAATTGGTTTGAATTTTATATAAGTTGGATATTCGCTATCAAACATGCCGTGTCCGTGATAAACGATAGGCAAGCCGTTCTTTTTTGCGTATTTTATAAAAAAGGTACTCATTCCCCAAACAGAGTGAACGTCCACCACGTCTATTTGCATTTTTTCAATCAACTTTTTAAGTTTTTTATCAATCGCCGGAACTGGTTGACTATCGCCCCACGACTTAGGTATAGGAAAACTTTTAGCCCTAATAACAGGATATGGTGCGTTGTCTTGATACCCTTTTACCGCACCTGTAAACACGGCAACGTTAACCTTTCCACTTGCCATAAACGCTTTTGCCAAGTTATCCACCACGAAAGACACTCCGCCAAAGGTAGGAAAAAATATATCCGTAACTATCGCTACGTTAAGTTTGTCTTTACTATAGAAATTTTCTAATAGTTTTTCGTTGTGAATTTGCATATAAACCACCCTTTTAATTCTTAAACATATTAACATAATCGGCTTTTCCTTGTCAAGTTTTGGTTGCTTTTGTTTTTTCGTTTTTAAGTTGACATCAAAATTAGTTTGTAGTATAATGACATTACTATGGCTGAGAAAAAAAAGATTTCATCAAAAATCAAAGATTATCAAACCAAAGAAAAAAAAGCGAGAAAAGAACTTCTAGACGTTATCAATACGGAAATTGATAATTCTAAAAAACCCAAAGAAGTCAATATAGTAAAAGCCGATTTCGTTGAAGCTAAATCAAAAAAATCTTCAGCCAAAACTATGGTTGTGGAAAGAGTATGGGGCGTTAACAAAGAAAAAGACGCAATCATAAGTAAAAAACAACGAATTTTCAAAAGACTTTTTACGGCTGCTTTTATTGTTTTCGTAGTAGGCGTATCAATTTACACCGCTTATAACGACTTTTTTGCTCCGGGCGAAAACAGAAAAATACCCGAATGGAGCGATTTTAAGGCTCTTTTAATAGACAGCTGGTATTACCTTGTCGTTGCGCTTTTGTGTTTGCTTGGCGGTCTTCTTGCTAAGGGTAGTAAACTTGCTATTATGTGCAAAAAAATGACCGGTAAAGCACACTTTAAAACTTGCTTTGAAACAGGTATTATTGGAACTTATTACAACAATATTACCCCGCTTGCCGTTGGTGGCCAGCCGTTTGAAATTTATCACCTTTCAAAACACGGCGTTCATGGTGGCGTTGCATCTTCATTGCCTATCGCGGCGTACATAACCAACCAACTTTCGTTCGTCGCTCTCGGTGGTATATCCTTAGGATTATACACTTCTAACGTATTGAAACTACCTTCGTCGCTAGCAGTGTTTACCGACGCTTTTACCGTAATGACGATTATCGGTATGGCTTGTTGTTCAGTGATGCCATTGCTCGTGCTTTTGTTCTGTTTCATGCCAAAGACTTGTTCAAAGATAGTACAGTTTGTAATGTACCTAGGCGGAAAACTGCGTATCGTACGCGACCCGAAGAAAACGACGATTAAAACTATTAAAGTGATAATACAAAATGCAGAATGCCTTAAGCAACTTTCAAAAAGCCCGTTTATCTTGCTCTCCTCTTTCTTTTTAAGTTTTTTAGAGCATATATTAAACGCGTCAATTGCTTTCTTCGTATTACTCGCATTTACCTTCCCCGGTGAATTATTCGGCCACCACCTGCTGGGTGCGGAAGG
>JAFVWA010000111.1 GCA_017501885.1 Clostridia bacterium | reverse complement strand
CGAAGGAATGCCAAGCGCATCCCGTCGGTCTGTCTGATAATTACGTTATACATTTTTCTCTCACCCTGTGTCAGATCGTTCCGAATGCTGCAAAGCCGCTTCAGTTGCTTTTCGGTACTGAGAAAAGAAATCTGTTAGTTTTTTTGAAACTTTTGATGGTAATTACACCAAAAATGAACTAATAACTACATTTCAAGCAATGCTCGAATTGTTAAAACTTCAATATATAACTGTTGAGCAAAATGGAATTTTTGACGATATAACACTTGTTTTAAGGGATGATAGAAATGAAGAACTTGGAGAAATTGACGAATATAATTGAGTCTATTTTGTTTGTTTCAGGCACACAAGTTGCTATTAGCGACATTACTGAAAAACTTGAAATTACTGATAAAGAATTAGAAAAGGCTGTTGCTATTCTTAAGGAAAAATATTCTGGGGATTGTGGCTTACATTTGCTTACTTTTAACAAAAAATTGCAATTTTGTTCTAATCCAGCTTACGCTGAACAGGTTTCCTCAGTTCTTAACCCCATTAAGGAAAGAGAACTTTCAAGAAGTATGCTTGAGGTTGCTGCAATTATTGCTTATAAGCAACCTGTTACAAGAATTGATTTGGAAGAGCTTCGTGGCAATAGCGAATATGCAGTTCAAAAACTTCTCGAATTGGGAATGATAGAACCTGTGGGTAGAAAAGATGCGGTCGGCAGGCCTGTTATGTTCGGAACTACTGATAATTTCTTGAAAAGATTTCAGATTTCTTCTCTTGACGAATTGCCCGATTATGACGAATTACTTAATAAGATTCAACTTATTCGTGGGAAAGATAACGAAGACGATTATTTGTATAAAAAAGACGTTTATATAGATGAACAGAATGTAACTGAAGAAGTTGCCGCTACAGAACAATCTGCTGATGAAGAGTTCGATTTGCCTTCCGTTGAAGATGAAGAGTTGCCTGACTTTTTAGTTGGGGAAGACGTAGAAAAGTTTTAATAAGCTTGTATTAAAAGAAGCCCAAGAATACTTGGGCTTCTTTTTGCATATATAATGAGTTTTTGCAAAAATTATATATAGTGCTCTTGCTTTTTATAATTATATTTACATTATTAATCTTTCCAATATTCCTAAATATTGATGTGTATTATAGGAAAGATATCAAAAAGGTTTTCTTTAATATTTGTATTTATAAACGCCTAAAAGTGTTTGGGGGATATATATCTATTATAAAAGATGGTCTATTAATTCATTATACTAATAAAAAAGCACTTTTAATATCTTTTAAAAGTATTTTTGGTATAAAAAACAAAGTAAAACCATTAAAAGATTATCATTTTATTAATATAAATTCACTTATTGAAAGTGATTATTCTGATAATCAATTAAACACAACTGTTTTAGCGTTTGTTTATGTGTGGCATAATCAATTGATTGGCAGAATTTTAGCTGAATTAAAACCATATTTAAAATATAAAAATGAAATAGAATTATATGAATATAAAAAAGAAACTTGTTTATATCTAGAAACGACTACTATTTTTAATTTATTGATGATTATAATAAGCTTAATAAAAATGTTAGTGGAGAAAATGTTATATGCAGTCTGTAAATGATAAAAATAGAATAAATAACGTAATAGAAAATGCGATTAAAAATCTAAACGGTTTAGTTGATGTTGATACTGTAATGGGTAGCCCAATAAAAGGTGATAATGGTGAAATTATTTTACCTTTTTCCAAAGTGACTTTCGGACTGTTGGTTGGTGGTGGCGAATATGGAAAAGTATCAATTTTTAAAAATAGTTCTGATTTACCATACTCAGCCGGCAACGGCGCAGTAGTATCGATTAAACCTTCTGGATTTTTAATTAAAGAAAATAATTCAGATAATTTTAAAGTTGTCTCGGTAAGTGAAACATCTTATGAAAAGTTTATTGAAAAAGCAACGGATTTTATTAAAAATCTGGAAAATTAAAATATCATGAAGAAATTTATTATAGTTATATTATCATTATTAACGATTGTTTCTTATCCAAAAAACAACCAAAATATTGCCTTTGCAAGTAGTAATTCTTCTGAAATTGTCATGGAACTGAATACTAATAGAGTTGTTCATGAATTTAATTCTAATAAAAAAATGTTTATGGCAAGCACTACGAAAATTTTAACCGCTATAGTAGTTATTGAAAATATTGATCTGAATAAAAGAATTACTATAAATAAACAAACTATTGGAGTTGAGGGTTCGAGCATTTATTTAGAAGAAGGTGAAATTTTATCCATAAAAGATTTGCTTTATGGATTAATGCTTAGATCGGGAAATGATTGTGCTTTAACGTTAGCATGTTCTTTAACAGGAAAAGTTGATGATTTTATTTTTTTAATGAATGAAACTGCAAAAAAAATTGGAGCCAAAAATAGTAATTTTGTCAATCCACATGGTTTACATGACGACAATCACTATACAACAGCTTATGATTTGGCGCTAATATCGTGTTATGCTTTAAAAAACGATATATTTAGAGAAATAGTTTCAACTAGAAAGATAGAAATACCATGGACAACAAGAAATCATAACAGAGTATTAATAAATAAAAATAAGATGTTAAAGAATTATGAAGGTGCTACTGGTATTAAAACTGGATACACAAAAAAAGCGGGAAGATGCCTTGTGAGCAGCGCAAAAAGGGAAGGCTTAGAATTTGTCTGCGTTGTTCTAAATTGTCCGTCCATGTGGCAAAAATCGGCTGAACTATTAGATAATGCTTTTGAAAGCTATAACAATTACAAAATATATGAAAGTGATGAAATAGTAGACTTTTATATAGATGATAAAAATAATAAAGTTGGTATTTACATTAAGGAAGATTTAGTAATTCCATTAACAAAAACCGAAAAGAATATTGTAAAAACAAAAATAAATTATGATATTTCCAAGGGAGAAAAAATAAAAAAAGACTCTGAAATTGGTGAAATATGTATTTTTGTTGAAAATAACTTGATTTTTAAGCAAAAAATCTTTAATATAATAGATATAAATTATTAAGGATAAAATTATGAGAATAAATAAATTTTTGGCTGAAAGTGGCGTTGCTTCACGTCGTGGTGCTGATAAACTAATTGAGGAAGGCGTTGTAAAGATTAATGGTAAGGTTTGCGATCTTGGAACTGAAGTTAATCTTGGCGATAACGTTACTGTTCATGGAAAACCTGTCAATACAGTAAAAAAATATGATTATTATATAATGAACAAGCCAAAAGGATACGTTTGCACGGTTAAAGACGATAAAGGAAGAAAAACCGTTATGGATCTTTTGCCGCCTAAAACTGAAAGACTTTTCCCCGTTGGACGACTTGATTATGACACGGAAGGTCTATTACTTTTCACTAATGACGGCGACCTTGCTTTTAAGTTGACTCATCCTAAAAATGAAGTTACCAAAACATATCTTGTAAAAACTGAAAAACCTATCACGGAGGACGAACTTAATAAACTTCGTGCGGGTGTTTACATAGATGGCGTTAAAACGAAAAAATGTAAAATTCGCTTAATAGAAACAACTAAAAACTATTCAAAGGTTCATATTACAATTTCAGAAGGTAAAAATAGGCAAGTAAGAAAAATGTTCGAAAGCGTAAAACACAGCGTTGATTTCTTAAAAAGAATTAAAATCGGTGATCTAACTTTAACTGGTTTAGATAGAGGCGCTGTTAGAAAACTTACCCCAGTTGAAGTTGATTATTTATTAAATCTATAATAAAAAACACCCAATTGGGTGTTTTTTTTATTTGTTGTTTTTATAAAATATTTTCGATTTTGATAAAATAAATCTAAGAATCATAAATACTAAAGAATTCAATGTTAAAACTACAGGAGCGTAAATGAATTTAAGAAGGTTAGACTTAACCGAAAAATCCATATTTGCTAAAAATGTTATTGCGATGTTTATTAATAATACATTAAAAACAATTATCGCACATGTAAAAATACTGTCGTTATAAAGCCTTGAAATCAATTTTTCATTACATGTTATTTTTTTAATAATAGTAACAATTGGGTATGCGGCGATAGCAAGCGTAAAAACAACCAAGAAAACAGCTTTAACACTCAATATATTTGCGTTTTTAACGTATACAGGAATGAACTGTGCGCAACAAATTAAAAACATTAATATAGCTGTCCACATATTAAGTTTATTCATTTTTAAAGCACCGTCGGGCATTGCAGAATCTTTTGAAGAAATTCTAATTTTATAGCCTTCTTGAGCTGCTTTAATTTTTAAGTCGCCAAAATCAATTTTTCCATTATATGAAACAGATGAAGCTTTATAATCGCTATCAACTAATTTTTCGCTAAGACTTAGAACATCTTCTTTTTCATCAATGTTTGGCGCGGTGGGCTTATTTTCTTCAATAATTTCCGGTTTTTGATGATTTATTTTTTTATTTGTAGGCAACAAACTATTTAACACAAGACGAAAATTTGTCTCGGTTGATCTTTGTTGTTGACTTGATGAATTGTTTTGCATAACAGGTGGCTTCTCGAATAAAGTAGTAGGCTCCGGTTCTTTATTAATAAGCGTTTGAGGAATTTCCTCATTTTTCTGCTGTAAAACAACTGGTTGGGGAATGGCTTCAACGGTTTTTTCAACGTAAACGATTTTAGGCTCTTGTTGAACGTTTTCGCAACCCATTAACAAGTCAATTATTCCTTTAGAATAATTCCATCCAAAAAGATTATTTTTAACAACTTCATTACCTTTTTCGGTTAAATGAAAGAATTTTCTACGACCATTATCTGCGTCAAGCCAATATGAATCTACGTATTTAAGATTTTCTAAACGTTTAAGTGAACTATATAAAGTAGCTTGATTTATCTTATATTCTTTGTTGCTTTTAGACTCGATAGAATCGCTGATTTGCTGAGCAAATTTATCGCTGTCAACAAGAGAGTATAAGATAATCGTGTCAATATGTCCACGTATTAAGTCACTACTAATTGCGTGTTGTTCCATAAATCACAACCTCAAAGAAAATTTAATATAATTATTATACAAGATAATAATTAAATAGTCAAGCAGTAATTTAATAATATTATTTTGTCAGATAAAATTATAATAAAAAACGATAGTAAAATACAAACGAATTTCAATATTGAAATTCAATAAATCAAAAAAATTAATAATAAAGTTAATCTAATTCAAAATAGATTTTTTAAAAAGCAAATTTGAATAATAAAACAAGAAAAAAGGATTATTTCCTAATATATTGAGTTTTTCTTAGTTATCTATGCGCAAAAGCCGTGTTTAAAGTTCTCATCGGTATTTTTGACCGAGTTGATTATTTTGATAGGTTGGTGTAGTTATGTCTACTCGTAAAAGAATAAAAAAAATTGATAGTGCTCAAGAAGATGGTAGACGTCGTTTATTTGGGACT
>JAFVWA010000110.1 GCA_017501885.1 Clostridia bacterium | reverse complement strand
TAGAAACCTGGGCGTCAATTGCTAATTCTTTTGATAACATTATTTGTTCGTTTAAAACTGTTTGGGTAGGTTTAAACCCCTCGACTGTTGCTTTTAAATCTTGTATAGCTGCTAACATTTGTTTTTTAGTTTTCATTATTTTCCTCTCTTTGAACTATATAAAACGGGTCGTCAATAAGTGTATTTATTGAACTGACATATCATATTGTAATCTTTGAACTTAGCCAGTTAGTGTTTCCACTATCTCCAACATTAGAATTTGGAAGGTACACAAAATTTAAGTATATCTCTGGTTGACGTTGGTTATTAATGGAATAACTAAATTCAACTTTTTCGTTTAAATTTTGGTTAATATCTGTACCCCCTGCTCTTGTAAGTTCTGCAACTGCTGATAACACTTTTACGTTTTGTTGTGTAGCTACTTTAATGGTTTCTTTGGTAAATTGTCCCCAACTAACTTTGGTAGCATTACTGCTTTGTACTTGTAAATTAATAGTTTGCGAACTTATAGAATTTACCATATTAATACCGCTAATTTGGGTATCAATATAATTTCTTGTTTCAGTTATTTTTGTATCTGTATAATTTGTTGCTTCTGTCTTTTTTGTATCAACATAATTTTTTGTAGCGGGGTTATTGTTATCTACCGGTTCTGGAACTGCTAATTTAAAACGTCTTTGGTCGGTAGCATTGTTATTAAAAAATTGTAATGTTTTTGTTGAATTGTCCTCGGGAATAAATTTAACTACTCCTCCTCCATAACCGGCGTTTATTTCAGTACCTGCTTCTAAAACTGTTTGGTTTAATTTTAATTTTGCTACTCTTTCAAAAGCAACGTTTTTATTATCTTGTAATGTTTTAATTGTTAAGTGCCCTCTATTCATTTCAAAAGAAGTACCGTCTGCATTTGCCCCAATTGATAAATTAGAATTGTCGGCACTGTCTCTAAAAACAATATAATTTTTATCATTGTTAGTTGCTTTTAATAATAAAGGAATAGGGCTTTTATTAATAGTTATACCTTCATTAAATGTTTTTGCGCCTGTTATTGTTTGGGCGGTGTTTGTTGAAACGGTATTATTCAACTGGTTATTAACATTTGTAATTTGACTGTTAATGTTTGTTATGTTTCTTTCATTTTGACTAACGGTATTTTTAACTACTTGGTAGTCCTCTGGTTCTCCGGAACTAACAACTGGTTTCTTTCAATTAAATAAACTTCATTTCATAAATTCTCCTTTAAATAGAAAAAGCCAAATGGCTTATTTCTTATTTACTCCAAACCCTGATAACGTTTCTACTACGCCTTCAAGCTTTGAAACTCTTTCACTTAAATTAGCTAATTTTGTGTTAATATCTTTTACATTTTCGTTAAGCTCTTTAATATGGTTATTCATACTTTCCAAGAAATCTTTAACGTCGTCTAATACTGATAAACATTTAATAATTTTTTTAAACATATTTCTCCTAACGTTGGAAATTACTTTTTAATATTCGCATATATGTAACTATTGAACCGGTTTGAATAGTCACATTACTTGCGTTTAATATGTTAATTCTAATTTTGTTATTTCCATATTGTGCGACTGTTACCATAACAAATTTTGTTGTATCTAATGTGCTTTGGGTATTATCTCCTCAATGAATTATTTTTGTTTCTCCTTGGTTCTTATAATTTAAATTATTACAAGTTAAATCATATACCAAAGTGTAATCATAATTAGTAACGGCAAATCTCAACATTATCTGAATATGTTTTGCGCTTCTTAACTCTGAGGTGGTAAATTCATATGCTGAAACTGTATTAGCGTTTATTGTAACTGAATTTTGCGTATTTAATCTTTTTCAATAAAAGGACTTGTAATTAATAAGTTGATTATCATTAGCGTTAGTTACTTCTTTTTCGGCATTTGCTACTGCGGTATTAGGAACTGTAAAGCCTCCGTTTAAATTAGCAACTCCGGTAAAAGTAGTTTCTCCTCCAAAGGTAGTAGCGGCATTAAATGTATTAGTTTCTGTAAATGTATTAGCTTTTATTTTAGAAGCGAAGTTTTGAGTATCTATTGAGGAACTACCCCCGCCTGCTTTCTTTCATTGATATAAAGGAAATTTAGCCACGTTATTCTCCTATTGTTGATAATGTTTCGTTTCCAGGCATAGTCATTAGGTTAGCATTTTTGTAAACAAAGAATTTACCTCAACCTAATTTACCGCTCGCAAGTCATAAATGAACTACTCTCATATGAGACATATTTAATGGGTAATCTTGTTCTCCTGAAAATTCTAACATTGTTAATATTTTTAGGTAATTCTTTTTATCGATAACAATAATTGTATTTTCGTCTAAATATGGTGTTGTACCTGTATTGTTTGCGTTTTTAGTTGTATATAAACCATTATCTGAGCGGAATTTATTATTAGCTACGTGAATATCTCCAACGAAATTTTTAATTTCAATATTTTTTGAGTTAAATAATTGAGACATAATATTTGATTTTAATTTAGCTTGTAAGGTTGGTGCTACTAACATAACTAAATTTTCTTTTTGCGAAGCGTCGCAAGCATAAATTAACTCTCTATTATAGTTGTATTCGTGTGAGTTTAATAACATTTTTTCACATTCTGGGAACACTTCTGTTGTTAAAGCGTCAAATAAGTTTGTTGCTGTACCGTTAATAACTTTTCCCTTAGTAG
>JAFVWA010000013.1 GCA_017501885.1 Clostridia bacterium | reverse complement strand
GTAAAAATTGCTCCAAAAAAATTTTATAAAATGTTCGAATAGTGTTAAAAAATATCATATTTGCAATTGAAAGCGCTTTTTTGATATGTTATAATTTTTTCAAGGAGCTTGAGAAGGAGAGATATTATGGAAAAAATGAAACTTGGTATTATCGGTTACGGTAATATGGGCACGTCTCATGCGAGAAACATTGCAGAAGGCAAAGTTCCAAACGTAGAACTTGTTGCTATTTGTGATATTGATCCAGCAAGAAAAGAGGCTTGCGCAAAGAATCATCCACAGGTTGCTTTCTTTGACGACCACGAATCACTTATGAAAAGTGGACTTTGCGATGCAGTTTTGATTGCAGTTCCTCACTACGACCACCCACCAATGGCTATCAAGGCTTTTGAGTTAGGTCTTAACGTAATCGTTGAAAAACCTGCAGGCGTTTATACTAAGCAAGTTCTTGAAATGAACGAAGCTGCTAAAAAGTCTGGCAAAGTTTTCGGTATTATGTATAACCAAAGGACTAATCGCGTTTATCAAAGATTAAAACAAATGATAGATAACGGCGAATTAGGACATATTAAGAGAATTACTTGGATAGTAACTTCTTGGTATCGCTGTCAAGCATACCACAACAGTAGTGCATGGCGTTCAAGATGGGAAACCGAAGGCGGCGGAACGCTTATCAACCAAAACCCACACCAACTCGACTTGTGGCAATGGCTATTTGGGGTTCCCGATAAAATTTACGCAAAGGTTGCTTTCGGCAAATACTACGATATTGAAGTTGAAGACGAAGTTGTTGCTTTCTTTGATTACAATAACGGAACTATCGGTCAATACATTACTTCTACCGCAGAAGCTCCCGGAACTAATAGATTAGAAATCGCTTGCGATATGGGTAAAATCATCGTTGAAGGCGAAACCATTTCTTTCCAAAGAAACGTTATTTCTGAACGTGAATGGAATAGAACTAGCAAGAGCATATTCGGTAAGCCAAAGACGGATACGGTTACCGAAACTATCGCAGTTGATAACGACCAACACTCTAACTTGCTCAAAAACTATGCAAGTGCAGTATTGAACGGCACATCACTTCTTGCTCCAGGTGAAGAAGGTATTAAGGGACTTACCATTTCTAACGCTATCCACCTAAGCGGTTGGACGGGCGAAACGGTTGACCTTAACAATTTCCCACACGATAAGTTCTATGAAATGTTACAGGATAAGATTGCAAAATCTACTTTCAAAAAGACTGTAAACAAAGTGCATGGCGACACAAGGGGGACTTATTAATATGGATAAGAGACTCGGCGCGCAAATGTATACCGTTCGCTCCTTTTGTAAGACGTTAGAAGACTTTGACGAAAGTTGCAGAAAGGTTAGAGAGATTGGTTACAAAATCGTTCAATTATCAGGAATAGGCACTTTTGCCCCTGAAGATATTAAAAAGATACTCGACAAGCACGGCTTAGAAGCCGTTTGCACTCACAGACCTTTCCTAAATTATATGGAAAAGACTGATGAGGAAATAGAATATCACAAGACTATCGGATGTCATATCTGCGGTCTTGGTGGAATGCCTAACTACGCGGCAAGAGACGATAATATCGCTATCGTTGCCAAGTGCTTAGGACCTATTTGTGAAGACCTTAAAAAAGGTGGAATGACCTTTGCATATCACAACCACGCTTTTGAATTCGAAAAGAAAGGCGATAGATATGCTTGGGACGTTTTCTTAGAAAAAGTGCAGTCAGATAACCTTAAACTTATCTTAGACGTTTATTGGCTTGCGCATGCGGGTATAAATCCTGCAAAATTTATTAGAGACTATAAGGGCAGAATTGCTTGCGTTCACTTAAAAGATAAAAAAATCGTTAACGGCGAAGCAAAGATGTGCGAAGTTGGTAAGGGTAACCTTGACTGGGACGATATACTCGCTGCTTGCGAAGAAGCAGGCGTTGAATACGCTCTCGTAGAACAAGATACCTGTGAAACCGATCCCTTTGATTGTCTTAAAACAAGTTACGAATTCCTTAGCAAAAAAGGATTTGAGTAAGCCTACCCTCCCATCCCCGCAAAAATGCGGAGTCGGGTAGTAGCATTACATTATAAAGGAATATAAAAAATATGAATGTTTGTGTAGTTGGCTTTGGAGCAATTGGACCGCTCCACGCAAAAGTGCTTAGCTCTATAAAGGGCGTTAACCTTTACGGTATTTGCGACGTAGACCGTCGCCGTGCGGAAAAGGGTGCTAAAGAGTTTGGGGCAAAACCCATATACTCTTTTGAACGTGCGCTCGCAGATAAGAACGTTGATAGCGTTCACATTTGCACACCGCACTATCTTCACTATTCGATGATAGTGAAGGCTCTTGACGCGGGCAAAAAAGTTGTTTGCGAAAAGCCAATCGTTATGACCGAAGACGAGTTCGCAAAACTTCTTGCACACCCTAAATGTAGCGAAGTTTGTGTCGTTATGCAAAACAGACTTAACCCTTGCATTAAAGAGTTTAAGTCTATTGCCGACGGCTATGATTTTGGCGAAATTTGCGGTGTTAAGGGCCTACTTACTTGGGATAGAGACCGCGATTATTATGAGTCCGGCGAATGGCGTGGAAAGTGGAATACTGAAGGTGGCGGTGTTTTAATAAACCAAGCCATTCACACTCTCGACTACTTTGCTTATATCGGCGGAAAGATTAAGAGCGTTAACGCTATGATGGCTAACTTCTCTTTAAAAGACGTTATCGAAGTTGAAGACACCATGACTATCGTTATGGAATACGAATCGGGCGTTAAGGGTGTTTTCCTTGCGACTAACGCTTTTGGCGACAACGCTGATCCTATGTTTGAAATCACTTTCGAAAAGGGCATTATGCGTTATGAAGACGGCAAGCTTTTAATGAATGGTGAAACCATTATCGAAGACGCTAAGGGCGACGGTAAAAAGTGGTATTGGGGCACCAGTCACGAAGCGCTTATTTCCGAATTCTATAAAACGGGCAAACATTTTTCTCCTAAAGACGTTAAGGCTACTATGGACTTGATGTTCGCTGCGTATAAGAGCGCTAAGAATAATCAAGAAGTTATAATAGGCAAATAAATGCAGTAAAATGAGAAGAAAAAAATTCTTTTTGGTATAGTATTTATCCTACTATGGTGCTATAATCTTTTTAATAATAAAATTTTAAGTGAGAGTTTTTATGAAAATGAAATTATCCTTCCGTTGGTATGGGGAAAGCGATCCCGTATCATTGCAATACATATCTCAAATTCCCGGTATGCGTTCTATCGTTTCTGCGGTATACGACGTTAAGCCTGGCGAAGTTTGGGGGGAAGAATCGCTTGCTAAAATGAAAAAACAATGTGAAGACAACGGCTTAGTTTTTGACGTTGTTGAATCTATACCTGTTCACGAAGATATTAAACTTGGCAGAAACAACGTAGACGAACTCTTAGAAGTTTACTGTGAGAACATTCGTCGTTGTGCTAAATACGGCGTTAAGTGTGTAACTTATAACTTCATGCCTGTTTTCGACTGGACGAGAACTCAACTTGACAAGCCTGCAAAAGACGGCTCTACAAGTTTAGTTATGTATTGGGAACAAATGAAAGGCTTAGACCCACTAAAAGATGATATTCATCTTCCAGGTTGGGACGCAAGCTATACCCAAAGCGAAGTTCGTGAACTTATTACCGCTTATGGTGAACTCGGTGAAGAAGGCTTGTGGAAGAACTTGACCAAATTCCTTGAAAAGGTTATTCCCGTTGCAGAAGAATGTGGCGTTAGAATGGCTATTCACCCAGACGATCCACCATATCCTATCTTTGGTCTTCCAAGAATTATTACCAACGAAGCTAACCTTGACAGATTCTTAAAAATCGTTGACAGCCCTGCAAATAGTTTATGTTTCTGCACGGGAAGTCTCGGTTGCGCTAAGTTTAACGACATTCCAAGAATGGTTAGAAAGTATGCCGAAATGGACAGAATCGCGTTTATGCACATTAGAAACGTTCGCCTTTTAGACGACGGCTCTTTTGAAGAAAGCGGTCACCTTTCCGCATGTGGCTCTATGGATATTTATGAAATCGTTAAAGCGCTCGTTGACAACGATTTCGACGGATATCTCCGTCCTGACCACGGCAGAATGATTTGGGGCGAAACGGGCAAACCTGGTTACGGCTTATACGATAGAGCGCTCGGTGCAACTTATCTTAACGGTATGTTTGAAGCTTTGGAAAAGGAGAAAGCAAAAAATGAATAAGAACGTTTTAAATACAGATTTAACAGGAAAGGTAGCAGTTGTTACGGGTGCAGGCGGAGTTTTATGCTCTAACTTTGCAAAGGTTATTGCAAGGGCAGGTGCAAAAGTTGCTCTTTTAGACCTTAATGAACAAGCAGCAAAACAATTTGCAGATGAAATCGTTGCAGAAGGCGGTATCGCTAAGGCTTATGCTTGTAACGTTTTAGATAAAGATATTTGCTACGCAGTTGCCGACCAAGTAGAAAAAGACCTTGGTAAGTGTGACATTTTAATCAACGGTGCAGGCGGAAACAATCCAAAAGCAACCACCGATAAAGAATACTTTGAAATTGGCGACATCGATGCCGATACTAAGTCATTCTTCGACTTAGACGCTTCGGGCGTAGGCTTCGTGTTTAACCTTAACTTCTTAGGAACGCTTATCCCAACACAAGCATTTGCTCGTCAAATGGTTGGCAGAAAAGAATGTTCTATTCTCAACATTTCTTCAATGAACGCTTACACACCTCTTACTAAGATTCCTGCATACAGCGGTGCAAAAGCAGCTATTTCTAACTTTACACAATGGCTCGCAGTTCACTTCTCTAAGGTTGGCATAAGAGTAAACGCAATTGCTCCCGGTTTCTTCTCAACAAAGCAAAACGCTAAACTTTTATGGAACGACGACGGCACTCCTACCCCAAGAACGGGCAAGATACTCGCTGCAACCCCAATGGGTAGATTTGGCGAAGCTAACGAACTCGAAGGCGGTTTATTGTTCTTA
Organism: Clostridia bacterium; assembly: GCA_017501885.1. Classification (GTDB taxonomy): domain Bacteria; phylum Bacillota; class Clostridia; order Christensenellales; family Borkfalkiaceae; genus UBA1259. The sequence continues at coordinate 12,985 of JAFVWA010000013.1, read as the reverse complement.
CTTAACGAACAAGCAGCAGGCTTTATCACGGGCGTAGTTCTTCCAATCGACGGTGGTTTCTCCGCTTACTCTGGAGTATAAAAATTAATGAAAAACAAAAGGAACGGAAAACCGTTCCTTTTTTATATGTTTAAATTTTCTTCTTTAAATAATGGGCTGTCTAAAAATTCACTGACCGTCATGTCAAAACCGCTTGCAATCAGTATGGTTGTGGAAAGCAAATTGTCTTTTACCGTTTCGTGAATTATATTCTTTAACGTGGAATGGGTAAGCCCACTATTCATAGCCAAGCGGTATCTTGTCATTTTCTTTTTCTTCAACAGTTCTTCTATCCGCAAAGCAAGGGCGTGATTAACGCTGTTCATTTATTTCTCCAATATGGTTATATATAACAATATTTTATTATATCTTTTAAATAAAATATGGTTGCATATAACCATAATATGTGTTATAATAACAAAAAATACACAGGAGAAAAATTATGTTAAAGTTCAAAAGGTTTATTGCAGTATTATTTGCAGGTGTAACGTTGTGTTTATGTCTTTGTATGTCTGCTTGTGGTGAAGATGGTTTAGGGCATGGCTTTGAATACGTAGAAGAACCAACTCTCTATATTGATTACAATTCCTATTTAGGATATTCAGCTGAAATTAGGGGAGTTATAAAAAATACTTCTTCTAATGATTATGATTACGTAGAAATTGAGTATACCGTTTACGACCAAAAAGGAAACAATATTGGAACTGCATTGGCTAACGTAAATAATCTCGGTGCAGGAGAAACGTGGTCGTTTACCGCAACCCTTCTTGACTTTCCGTCTTCCGCACCCGAAAGTTTTAAGTTAAAAGATATAACTGCATGGTAGAAAAAAGCCCCGACAAAAGTCGGGGCTTTTATTTATATCATCAACATATAATTTTCGTTAAAGTCGGTGTTTGTCGCAAGGTTGTATAAGTCGTTTGCGAGAACGTCTTTTTCAAAGCAACTAAGCGCCGTCTTTTTAAGGTCAAGAGCATCGCTCTTTCTCGTAAGCAAAGGTATTTGACTTTTGTTACTAAGTAGCGATATAAGGTCTTTGCTTTCAGAGTTTATGGCAAGCACCTTTGCGTATAGGGGAGTTTGCAAACTGTCTTTAACGAGTTCTTCGGTAATCCCCAAGAAGTTAGCAAGCACAATTCTTCTTACCCTTGAAGCGGTATATCGTTTAGTGGAAACCTTTTCTATTAAAGAATCAAAACTTCTAACGTCTTTAGATAGCGCTTTAATGCGGTTTTCTAAACCTTCGGTGCAGTCTAAGATTTTGGCTAAATCTTCCACGTTAGATTGAACTAAACTTGCCATTATCATTTTGTCAAAAGCGGTGGGGTAGCCCTTTAAGTCATGAAAAACGTGTGGGGGAACGTTGCCTTTTACTTTCTTTGCTTTCTTTACGTTCTTTAAGGCTTCTCTTATACTCGTTGCGCTCGTTATTCCCTTTTTAAGTGTAGCGTCGTTATGGTCGCCCGTGCGAAGCATAGGGAAGATATTTATGTCGCTATCTAAACTCCTAAGCGCTCTGACGTATTCTACGCCCAAAACGTTGTTGGGGGAAGAAACCAAACTTTCGTCAAAATTACCGCCGAGTGCTTGAACTGCCGTAAACTTAGCCTTTGCAAGCGAAACGCCCTTTTCAAGTTGCTCTTTTAGTGCGCGCTTAAAACCCTTCGTTTCGTCGTTAAGCGCGTCCGCAAGGCGGATATAACTATCCTTATCCCCACTTTCAACTCCAAAACACAAACCGTCTACTATTCCGAGCGAGTTTATAATATTTATAGCGCCCTTTGCAAAAATCTCTGCGTTAGCCGTTGCAAAAACGGTGGGGAGTTCTATAACCATGTCCGCGCCCGCGATTATGGCGTGTTTTGCACGCGTGAACTTGTTTAATACGGCAGGCTCTCCGCGCTGAGTAAAGTTACCGCTCATTATCACGATAACCTTTTCTGCGCCCAATTCGGTCTTAATGTAATTCAAATGTTTTATATGCCCTAAGTGTAAGGGGTTGTATTCTGCAATGCAAGCGCAAATTTTCATAAAAAGTGCAAAAACCTCGTGCTTATTATTTACTTTTTTTTAGAAATGTTGTAAAATACTATGTGCGTATAATTATTTTACATCATTTTGCGCTAAATTACAAACTTTTTGTTAAAATATCTTAAGGAGTGTTAAAAACAATGTCCAAAGTTTTAGAAAACATTATGAACGAGGCTAAAGCCTTAAACAAAAACATCGTTCTTCCCGAAGGTGAAGACAGCAGAGTAGTTAAAGCAGCTTCTGAATCTGCTAAAGAAAAACTCGCTACCGTAACACTTCTCGGCAACCCCGAAGAAATCAAGAAGAATAACCCTGATATTGACCTTTCCGAAGTTATCATTATCGATCCCGTTACCAACGCTAAAACCTTGGAATACGCTTCTATGCTTTTCGAACTCAGAAAAGGCAAGATAAATAAAAAGACGGGCGCTCCCGAATATGCTGACGTTGAAGCTGCTAAGGCTTCTATCTTAAAAGACTACACCATGTATGCTGCTTTAATGCTTAAAGCTGGCGACGTTGACGGTCTTGTTTCAGGTGCTTGCCACTCAACGGCAAACACTCTCCGTCCAGGTCTTCAAGTAATCAAAACTGCTCCTGGCATCAACACCGTATCAAGCAGTTTCGTTATGGTTGCTCCCGGCGAAAATAAATATAACCCCGACGGCGTTGCTGTATTTGGCGACTGCGCTATCAACATCGAACCAGACGCTCAACAAATTGCAGACATCGCTATTTCTTCTGCTGAAACTGCAAAGGTTATCGCAGGTATCGAACCAAGAGTTGCTATGCTTTCTTTCTCTACTAAGGGTTCTGGTAACGACGATAAGTTCTTTAAGTCAGTTCCAAAAATGCAAGAAGCAACCGCTCTTGCTAAAGCGCAAGCTCCCGACCTTGCTATTGACGGCGAATTCCAATTCGACGCTGCAGTTGCTCCCGAAGTTGGTCAATTAAAAGCACCAGGCTCTAAGGTTGCAGGTAACGCAAACGTGTTTATTTTCCCTAACATCAATGCAGGTAACATCGGTTATAAAATCGCTCAACGTTTTGGCGGTTACATGGCTCTCGGCCCAATTTGCCAAGGTTTTGCAAAGCCTATCAACGACTTGTCAAGAGGTTGCTCTGCTGACGACGTTAAGGCAGTTATCGCTATAACAGCATTACAAGCGAAATAATAAGGTTTTATTCTCATTCATAAAGCCTATAACTTAACAAAGCATTATAATTTATAAAGGATATAAAAAAATGAAAATTTTAGTTGTAAATGCAGGTAGTTCTTCACTCAAATATCAACTTATTGATATGACTGATGAAAGTGTTGTATTAAAGGGCGTTTGCGAAAGAATTACTTTCGACGGCGGTATTTTAACTCAAAAAACTTTCGACGGTAAAGAAACGGTTATCAAACAAGATATGCCAACCCACAAGGAAGCTATGCAATTAGTTTTAACTGCTATGCTCGACAAGGAAAAGGGCGCGCTTAACGACATCAGCGAAATCGGTGCAGTAGGTCATAGAGTTCTTCACTCTGCAGAAGACTTCAAAAAGTCAGTTGTTATTGACGACGAAGTTATCAGAATTTGCGAAAAGAACATCGACCTTGGACCTTTACACATGCCCGGCAATATCGCTTGCATAAAGAGTTGTCGTGAAGTTATGCCTGGCGTTCCCATGGTTGCAGTTTTTGATACGACTTTCCACTCTACCATGCCTGCTAAAGCATATATGTATGGTATTCCTTACGAAGTTTACGATGAATATAAAGTTCGTAAATACGGCTTCCACGGAACTTCTCATAAATTCGTTAGCCAAGAAACGGCTAAACTTTTAGGCGATCCAAATGCTAAAATGGTTATCTGTCACTTAGGTAACGGTTCTTCTATCTCTGCTGTTAAAGACGGCAAGTGCCAAGATACTTCAATGGGCTTTACACCGTTAGAAGGTTTGGTTATGGGAACTCGTTCTGGCGATATCGATCCTGCTGCTGTTGAATTTATCAGAGCTAAACTCGGCATGACCGCTGAAGAAGTTGTTAACTATCTAAACAAAAAGTGCGGTGTGTTAGGCGTTAGTGGTATTTCATCTGACCTTCGTGACTTGGAAGCTGCTACTGCAGAGGGCAACGAAAGGGCGCTTCTCGCTCTTGAAATGCTCGCTTACAGAGTAAGAAAATACGTTGGTAGTTACATCGCTGTTTTAGGCGGAGTAGACGCTATCGTATTCACGGGCGGTATCGGTGAACACTCTCCAAGAATTCGTCGTTTGGTTATGGAAAACATGGAATTCTGCGGGGCTAAGTTCGACGATATGTTAAACCAAGAATACGGCTCTGGCATCGGTTACTTAAATACCGAAGATTCTAAGGTTAAAATCATCGTTCTTCCTACTAACGAAGAACTCTCAATCGCAAGAGAAACTAAAGAATTAACTCAAAAATAATAAAAACTTGTAAAATTTGTTGACAAGAGTAAAGCAAATAGTTTATACTTGTCTTTGCTCTTTAACTCGGTGTTGTTATGATTATTGATTTAAGGGAACTAAAGAGAACGGGTAAAGAAGAAAGCGACTTCTTCTTTGAGTATAGTCCGGAATATGAACTGGCTGATATTCCGAACGTCAAAACGCTTAACCCCGTGTCTGTTTGCGGAACGGTTACCTTGACAGGTCAACATAGTGCATACGTGGAAGGCGAAGTGGTTTTCACCTTGGAAGGTGACTGCACGAGATGTCTTTCTACCACCACTAAAAAATACAGCGCGTTTTTCGCCGAGAGTATTCAGCAAAATGATTTAGAGGGTTATCCTCTTAAAAACGATAAAATCGACTTAACTAAAATCGTCGACGATGCGGTTTTAATGGCTATGCCGTTAAACTTCCTTTGTAAGGAAGACTGCTTGGGACTTTGTCCCGAATGCGGTGCTAATCTAAACGACGAACAATGCAAGTGTAATAAACAATAGGAAGGTAAGTAAAATGGCAGTTCAAAAAAGTAAAACATCTAAACAAAGAACTAACACGAGATTTGCTCAATGGAAAATCTCTGCTCCAAATCTTTCAGAATGTCCTCAATGCCACGAACTCAAGGCTTCTCACAAAGTTTGCCCTAAGTGTGGTTACTACAACGGAAAGCAAGTTGTAGACGTTTCTGCTAAAGAAAAGAAAGACTAATTATTTAAGTCTTTGCCAAATCGCATAGAATAATTTAATGCTATAAAAAATAGCCGTGTTTTTGCACGGCTTTTTTTCGTTTAAATTTATCGGTAGTTAAGTTTTAGTTCATATTCGTGTGGTATTATACGTATATCATACAAGGGAGAATACGTAATGCAACTTAAAAGAAAGTTTGGTTTTAGATTGTATAAAGGCTTTATGAAGTTGTTCAAACAAAAAAGCCTTTTCGTTGATTTAGGTGACGGTAGCGAAAAAGCGGGCGTTATGCTTTGCAACCACGTTTCTACCAAAGCGCCACTCTCTGTCGAACTTTTTATGGACAAACCTACGAGAATGTGGGGCGCGCACGAAATGAACAGGGGTATTATTAAAACGTATAAATACCAAACGCGCGTTTACTACCACGAAAAGAAAGGTTGGCCACTCTTTGCAGCAAGACTATTTTGTTTGCTCGCATCTCCTTTGACTTCGCTTTTCTATACGGGGCTTGACCTAATAGAAACTTTCCGTGACGTGCGTTTTTATAAAACCATTTCCCAAACTTACGAAACACTTAAAAAGGGCGTTAACGTAGTTATCTTCCCCGAAGACTCTACTAACGGATATCTTGACGAACTCGAAGGTTTGCACGACGGTTTTTTGGTTGCCCTTGAATACTGCTATAAAAAGGGTTTAGATGCACCCGTTTATCTCACTTACTTTTGTAAGCAAAACGGCATACATATTATTGATAAGCCCGTTATGTATAGCGAACTTATTAAAAACGGGGAAACTCGTGAACAAGTTGCAAAACGTCTTTTAGATAGAACTAACGAGCTTGGAAAAATGGCAAGAGCAATGGACAGAAAAACCGTAAAAAAAGAGTTAAAACAAAAAGCAAAAAATAAATAACAAAACAAAACCGCTCTGAGATTTTCTCAGAGCGGTTTTGTTATATCAATTCAACTAAAAAAGTTACAGGTCTAAACCCGTCGTTGCAAGAGAGCATTGCGCTCTTTGGGTTTTTCATCCAGCCGTCGTAAAAGTTTCCACCGCCGTCTAAAAGTTCCCTAATAAATGGGTAAAGCGTTTGCCACGCACTTTCGCAAAAACCTTGTGGAATATTTCCGTCTGTAATAAAGGTCATACCTTCTTTTAAGTCGCAAGTATGTTCTATGGGGTTTTCATATTCCTTTATAAGGTCGGGGTAGGTGGTAATTTTCATTACCGTTATCTTACATTTACTCATACGCTTTTTACCGTTGCCGTGGCATGCACGCAAATTCCTTCTTCGCGACCAACAAAGCCTAAGCCTTCCAAAGTGGTTGCAGTAATGCCAACCTTGTCTTCGCTCAAATTAAGAGCGCAAGCAAGGTTCTTGGTGATTTCAGGGATAAACTTTAACAGTTTTGGTTTTTCCGCCATAATACTTGCAGATATTCCGTCAACTAAATATCCCTTATCTTTGACGAGAGCAATAACTTCTTTTAGAAGTTCCATACTGTTTGCGCCTTTGTATTTAGCGTCGGTATCGGGGAAGTGGTAGCCAATATCACGCAAAGCGCACGAAGAAAGTAGTGCGTCCATAATCGCGTGGGTTAATACGTCCGCATCAGAGTGTCCTAAAAGTCCTTTAACATGTGGAATTTCCACACCGCCAAGTATTAACTTTCTATCTTCAACGAGCCTATGACAATCAAAGCCAACGCCAAAGCGATACTCGGTTTTCTTTTTGTTAAAATCAAAGTCTTCGGGATAGGTGAGTTTTACGTTTGAACTGTCCCCTTGCAAAACGAACAAGTCGCCTATAAACTCTTTGTAAATTTCACCGTCGTCGTTAAAGGTTTTATCGCCTATTTGGTCAAATGCTTTTTTAATAAGTTCGGTCTTAAACGCTTGGGGAGTTTGAACGGAAAAGATTTGGTCTTTGCCTAAGTATTCTTTTGTAACGTTTTCGCTCACTTTAACAACTGTGTTTCTTGACGGAACAACGGGGATAACTCCGCCGTGTTTAATAGCGCCGTCAATACAGTCTTTAATAAGTTTTTTGGTTACGAAAGGTCTTGCGCCGTCGTGAATTAAAACTATATCTCCCGAGATAGCAGACAAGCCGTTTTTAACAGATTGTGTTCTCGTGTTTCCACCAACGACTACCTTAACGTTCTCGTAAGGGGAGCATATCTTAGTTACCGTGTCAAAGTCTTCGTTTGATGCGGTAACTATTATTTCATGGGCAAGTTTAGTTTTATAAACGGCGCTTAGCGAACGCTCTAAACAAGTCATGCCGTCTTTTTCAACCAACAACTTGTTTTTGCCAAAGCCTGCGCGCGCGCCTTTGCCCGCGCACGCTAATATAAAGGATACTTTCATCTTACTCCTCAATTACTTGATACATTTGTTCTGCTTGTTCTTTTTTTGCAGTTTCTCTAAGTTCTAAAACTTTAAGCTTTATCGTTCCGCTGTTAAACCCGAGTTCTATAACGTCGTCCACCTTTAATTGGTGTGCAGGTTTAACCACTTTGCCGTTAACTTTAACCCTTCCGCCGTTTGTTGCTTCTTGGGCGAGAGTTCTGCGCTTTAATATTCTACTAACTTTCAAAAATTTATCAATTCTCATAAAAAACACGCCAAAAATCTACTAATTTTGCCGAAAAACGTCCAATTAAATAAAAACTTTTAAAAAAGTTCTTGAATTGCTTGACAATATTGACAAAATGCAGTAAGATATTAAAATCGATTATGATAGGTTAATATCGACTACTATCCCCTTTTTTAGGAAAATCGCTAAAATTTAGGGGGTAATAAAACCCCAAAATCGGTCGGTTTTTGTTGATTTTAAGCCCTATCGTCACCAACTGACCTGATTATACAACATTTTGACGATTTTGTAAACAGGTCGAAAAATAATTTTTAAAAAAATTTAAGGAGTGTGTTTTAATGGCACGTAAACTATCTGAAATCCAGAGCGGTAAGATTACGAGAAAGACTTTCAGTAAGATTAAAGAAGCAATTGAACTTCCTTATCTCGTAAAAATCCAGAAAGACTCCTACGATGCGTTTATTAAGGAAGGCATCAGCGAAGTTTTTGAAGATTTCTCACCCATAACCGACTACTCTGATCACTTTGAACTGTATTTCTTAGACCACAGTTTGGAAGGCACGCCTAAGTATGACGAAAAGGAATGCAAGGCAAGAAGGGAAACTTATTCTCTTCCTTTGAAGGTTAAAGTTCGCCTTATCAACAAGGTTACCGATCAAGTAATCGACCAAGAAGTTTTCATGGGCGATTTCCCGCTTATGACCGACAACGGCTCTTTCATTTTCAACGGGGCAGACAGAGTTATCGTTTCTCAACTCGTTCGTTCTCCCGGTGTTTATAACGGCGTTCAAGTTGATAAGTCTGGTAAAAAACTTTTCGATACCACCGTTATCCCTTCAAGAGGCGCTTGGTTAGAGTTTGAACAAGACTCTGCTGGTATTCTTTGGGTGCACGTTGACAGGACGAGAAAACTTCCTGCCACCGTTCTTTTGCGTGCTCTCGGTTTTGGAACCGACGAACAAATTGCTGAACTCTTCGATTCTAACCAAATGATTTCAGACACTTGCGCTAAGGACACCGCTAAAACTGAAAAAGAAGGTTTAGTTGAACTTTACAGAAGACTTCGTCCTGGTGAAATCCCAACAGACGAAGCTGTTAAGCAACAACTCAAAAACCTTTTCTTCGATGCAAGACGTTACGACTTAGCGAGAGTTGGTAGATATAAATTCAACAAGCGTTTGCGTTTAGGCGCTCGTATCGCTGGACTTAAGAGTGCTGAAAACGTTATTTCTCCTTACGGCGAAGTTTTAGCAAGCGCAGGTCAAATTATCGACAAGATGACCGCCGAAAACATTCAAGACGCAGGCATCAACGTTTTCTACGCTGACGTTGAAGGTCAAAAAGTTAAAATCATCGCAAACAACACCGTTTCTTTCAAAGCTGTTACGGGTGTTGATCCTAAATTCTTTGGTTTACTCGATTTCGTTTATAATCCTACGTTGCAATTCGTTTCTAAAGTTGTTGAACTTGCAAAAGAAAACGGCGTAGAACAAACGGCTGGTATTTTAAGAAGAGAAATCGACGACCTTTTCTACCTTGAAGATAAGGATACCGAAGAAGGCGTTGACGAAAAACCAGAAGATAAGAAAAACCAAGAAAAGGCAAAAGAAGTTCGTATTAAGTTCATCGAAGCATGTCTTGCTTACGATAGAATTATCAACGACCTTCCAGAAGCTCTTTCTGCTGAAGATAAGAAAACTCTTCGTCCTTTAATGGACAAGCTCAACCACAAGCACATCACGGTTGACGATATCGTTGCAACTTTCTCTGTAAACTTAAATCTCGTTGCAGGTCTTAACTCAGTTGACAACATCGACCACTTAGGTAACCGTCGTGTTCGTTCAGTTGGCGAATTATTACAAAATCAATTCCGTATCGGTATTGCAAGATTAGAGCGCGTTATCAAAGAAAGAATGGCAACGCAAGATCCTAAGGAAGTTTCTCCACAAGGTCTTATCAACGCTCGTCCCGTAAGCTCTGCTATTAAGGAATTCTTCGGTTCATCACAACTTTCTCAATTTATGGACCAAACCAACCCAATTGCAGAACTTACCCACAAGAGAAAATTATCTGCGTTAGGTCCTGGCGGTCTTAACCGTGATAGAGCAACTTTTGAAGTGCGTGACGTTCACCACTCTCACTACGGCAGAATGTGTCCGATTGAAACCCCTGAAGGTCAAAACATCGGTCTTATTTCATCACTCGCTGCTTACGCTAAGGTTAACGAATACGGCTTTATCGAATCTCCTTACAGAAAGGTTGACCACGTTATGAATTCGGACGGTGTTATTGAAACTATCGTTACCGAACACGTTGATTACCTTACTGCTGACGAAGAAGATAACTACATCGTTGCTCAAGCTAACGAACCACTTATCGATAACAAGTATTTCGTAAACGACCGTGTATCTTGTCGTCTCCGCGAACAGATTACCGAAGAAGTTAAAGAGAAAATCGACTACATGGACGTTTCTCCAAAACAACTTATCTCTGTTGCTACCGCGCTTATTCCTTTCTTGGAAAACGACGATACCAACCGTGCACTCATGGGCTCTAACATGCAACGTCAAGCAGTTCCACTACTTTGCCCAGAAAACGCTATCGTTGCTACGGGTATTGAAAGACGTATCGCTTACGACTCAGGCGTTATGGTTAACGCAGTTAACGCAGGTGTTGTTAAGTCTGTTGCAAGCGACCGCATCGTTATTACCGAAGAAGACGGTTTCGAAAGAGAATACAAACTTAAAAAGTTTGAAAGAAGTAACCAAGGCACTTGCTTTAACCAAAGACCTATCGTTGACAGAGGCGAAAAGATTGAAAAAGGTCAAACTATCGCTGACGGTCCTTCTACAAGAAACGGCGAACTTGCTCTCGGAAGAAACATTCTCGTTGGCTTCATGAGCTGGGAAGGTTACAACTACGAAGACGCTATACTTCTTTCTGAAAAATTAGTTCGTGAAGACGTTTTCACAACTATTCACATTATAGAACATGAAATCGACGCAAGAGACACTCGTCTCGGCGAAGAAGAAATTACAAGAGATATCCCCAACGTTGGTGACGACGCTCTTAAAGACCTTGACGAAGACGGTATCGTTCGTATAGGCGCTGAAGTTAACAGCGGTGATATTCTCGTAGGTAAAGTTACTCCTAAGGGCGAAGCTGAACTTACCCCTGAAGAAAGATTGCTCCGTGCAATTTTTGGCGAAAAGGCAAGGGAAGTAAGAGATACTTCATTAAAAGTTCCTCACGGCGAAGGCGGTATCGTTGTTGACGTTAAGGTGTTTACCAGAGCCAACAAAGACGAATTAGCTCCCGGAGTAAACAAACTCGTTCGCGTTTACATTGCTCAAAAACGTAAGATCTCTATCGGTGACAAGATGGCAGGTCGTCACGGTAACAAGGGCGTTATTTCAAGAATACTCCCAGAAGCTGATATGCCATTTATGGCTGACGGCACACCACTTCAAATCGTTCTTAACCCACTCGGCGTTCCTTCTCGTATGAACATCGGTCAGGTTCTTGAAGTGCACTTAGGTTTAGTATGTAAACAACTCGGCTGGAAGATTGCTACGCCTGTATTTGACGGAGCAACTGAAAGCGACATTAAAGAATTATTAAAAGACAATAATATAGTTAACCCCGACGGCGAAGTTGACGGTAAGATTCAGCTTTACGACGGAAGAACGGGCGAACCTTTTGAAAACAGAGTTACCGTTGGTCAAATGTATATGATTAAACTTCACCACTTGGTTGACGATAAGATTCACGCGCGTTCAACCGGTCCTTACAGTTTAGTTACCCAACAACCTCTCGGTGGTAAGGCACAATTCGGTGGACAACGTTTCGGTGAAATGGAAATTTGGGCGCTCGAAGCTTACGGCGCTGCTCACGTTCTCCAAGAAATCTTAACCGTTAAGTCTGACGACATCGTTGGTAGAGTTAAGACTTACGAAAGCATCGTTAAGGGCACTAACATCAGCGAACCCGGTATCCCCGAAGCATTTAAGGTGCTCTTGAAAGAACTTCAATCACTCGCGCTCGACGTTAAGGTATTGACCGAAAACAAAGAAGAACTCGCGCTCAAAGACCTTATCGAAGCAGACTACGACGACGTTGTTCCTCAAGTTAGAGAAAAAGACGTTCCCGAAGAAGTTTCTATCGACGACGTTGGTGAAATTGAAGAAGTATTGTTTGAAGACACCGAAGACGTTAATATTGACGACGACTTTGGATTCACCAAAGATATGTTTGACGAAGACGACGTTGAAATCGACACTACCATTCCTGATATGGATGATGAAGATTTATTTGACGACGACTTCGACGACCAAGACAAAGAGTAAGGAGGGATTAGATAATGTTTGAACTTAACAATTTTGATTCTATACAAATTGGCGTAGCATCCCCCGAAAAAATCAGAGAATGGTCTTACGGCGAAGTTACTAAGCCCGAAACTATCAACTACAGAACTCAAAAACCCGAAATGGGCGGTTTGTTCTGCGAAAGAATTTTCGGACCTACCAAAGACTGGGAATGTCATTGCGGTAAGTATAAGCGTATCCGTTATAAGGGCGTTATATGCGACAAGTGTGGCGTAGAAGTTACCAAGTCTAAAGTTCGTCGTGACAGAATGGGACACATCGAACTCGCTGCTCCTGTTTCTCACATCTGGTATTTCAAGGGCGTATCATCTAAAATCGGCTTAATGCTCGATATGAGCCCTAAATATCTCGAACAAGTTCTCTACTTTGCTTGTCACGTGGTTTTAGATCCAGGTGAAACCCCACTCGCATACAAGCAAGTTATCAATGATAGAGAAAAAATCGAATTTGAAGAAAAATACGGAATCGGCTCTTTCAAAACGGGTATGGGCGCAGAAGCAATCAAAGAACTTTTGATGGCTATCGACCTTGAAAAGGAAAGCGCAGAAGTTAAGAAAATCATTGCCGAAAACGTTTCTGGTCAAAAGAGAATTCGCGCGGTAAAACGCATTGAAATCATCGAAGCATTCAGAAAGAGTGGCAACCGCCCCGAATGGATGATTTTAGACGTTCTTCCCGTTATCCCACCAGAACTCCGTCCAATGGTTCAATTAGATGGTGGTAGATTTGCTACCAGCGACTTAAACGACTTATATCGTCGTGTTATTAACAGAAATAACAG
>JAFVWA010000012.1 GCA_017501885.1 Clostridia bacterium | reverse complement strand
TATTGCACCCTCCTTATACACTTTAATCCAACGTTCAAAATAATCGCAAAAAAGTTCGTTTGTTTCAATTTTTTTTGACATAATAATTTCTCCTTAATTTGTTATTATTCACGCTGATGAAGGGTGATAAGACTATCTAAATACTTAAATACGTCTCCAATTTTTTCTTGTTCTCTCTTTTGTGGCGCATAAATCTCTATTTTCAAAAAATCATCTTCGTGGATTCTCCATTGTCCATAGATTACTCCTTGCCTCCACTTTACCATTTGATTTATAAAATCTTTTCTTACCAATCTTCTACCAAGAAAATTATAATCTGCAATCTCTGTTGGATAAAATATGCTATAAACGGGTGAAATTGATGCGTTTCCGTATTGATTTAGTCCTATCGAGCCTGTTTCAATATTATTAGAACTATATATAAAATCACCTTTTTCAGTCCTTTTATATTTTTTATTTTCGCTATCCGACACTAATGATTCCCTGTTATAACGTTCTCCTTTTTCTACAACACCCTCGTTCCCGATAAAAGCCATTAGCGGATATTCTTCACTTTTAGGTGCCTGTGTATTTCTTTCAACAAGCAAATCTGAAACCTTACGCTGTTCCCAAGCATCGGTAAAGCCTTTGAACCTTATACGGGGTTTTTTAGCATTTTCACTCATTTTACTCCCCCCTAAGCATTTTTTGAAGCTCTTTGAGACCTAACATATCAAATTCGTCGCCCTCAAGCTCGTCAATCATTGCCGAAAATTCCTTTTCCGATTCTTCGATTTCCGTCTCAATATCAAGCATTGTTACGCTGTACTTCTTTGTAAGTGTGTTTATCTTACTTTCCAATGCACTTACGATTGATTCGGGTAATACAGAAATCTCTTTTACAATAGGTTCTATCCACTTTTTGTAAAGCAAAACAATAGCATCGTCAAAGGTAAGCGACTCTATTACTTCTTTCGTCTTATTTTCTAATTCAGCCGTTTTCAGTTTTATCTCTTTCTTAATATTCTTCTCTTTGGTCATTAAAGAATCAACGTGAATAAGAGTTTCTTCGATAGAACCTGCTTCGGGTTTTTGTTTTCCCTTAGCAAAAGGTTTTATTACCTTTGCAACTTCTTTCGGCACAAAGGCTGTATTATCTTCGTTCAAGAAATCTCCCCTATCTTCTTCGGGAATAGAATCAATTATTTCTTCATATTCAGAAAGAATTGCATTTAATTGGCTTTCCAAATCGGCAATTTCACGTAATTCATTTACAAGCAAGTTTTCTTGAACAAGTTTGAACGGTAAGATATGACCAACCCAACCATCTTGAACTTCCGTTTCTTTACCGTCTTTCTTTTTGATAACCATATTGGCATCTACCTGAGTAATTGCGGTTTTACCTTCCGTTTGTATCATTTCAAGGTCAGCAGCGATAACTTGCCAATTATCGTCAAGCGTTTGGTATGCTTCATATTTATCTATTAACGGAATTTCTTTCAAACGTCTGAAAATTTCATCGGCAATTAAGGTTTCTGCCCTTGCAACAAGAACACCATCCATATCCTTAATAAGCAAAGCATCAAGATACTTATCAAAACCGTCTAATGCTTCTATAAAAGACTTTTTGAACTTAACAACCTTTTCATTATTTTCAATAGTTGCTTTTACGTCAGTTGATTTAACATCCACGTAAGGGTTATCGCTCTCGGTAAACAATTCTCTTTCAAGTGTATCAAATACTGCTAATTCTTTACCCATTTCCGCAATTTCTGCCTTAGGAACGCCACCAAACATTGTCGCATATACGTCAATACTTTCTGCTTTTTCGCTCGAATCAACGTAACGTGGAATATTCAAGTTATAATCATTTTCACGAATTAACTGACGAGATACTCGACGAGAGAATTTGTCAATTTCAATTCTACCAATATACGTATCTGCAATCTTCTTAATATCTCTTGCTCTGAGTTTATTGTTTTTACCCTCTTTGGCAAAGCCCTTAGAAGCATCAATTATAAGAACGTCATCGTTAGTTCTTCCCTTTTTCAAAACCATAACAATAGTAGGAATACCTGTTCCAAAGAAAATATTTGCAGGCAAGCCTATAATCGCATCTATATTGTTGTTTTCGATAAGGTTCTTACGAATTTTACCCTCATCTCCACCTCTAAACAATACACCGTGCGGTAAAACGATAGTCATTATTCCGCCGGCACGAAGGTGATAAAGGTCGTGAAGCAAGAAAGCGTAGTCAGCTTTCGTCTTAGGCGCTATACCATAACCATTAAATCTTGGGTCGTGTTGTTTATCCGACGGATCCCACTTTTGGGAATACGGAGGATTACTAACAACCGCATCAAGATTTGTTAAAGGCTCATAAGTGTTTTCTTTGTCATTATCATCGAAGTACGGCCAATCATCGTCAAGAGTATCGCCACAACGTGTGACGATGTTGTCGGGCAAAATCCCACGCATTACTAAGTTCATACGTGTTAAGTTATATGTATTCTCTTTCAATTCTTGCGCATAGTATTTAATCTTATTTTTATCGTTAATGTGCTTTGCAACACTTTGACCGATATTTATAAGCAACGAACCCGAACCACTTGTCGGGTCATAAATTTTAATTTCCTCACGGTCTTTCAAATGGTCTGCTATAATTTCACTCATTAAAAGAGAAACTTCGTGCGGTGTATAGAACTCCCCTGCTTTCTTTCCTGCATTTGCGGCAAAATTACTAATAAGATATTCATAAATAAAGCCAAGAACATCATAGCCTTGCTTATTATCCATAGGAATAATCTTGATAAGGTGAATAAGCTCACGAACGGCTTTCGTTTGAGCATTTGTATTTTCACCAAGTTTAGACAAACCCGTTTCAAGAGTTAAAAATATTTTATTGAAAACTTTTATGTGTGTAGGATTGATTAGGCGGTTGAACGCAGAAAGAGCATCACGAACATTGTCAATACCAAAATCAGAACCCATTGACACCCAAGTAGAGAAAAGATTTTTATATTCGATAAAATAACCGAGATTACTTTGAACAGATTTAACGATGTCCGTATCTTCTTCGGTCAATTCTTTAATATCATCTTCGGTTGCGCCCTCTTTCTTTAAGTATGCTTCTTCCTGTTCTGAAAGAAACTTATAGAAAATGAAACCAAGAATATAGTCCTTATATTCACTTGCTTCAATTTTAGAACGCATTTCATTTGCGGCTGCCCATATTTTAGATGCTAATTGCTGTTTATTCATTGTCTTTCTCCTTATTCTTCAACTATTTCCATAATATCATCAAACCCACAATCTAAGGCTTTACATATCTTTGCTACTGTTTCAGTAGAAATGTTTTCGCCCTTATTTAATCTTGCCAAAGTATAATTACTTATATCTGCCATTTTAATAAGGTCTTTCTTTTTTAGCTCTTTGTCAATCAATAACTTCCAAAGTTTTTTATAACTAACAGCCATATCATTATCTCCTAATTATGTTGTTAGCAACATTATAACACAAAAGACTATTTATTTCAATAGAAAAGTTAGTTATATCGTATTTTTTTCTTATATTTTAATCGTATGCGCTTGAAATATTTTTTATATGTTCTTTAATCTGCTCCACAACGTGCTCAGGTGCAACTACTTTTATTTTTTCTCCAAAAGCACAACACCACCCCATAAATATTGGACTGACCTGAACATTAGCCGTAAATGCATATTTATCTTCATCGTGTTGCATCAGTTGTACGTTCTTTCCAAATCTATCAAACACCACGTCTAACATTGATTTATCTACTATAAAACGCACTTCTTCTTCATCTCCCGTAAACATACCGAACACACCTTTCTTGTGTTTCGTAATATCAAACCTTTTGCCCTTTTCAAGCGGAACTATATCGTCATCTAACATCTTAACGCTATCCATACGGTCAACACGGTAGTGCATTATAGTTTTGTATTTATCGTTATAGGCAAGCAAGTAATAGTTATCGTCAGAAAAAACGGTGGAATATGGGTTCATCACGTACCTGCCCCCTTCTTTCCTATATACTTTCTTATGCTTCGCATCATAATCAAAGTATTTGAACTCTATTTTTTTCTTCTTGCTTATTGCTCGTACAATTTCATCAACCGAGTAGAATATTGATTCGTTAGTATTCTTCGTTTTATTGAACGCCACTATGTTGCGTTTTAGAACTTCTCCCTTTCTGCTTCCCGCTAAATTTGCGACCTTATCTACAAGCAAGTCTGTCTTTTTATCGGTTATAAAACTTGCTGCTTGAATAGCATCGAGCATTATATGTATTTCCGCTAAATCAAAACTTCTATCAAGCACATAGTATTTATTCTTTTTCCCACGTTCACAAACAATGTCATAGCCACACTCTATAAGAGTTTCAATGTCTCTATAAATTGTCTTACGCTCACAATGAATATCCATTTCAGCGAGCTTTTCAATTAGTTCAGTAGATTCCATTGGATGCTCTTCGTCCGTCTCTTGACAAAGTATTTCCCAAATCTTTAAGAGTTTTATTCGTGTTGCGTTCTGCGCTAACATAATTACACCTCCCCAATTGTATCATATATATTATACCACTTTTCACTACTATTGTAAACGTTCAAATGTCCAAAAGTTGGTACATTTGACATCTATTTTACACAAAATTAGAAAAAGGAAGCGTTTTACACTTCCTTTTCTTCTTTCGGTATAAGTACATATATGATTGCGCTTACAATAAACCCTCCAACAATCGAACCCCAAACAATTTCACTCGTCATATCTTTTTCGACTTGTTGGTAGTATGTTTCTTCTATTGTTCCACTCGGAATACCATTACATCTGCTACACGCATAATAACCTTGACTTCTTGCTTTATTCTTCCCTATTGCATTTCTTGAAGAGTGCAAGTACGAACAATCAGAACTATGATAACAGTCTCCATAATTAGTTACGTACACCCTTGCTTCTTCTACTGTATATGGTACTCTTTCATACGTTGGCTTCATTGAATTTCCAAAAAATGAAATACCCATTATAACGGTTATCACCGCAAGAGAAATCATAAGATAAAGCCCTATTTTCTTAAATAAAGCCTTATGTTTTGACATTCAGCCACCCTCATCTGCTACATTTATTATTTGTTTGCTTTTGCTTGTAGCATAATCAAAAGCAATTTTTGTACCACTTTTTCCACTTGATGGATAACGTGATTTACTTACATCAGGTTTATAATCTTCCTTATAGTAAAACACACAGTAATCACTATCATCTATCATTTCCTTATTACGTTCTACGTATGATGCTTTTCCTGCACGAGCAACACGTTCAGACATTTTTTCGCCCTCATAATCTTTCAACGTAACCTGTTCGTGAAGAACCTTGCTCCATTGTTCTTCCAAGCGTTCTTTCTCTTCTTTCTTGACAACGTACTCACAACGACGGTTGTAGTTTATCCTTTTTATTTCGGGATATTTCTCTTGTAAATCAGTAACAATCTCGTGGCAAATATCATCAAAGGCGCTTCTGCTCCCGAAGTGAAAAACCTTGACGTTCTCATTAACAATCAAGTTCTCTATTACTTTTTTTGTTCGGCTATACACTTCGCTCCTATCAGGAACTTCTCTATGACCGATAAAACAACACGTCTTTACTTGCATCCTTTTTTCCTTTCAATATATCCCACTACAAAGTAGGTTATTGCACCTACCGCCAAAGCAGAAACACCTGCTATGACAATATACCAAACTAACTTATCCTTTTTATTTTCTTCGTCTGCAAACTTACTCTTAGACGATTCTTCGCTACAATATATAGCGTAAAAAGAATCTTCGTTGCTTGTTGCCTTATATATATTACCCTCTTTATTTAGAGCGATATTACTTTCTATAACAAACGGAAATTCGTCCGTCATCTTTATCGTATATTCCGTAGGGTATTGCGCCGTTTTCTTACGTTCAAACAAATGTATGTACGGCTCATACGTCGTATCTCGTTGAACTCTCGCTTTCTTGACATAGTTAATCGTCGATGACGTTGTTTCCATAGCAATACTAAACTTCAAAAAGTTAAGACGATAATTATGTATTGAGAAAAAGAAATCATCCAATGTTTCGCTATTCTTTGTGTTGAGCAACCTATTCATTTCTGAATACAAAAACTCTTTTTCTATGTTCGGTTCAACATAATATTCAGCCCAATCAGAATAATAATTGTCAACAAATTGCTTACACGTTACAGTTTCTTTTGTAAAAGTAGCATCTGATTCAACAAATTCCAACTCCCCGTTAATTGCAAAAATCACATATACATCCCCTGCTTTTGCGTTCGTTGTATAAGTAATTTTCCCATCATTAAACGACGACTGAGTGCTATTGCTTGTCTGATAAATCATAGGCTGTTTATCGGCTTTTTGGTAGGTTATAGTTAATGAATCTTTTACCACATTAAACTTGTATAACGTTCCCGATATAGTATCATCTAATGCCCTACCAAAACTGTCGTTTATTGCCTTTTCAATATCATTTTGTCCGAGATAATGATAAAGATTACTGCCGTACAACAACTCAGTCTCAATCGCTGTTCCATTAACCTTAACTTCGATACTCGGTATATCATAAACAGGTGCGCTTATAGGCAAATAGAAGTCGTGAACGCTTCCCTGCTCCGCAGTAACGTTGTACTGTAGCTCTTCGATTATCTTATAATCTTGTACTGATGATATATCATAATTTACTATTTCTTTTTCTATTATATTGTCCTTTGTATATAACGAATAAGTTGGAAAATGCTCTTCGTATGAAGCAGCATTAGCCTGACTTGTATTTATTGGCAAGCCTACAAAAACAAAAGATGCAATTAGTAAAAAAGAAAGCAATATATTTTTCATAAACCACCTAAAAAACAAAAAGAGCCGATAGAAAAAGAGTATTCTTTTCTTCGGCTTCTATTGTTGTATTAAGTTCTTTGCAATAATAAGATGCCGCCCCTTACGAGACGGCACCGTAGAATATACCCTCTCGAAAGCTGCTACACCTTTTTACATCTACATTATCCCTACGGCATTGTAAAAGCGATTAGATACATTACTACCTAATTTAACCTTTGGGATATAAAGTTTTGTAGATGTGTTTGCCATTTAAGGGATGGCTCCCATTAAAAAGATGTAGCATACTTATTATACCCATTTTCAAAAATAATGTCAATACGAATTGATATGCCACAGAACAAAAAATCTCCAAAACCCAAAATAAATAAAAAATGAGCCGCTGTTCTCACAACGGCTCACCCTTTTAGCCTTTAATTGTTTTTATCATAACTTTAACGGCTTGCTTTTGTTCTTTCGACAACGAGAGCCAATCGTCAATAAGTTGCTTTAACTCCGTATCTACTTCCACAAAGTTGTTTTCAGAGAAAAACTGACTCAATGTTATGCCAAAAGCATCACATATATTATCAAGCGCTTGTATCGTTGGAATAGTATTTCTTGTTTTCCAATTATAAATACATTTCTCTGACAGTCCTGCGAGTTCAGCCAACTTATATACTGACCAACCTCGCTCCAATCGCATTTCTTCTATTTTCTTTACTATATCAACCACAAGAGAACTCCTATTCAATAAATACTGAACAACTGTTCATATCTATTATAAACGAAAAACAGCTTTATGTTCATAGCCACCTATTCAGTATAATACTGAACAGTTGTAGACATTAAGGGAAAAAAAAATAATATCTTCATTATAGGTGGACTTATGATGCGTCGTATAAGCATATACTGACCACACCTATTTTTACAAGCCCATTTAATTTATTGATTTATGAATTAGAATTACTCCTTATTTCAACCTCATTCCTTCATACGCTTTGCCACCTCCATTAAAAGTTCTTTACTCGAATCAGATAAACCGTTAAGAATACGTATCAGTTTTTCGTTCTTATCCTCTACCATAAAGAACTCTGCAAGCGTAATTTCAAACACTTCACACATTTCCACTAACGTTTCAATCGTTGGCATTGAATCTCTATATCGGTATGTATAAAGTGTAGACGTATTCATTGCTGCTAATTCTGCAAGCCTCGTAAGAGTCCAACCTCTCTCTTCACACAACACTAATATCCTGTTGTAAATGGTTTTTGCTGACCAACCTTCATTTTTTGTAATTTTCATATTTTATTACTCCTTGAAATGATTTATTTGGGCTTGGAAAAACCATTTTTCGGGATTTTTTTACTAAATTCGACAACTGCGGAATAAAATAGCGACAACTGCGGAATTACTTGTTGCTTAATTTACTATATAATTATAATGTATTAGATTATTTTTTAGTTAGTAATAACGAGTTAGGTAGTAAAAATGGATAAAAATTACAACGTTGTAGGATACGTAAAACTTGCAAAACTATGGGAGCGTAGCGAAAATTCCGCTATTGAGTACCACCATAATTATTATCAAAACAAATTTGCCAACTACTCTAATTATAACCTCCACGACGTTTATATAGACATTACAGGCAAAAAAGAGACCTATAAACGTATGGAAATGGTACGATTACTGAAAGATTGTCAATTTGGTTATGTGGATATTATCTTCACTCAAACAAAAGGTTATTTAGCAGCCAACAACCGAGAGTTTTGCTATTTGATTAAGTTTCTTTTTTCGATGACTCATCGAATTGATATTATCACGGAAGATGATTCTTATAACATTAACACATTAGTTAATGACGATAATCAAAGAGAAGCCTTGCTAAAAATGGCTGATGATTGTATTTATCTAAACCCTCTTGATTTTCAAGAGTGGATGAACGAGTTAGTAAGAAGTATAAATAGCTTAGGAAACGATTAAGGAGTGAGATATGGAAAACGAAACAAAGACGGACATAACTGACGGGCAAGTGCAACCGCCCGAAGAAGAAACAACGCAAACTTATAAGCCACAATGGAGACCTCAGGATGCGGATAGAGAATATATAAAAATTACCACACGTAAAAGAATACGTGAAACCGTTGCGCATCCAAACGCTATATTCAAACCCGCAAAACCTGCACCAAACATAAATGATACAGGTCATAAACGTGTTGCCGTTTATGCACGTGTTAGTACAAAAAGCACCGAACAAGTCTCTTCTATTGAAAATCAGACAAAATATTATACTGAAAAAATTGCTAAAACCCCTGATTGGGAAATGAGTGGCATTTATAAGGACGAAGGTATTTCAGGTACATCGACAAAACGCCGAAAAGATTTTAAGCGTATGATAGCCGATGCTCAAAACAAGAAAATGGACTTAATCCTTTGTGCAAGCGTATCCCGTTTCGCAAGAGATATTTCAGACTGCGTAGACCATATACGACTGCTGAAAACAGCAAATCCGTCTCATCCCGTCGGTGTTTACTTTGAAACGGAAGATATTTATACTCTTGACCCTACTTCCGATGAACGTTTAGAAATGCACGCACTCTTCTCAGGTTGGGAATCTAAAAATAAAAGTCGTCGTATGATTTTATCCTATGACCAACGTATTTGTATGGGGCAATATCCTGTTGTGGACTTACTCGGATATAGACATACTGAAAATGGCGACCTTATAATCGAACCCGAAGAAGCAAAAACTGTTAGATTTATTTTCCTCTCATATTTAGCAGGATATTCTTTCAAAACAATAGCTGAAATATTGACAAAGAAAAAACGCCCTACTCTTACAGGAAGAACTGAGTGGAACGCATCAATGGTTAAGGCTATTATGTATAATGAACGACGTTGGGGTGATTTGGATGCACGTAAAACCGTTTGTATTGATTATAAATTGCGTAAAGTCGTTAAAAACAAGGACATACGTGATGCTGCATATATTCCTAACCACCACGAAGCGATTGTTTCACCGTCGATTGCAAAAGCAGCTCATTTGCTTGCTTCAAGTGGTTCTAAGGTCAACTCCGTCCCGAATACTTCCATTATTGCAGATGGCTCATTAAAAGGTTTTATAAGTATATCCCCTGCTTGGAAAGGAATTGACGATGCTTCTCTTCAATTCGTTTCTCGTGGCGTTTATTCCGATGAAGAATATGAAGAATTGGAAGAGATTGCAAGAATCGGAAGCGGCGAAGAACATAGTAAGGTTATTTCGTTTAATTTTACAGGTTATGAAGTTCCTTATGGTGTTTACTTTATGAACCAAAAAACACCGTCTCTAACCGTTACATATAAAACAATTAAATTCAATAAGGCAATGCACGATAGATTGGACTGTAAGTATATCGAAATACTTTACCACCCTATTCTCAAAATGATTGCCATTAAAGAAACAACCGAAGATAACCCCTATGCACTTTGTTGGAAAAATGAAGATGGTTCTATGAAAACCTCTCTTAATTCCAAAGCGTTTTCTAAATCAATTTACGATAGAATTGGTTGGAAAGAAGATTATAGTTTTAAGTTTAGGGGTATTACTCGTATTCGGGGTAATGCAAAACTAATGATTTTTTATCTTGATGAACCTCAAATCATTCCAAGTAAAAAAACCATTAAAGAACATCAATCAGTAGATACTGTTGCTTCAGCTCAATACGTTGAATACAAAGAACCTACTGAAAATGCTGAACCTCAACCTCCACGTAAGATGCTTGTATCTGAAACGTGGGCATCACAAGAGATGTTCGGAATAAGTCTTGCTTTACGTAAAAAAAGAGATTGGATAGTCAACTCTATATCAGAACAAGATATTCTGATTTCAGGCGAATATGTCGATAATCCACTTATAGGCGCACTTCCAAGTCCAATAGAAATAAAAAATGAATTAGACAACTTACTGTCTGCTATGTAACATAAAAGGAGAAATAAAATGGAAATCACAACGGAAAATGCTCATCTTCAAGGCGAATCAATTTCAAAAAAGGAACAAGAGTTAATCACGCAACTCGTAAATATACGGAAAGAACAAAATCAAGAATTACCCTTTGAAAATCTTGACGGTTATGAAGTTCCTCCACGTACACAGTTCTCAATGCTAAAAAAACCTGCATTGACGTTCAAATTATCTAAAATGGAATTTAACTGCGCTGCTGTTCGTCTGTTCAAGGGAATTACTCAAATTCTTCCTGTCGTTAATAGAGCAAAAAAGCGTTTAGCGGCTATACCCTGTCAAGAAGAAGAGAGCGCTTCCGTTGAATGGTCAAGATTAAAAAAGGATGTGTACGTTTCTAAAACGATAACCTCTGTTGACTTCGTAGAGCGTATATTTGAACTTATGGGTTGGGATAGAACTTGTCGTTATAAAATACTTGGTAGACTTGCTCAGACCGAACGTGGGCTTATTTTAGTCTTTGATTTCACGGAAGCAATTATGTTTGCTCCGAAACCCGTCGAATATATAGATAAGGTTACGGGATTAACGAAAAAACGTCAGGTTAAATACTATCCTGACGAATACAAATACAAAATTGGTAAATCTTATAATGATTATGTGGCTTTCCATCAACAAAGTCTTTTTGAAAATCTTGAAGAATATACTGATACCACAGTTGCTGCTACACCAACTGCACCACTATTAGATAAGGGGGATAATAATGAGTAGACCTGCATATTCAAGTAAAGCTAATGAATTATCGCCATACATACTTATTCAACCGTATAGATGTTCATTAACCATTGGCAAAGATATTATAAAAAGTCTTGGCTATCCAAAACACGTTTGTTTACGAATCAACGAATCTAATCGTTCTTTCGCAATTATTCCGTGCGAAGCAAACGACGTAATGTCATTCAAAATACCTGAAAAACTATTTACTGACAGTAAATGCGTATTTCGTATTAACAGTAAATCTTTTTTGATAAGTCTTGTTCTAAAATATAATTTAGACCCTACTTGTGTTTATTCTTGTAAAGGCGTGTATAGTAAAAAACTAAATGCAGTCATTGTAAGTTTAGATGAATCTAATTTAGATTTATATAACATAATAGAGCCACAAAGACAATAAAAAAAAGTTCAAAAAAATACTCTGTTTCAGTTCAAACCCTATAGGTTCTGGAAAATCGCAAAATGACAGCTCTAAATTGTAACATTTTTGTCCAACATTTTGAGTGAATAATTATTCCGTTTTACACCATTATATGCAGTTTTTAACGAATAAAAAAGACGAGATTGAATAAATCTCGTCTTTTTATGCACTGACAGCTTTTTTGTAAGTGCAAGATGGCGCCCCAAACAGGACTCGAACCTATGACACTGCGGTTAACAGCCGCATGCTCTACCTGCTGAGCTATTGGGGCATAAATGCGGCGACTCCTTATCCTCCCAAGCCGTCCCCGGCCAAGTACTTTCAGCGCAATTGAGCTTAACTTCTGTGTTCGGAATGAGAACAGGTGGATCCTCAACGCTATCGTCACCGCAATGGTTATATAACAGGCTTTCGCCCATTGTATACTATTTAGTTTACTCTTGCGAGTAGACTCACAACTGCATAAAAGATTTATCGCACAAAGAAGAAGGGCTTTCTTGATCTTTCAAAGGTACATATAATTCGCTCTTCTCTTCTATGAAAACAAGCCCTCGACCTATTAGTATCGGTCAGCTACATACATTACTGCACTTCCACCTCCGACCTATCAACCTTGTTGTCTTCAAGGGGTCTTACTACCTTATGGTATGGGATATCTTATCTTGAGGCGAGTTTCACGCTTAGATGCTTTCAGCGTTTATCTCATCCGCACTTCGCTACCCTGCTATGCCGCTGGCGCGACAACAGGTGCACAATAGGTGCGTTCATCCCGGTCCTCTCGTACT
>JAFVWA010000109.1 GCA_017501885.1 Clostridia bacterium | reverse complement strand
TAATTTTACTTCAAAGCCACTTTCAATCTTTTCAAGCATCCTTTCTCTTTCTTCACGGTCAGGCTTTGAAAGAGTCAAGCAAGAAACTTCGGGATTTGCTTGATAGAAAGAAATGGGGAACATTGCGAGTTTGCTTGTAATTAAAATGATTGTGCTTTCATTGACTTCGGCATTAAGATATTCAACCTTTTTGTCTTTGATAGCTTTTCCAAGAAGTGTAAGAAGTTCTCTTTCATCAGGGGGAAGTTGTCCACCCGTAGTGAACAAATAATCAGCCCAATTAAGAACAAAAGCAATTTTACGATTAGGCTTTTTAAGGTTCTTAAAAATGATATTGAAAATTTCAGACGGTTCTTTGAAAAGTCCACTCCCCGTTTTATCTTCTTCGGTTGAAGTAGTTTCTTCTTCATCATCGTCAAAAGAGTAGGCATCACCCTCTACTTCGACTTCATCAATAACTGAAAGACGGGAAACATCTCCATCAACACCGTCAATTCTATCCCAATACAAAACGTCATCGTATTCCATGCCTTTGAGCATATCCATAAGATACTGCTTTAAGTCAACGATTTGCTTTTTCTCATTGAGATATACGTCACCGACGTTACCATCAACAATAACGCACTTTTTAATACCTATTTCTCTTTTTAATCTACTAAAAGTCGTATTTAATGCCATAGTTCTTACCTCCGATTCTTATTTGTATTAAACGTTTGATATTTCATAGTAGAAATCTTATCAGGATTGCTCCAAATTTCTTGTGATTTGGTTGCGTGAATACCGTAAATTTCTTCCAAATCTTTCATAAAAGGCTCTATATCCTTTTGGCAAGCTTGTCCTTCATATCCTCTAAAATCATAAATAAATCTACCATCAAGGAATACTCTAAATTCAGCTTTTTCGCCACTTGCTTTCAATGCAACCATAACAACTTCGTTGCTCTCACGATTGATTTTAATGTTCTTTTTATCAACAATGAAGCCACGCTGTTTGATTGCATCAATAATAATCTTCAAGGACTTTTGACGAACTTTTTCTCCGAGTATTTCGATAGTAGCGTTTTCACGCATTTCTGAAATAGTCTTACCACCATCAACAACCTTTTCAATTACAGTCTTTTCGACACGGGCAGATTCAAGTTCTGCACGAATTTTAGCCCGTTCTTCTTCGACTCTTGATTCATAGGTTTTGCCCATCAATTTCTTGCCGGCGCTAATCAAAGCTTCACCCGATAGAGAATTATCCTTGATATAAGCCAAATAAACGAATTGGCGTAAAGCGATATCAGAAATGGAATCTAATAAGCTTTGGATTTGTTCGTTTATCGTTACAACGCCATTGCTTCTTTCCAATAGCTTACGGTAATCTTCCTGCAATTTATCTCCAAGAAGAGTTCGCAACGTTTCATCAAAAGCAATTATCTTTTCAGAAGCCAAGATATTAACGGTGTTTTGCAAAGATCGTGCCGCATTTATCGCTTCTTCACGTTGACGATATTCAATGCTATCAGAATCGACGGAGCATTTTCCTTTTAATGCTTTTTCATTGGCACGTTCTCGGACATTTTCGATTTTTTCGAGCAACTCATCACGTTCTTTCTGAATTTGCTTTTTCAGACGTTCCGTTTCATCGTTTAAAAGTTGTGTTGACGTGCTTTCAAGTTTTGCAATCATTTCGTCAAGCTCTTTTAACTGTTTCTCTGCAACTTCACAAACACAGTTGCATTGTACCGCTATTGCTTGATAATCAATTTGTACTTGATGACTCATTATTCAACCTCCTTTAACGAGAATACATCTTCACACCACGATTCAATCGTTGCCTTATCAAAAGGAATTTGAGTCCTTGAGGGGTGTTGGAAACCATTTCGGCACATGCGCAACTTATGAAGATTAGATGCTTGCTTACCGTCTATCATTCTTTGACTACGAGCTTCTTCAATCAAATCGTGAGCAGATGCTTCATCTCCCATCGAAAGAAGTTCTCGCAAATCATATTGAAGCTTGACAACTAAATCACAAATCGCTTCTTTATATTTGCCGTGTGCAAGATAGTCGTTTATGTACTTCTTAGTTATTCTATCAGGGTGAGAAGAAGCTGTTCTTTCAATGGATAGAATATCGTGTATAGGCTCATATATGTCCATAAATTGCTTCACTTGGGCATATTCTTTTGCCGCATACTGCTTATATTTTTCAATACCCTTATAAGATGTTTGCAAGGTGCTGTATGTGTTAAAGAACTCGTCAACATTGTAATCGTCTTTCAACGTATATTGTGATACACTCTCGATTCCAAGCATATCGTTAAGCTTCCATAAGTTTATTTTAACGTTTTGGAATTTTGAAGCCAAGCTTGTTTCTGAAAGAATATTTTGCCCGATAACAACGCTTTGCATATATTTCTCAATAACATTAGCAACACCAAGAATAAAATTTGTTTCAAACCCTGCGGTTTCAAGAGCTTGATAAACTAAATCGCTATCTTCGTCTTTCGCTATATGCTTCGTGAAATTAGTAATATAATCTATTTCCGTCATTCCAATAGCTTCTTTTATTGGAGAAAGGACAGTCGTTTTATAAATCATATTATCAAGTCTTATTTCTTCAACACTCGCTTCAAACAAATCTTTTGCAAATGTTTCAAAATAAGATTTCCATTCAGCGTTCTTATTGAAGATGGCGTTCATCTTCATAAGCAATTCAATTTTATCGTCAACCGTTTTAAGTGCCGACAATTTCGCTTCTACGTATTCGCCAAACAAATTAGTATCTTTCAAACCATCAACGACAAATAATACGATTCGTCCACTTTCAGAATCGAACGGCCTATTCTTTACTACTTCAAAAATTGCTTTTACCAATTCGGAATATTG
>JAFVWA010000108.1 GCA_017501885.1 Clostridia bacterium | reverse complement strand
AGATTGTTAAATTCTACTGTTTTGAGTCAAGTGTTTAATAGTGCACACAACGCAATGAAACATTGTATTTGCGATACTTCTTGTTATAACTGTTTAAGAAGTTATTCAAATCAAAGAGTTCACGAAAAGCTTGATAGACATTTGGCAGAAGAATTTTTATCATCCTATCTAGGTGAAGCTACTGAGCTAGTTATTCGTCAAGACCAAGAAGTCAAAGAATTAAAACTTCTTGATAACGGTTTTAATATAAAAACCGAAGATTACGATTATATTTTCTCTCTGCTTGAGGATGACTCTGAAGTTGCACAAAGACTGCTTGAATTATTTATAAGTCAATCTCTGCCTAAGCCTGATTTCAACGATATAGAATTCAAAGTAGAGAATGAAAAAGGGTATGCTGATTTGTTGTGGAAAGATAAAAAAATAATGCTTTTCACAAAAGATAATGAAGACGGTTATATATTAGCTAAAAATAGTAGTTATCTTTGTTTTGTTTTAGACGAGTCGCTGAATTTTACTTTACTATTAAAAGCATTGAGCTAAAGGAGATATTTTTATGGCGATAATGATACCTAGCATTCCACAAGATTTTTCCCCTGAAAGCCGAGAAGGAGAAATGTTTTCAAGCTTGCAAAAATTGCCCGATGACTATTATGTTTTTCACTCTTTCCGCATTATAAAACTTGAAGACAATACTTGGAAAGAAAATGAAATTGACTTCGTAATTTTTAATAAAGACAAGGGCTTGCTTTGTCTAGAAGCAAAGGCGGGAGATGTGTATTGCGAACGCGGTATATGGCACTACGGCTCAGGAAAGGAAATGCGTGATCCGTTTGCCCAAGCGAACTCTAATAGATGGAAGTTATCTAAATATATGGAAGAGTTTTATCAAACCCAAGAAATTAAGCGCCATTGTAAAATTTTAAGTGGCGTTTGGTTTCCGGGAATAGACAATAATAGACTCTCAAGATTGGCTCTTCCGTCTAACGCTATAAGAGAAGCCGTTTTAACGGGCGACGATTTAGATAATCCATTAGATTCCATTGAAAGGATTTTTTCTATTCAAGTTCCCGTGAAAGTGTACGGTGAAACTTCTTTAGTCGAAACGTCTTTAACGAGAAGCGAAGTAGAATCTCTTTTGCAAAATGTTTTATGTCCAACCTTTAATATTTTACCTTCAAAAACTTTAGAGTTAGATTATAAAAGAGAAAAATTCAATTCTCTTATAACTGAACAATGCAATCTCTTAAATTATCTTGAAGAGCAAAGAAGCGCAGTAATAAATGGCGCTGCGGGTACGGGCAAAACTATGATTGCTATTGAAAAAGCAAGACGGCACGCTAACAAAGGCGAAAAAGTATTATTCCTTTGCTTTAATGTAAAATTAAAAGAGTATTTAGAAAAGACTTATGCCTACGAGAACGTTGATTACTATACCATTGACAAGTTTGCTTGTAAAATGTGCCATTCTATCGAGCCAAACTATGATGATTTGGAAAACGAATTAATTCGTTTGGCTGTTGACGGCGGTTTCCCTTATTTACATATCATAATAGATGAAGGACAAGATTTTGGACAAGCAAGAATGAAAAGTGAAGAAATTTTCTCCACTTTAGAAGAAATAGTCTTGTCTACTGAGACAGGAACTTTCTATGTGTTCTACGACAAATTGCAGTTGGTTCAAAGTTTCAATGTGCCAAAGTTTATCGAAAATGCAGATTGCAGATTGACTTTGTATAAAAACTGTAGAAACACAAAGAAGATAGCTGAAACATCTTTTAAACCTATAGGAAAAACGCCAAAACTTTTTGATTTTGCTATACCCGGTGTTCTCCCCGAAATCTCTTTTGTTTCGGAAGAAGATATTAAAGAGCGCATTGATTTAATTATAAAACAAGCAAATGCCAACGGCATTAAAGATATTCAAATTTTAAGTTGTGTGCCTAGTGGCGAAAGTATGTTACAGAGTTATCTTGAAAATGATTTTTATAACTATAAAGGGCAAAGAATACCATTTACTACTTGTAGAAAATTTAAAGGCTTAGAGGCAGATAAGATAATTCTTGTGGATGTTAATAAAAATGCAATTATGGATAACAATAAGTTATTCTACGTTGGTTCGTCAAGAGCAAGGTTTGAGTTAAGCATTTTGGCAACACTTTCTGATAGTGATTGTATTGAAATCTTACAAAGTCTTAACTCTATCGTCAAGAAAAACAATCCAAAATTAACACTTTCAAAAGTACTAGGTTGTAAAAATAATTAAAAAAACTTTCTAAAACCGCCGACATGTCCGTATTTTTGGACAGGTCGGCGTTGACTTTACAAAAATTATATAGTATAATAGTACCACAAAGCGAACATATGTTCTTATTCAACTGTCAAATAAGACGTTTGCTTTAATTAAATATCGGGCAAAGGATTCCGTTGAATGCCAATGCTAACGTTCGCTAAAGAGTTGAAATTGACTGAAGCCGTATAAAGACGTTTATACGAAACTGCGAATCATTAAGAATTCGGCGAGCAGGTGTTACTCACTTAAGGTGGGTTTTATCTGCTCGCCTTTTTTTATCCCCTGCGCCCGAAATAACGATAAGGAGAAGATTATGAATAGAACAAGAGACAGACCCTAAAATATAGGTGTAGCCCACTACACTTTCTTGTGAAAGTGGTGGGCTCTGCGAGGCTAAATTTAACCACGCGGTGCGGTGCGCAATCTCAAAAAAAGTAAGCAGGTTAAGAAAACCGCACCAAATGGCAATTTCCCGCTTTTTGCAAGCAGGTAAAGAGAATTGCCAATTTGTGCAATTTTGACTTACTTAAACAATCGGGAAACCCGATTTTATTCTTCTACCGAAATTAAAATTTTCATCTCAAAACAGCTTGACTATTCCGTATTAATACGATACAATATAGAAAAGTAATATTAAGGAGAAACAAGCAATGAGACAACCGAGAGCGGTAACAGACAAAAGGTATGAAGAGAAACACAAGGAAGAAAGAAAAGCAAAGAGTTTGGTTTGGGGAACGAGTGTTCCGAGACAGTTTGCGGAAGAAATAAACGCTTTCCTTGAAAAGCATCACATATCCAAAGTAAAACTCATAGAAGCAGGTTTTAACGCTCTTATGGATGAAGTTGCCGAGAGCGATTTAGGACTTGCCAAAATTATGGACGGGTATGACGACTTTTTTGAAACGGAAAAGAAATAACGTTCTCTAACCCCTTTCTTCCTTATGAGCGAGTATGATACCTTGAAACGCAAAAGGCGTGGTATCAATAACCGAAAGACAACTCGACTTTCATATAAGGAGGATTATTATAAGTAAGAAAACAGTAGAACCTGTCGTAGATAAAATTGTACATTACTACGACGACGAAAACGGGAATTTGGTGAGAAGCCGACAAGTAAAAATCGGCAAAACTATCTACACGATAATATCCCGTGAGAAACCTAACGCCAAATCAACGGCGTTTGATATAACCAAGAGATTGATTGAAAGTCAAGCGGAAAGTTTGACGGACGATTTATCTATAACAACAGAATCGCTTGAAGGTTGCAATTCGGGAGGTAAAAAACAATGAATTTGCAATCGAATAGAAAAATAAAACATTTAGAACAGCAGTACACAGCCCTTTATTGTCGTTTAAGTTCAGACGACGACCTTGAGGGCGATAGCAACAGTATCAAAAACCAAAAGTTATTGCTTTCGGACTATGCGAAAGAAAATAAGTTTAGGAATATCCGTTTTTACATAGACGACGGTTATAGCGGTAGTAATTTTGAACGCCCTGCGTTTAAGCGCTTGCTTAACGACGCGGAAAACGGCGAAATATCTACCGTAATTGTAAAAGATATGTCAAGATTTGGGCGCGACCATATTCTCGT
>JAFVWA010000107.1 GCA_017501885.1 Clostridia bacterium | reverse complement strand
TTATACAATTTTATGCATATTTTGTATATTTTATTGCATAACCTTGTTTTATATGCAATAACAACGCATAATTAATATTATACTTTAAAAATTATAATAAAATAGTTAAAAAAAGTCAAACGCTATTTTGCTTTT
This sequence comes from Clostridia bacterium, assembly GCA_017501885.1. Classification (GTDB taxonomy): domain Bacteria; phylum Bacillota; class Clostridia; order Christensenellales; family Borkfalkiaceae; genus UBA1259. The sequence continues at coordinate 10,968 of JAFVWA010000107.1, read as the reverse complement.
AACCTTTAAAAAATGGTTGTTTTTTGCTTTTTGTTGTGCTAAAATTAAAAAAAACTATAGAAGGTGTTTTTTATATGGCTATATTAAAAAAGGTTGGCAAAATTTTTGGTTTAATTATTCTTTGTCTTTTAGGGTTATTCGTTGCAGTTATTTCGGTACTTAATGTAGCAAAATTTGCAATTTATGCTGAATATTATTCAATAACCGATAGTGTTTGTAGAAATCCAGGGTTAGGCGACGGGTTTGTTTGCCAAGGCGTTGCTGCAGTTGAAACGGAAAACAAGTTTTTAGTTTCAGGTTATATGGCAAACGGCACGGCAAGTAGAATTTACGTTACTGATAAAGACAATAACGACTACTACGTTTCTTTATACAAAAATGGTGAAGAATTTGACGGGCATTTAGGTGGAGTTGCTTATTATGGCGACAAGGTTTTTACAACCTGTAACGATAGCGTACAAGTTTTTTCTTTGACGGAAATTTTAAGCGCTAAAAAGGGCGATATTATTGAAATGGAAAAGGAAATTCCTGTAAACAACCAAGGTTCTTCCCTTTACGTTTACGGCGAATATCTTTACGTTGGCGAATTCAATAACGGAAATCAATATAAAACTGAACACCATTATGGCGACAATCACGCAATAATTACTAAATATTCTATAGAAAGTATTTTACAAGGAAGTCCTGTTGCCGATAAGATTTATTCTATACCAGATAAAGTTCAAGGAATATGCTTTACCCCTGACGGAAAGATTGTTCTTTCAACTTCTTGGGCAATTGCAGATAGTTATTTTTACGTTTATAACGAAAGCGAAATTGTTGACTCTGGCGAAGTTTTAGATGGTGCTAAAGTTTACCACTTAGGAAATAGCAGAAAGATAAAAGGTCCTGCTATGGTTGAAGGACTTGACTATTACGCAGGTAAAATTATTACCGTTTATGAAAGCGCATCAAACAAATACTTCTTTGGCAAAATGTTCTTCGCACACAAAATTGACGCTATTGATATAAACAACTAAACCATATTAAAATATTAAAAGGTGCTTTTCGTAAAAGCGCCTTTTTTGTTACAATTTTTAAAAAAAGAAAGCAAGTAGCATAAGCCACCTGCCTTCTTTAAAAAGGATGCCAAAAAAACAAAATCAAAAGCCAAAAAATAAAGGGTTAAAACAAAAAGATTATCAAACATTAACAACACCTTAAGTTTACCTATTAAATATGACAGTTTCAGCCATATTTGAAAAATTTTTTTAATTTTTTATAAATAAAAATGCGCATCAGTTGATACGCATTTTTTGTTAACTTTTTATTCGTCTTTTAAGTGTTCGTTTACGTAAACGTTGCATAGGTAGGCTAAAGACTTTCCTGACCTATATTTTTTGTCTAGAATTTTTATAATTCTTCTTGGTACTAAAAGTTCCCCTTTAGAGTCGTACTTTTTATATTCTTTAGATAATGCAATTATTGCATCTTCAATACTTTCTTTATCGTACTCTTTAGCGTGTCTATAGTAGTATTCTGTTAGTATTTTATCTTGCCTATGCATTCTGTTATGCACCACCCTTAATATGGTCGCAAGACCAAAAGATAAGCCTAAAATTAAAAACATTAAAACGTACCAAGGCATTAGTTCTTCTAACGCATAATGGTCACGCCAACCACCGTTTTCTTCCCCGATAAATATTGCAAAAATTAAATACAATAGTTCGTAAATAAATATAGGTATTAGCGCAACGAAAGTTCTGTTTAACTTAACCGTGTGGTAGTCGTTTACAAAGGTAAACAAAATTATTGCTAAAATAGGAACTAACGTATGCAAAAAGATATTACCGTTTTGCACCATCATTCTAACGAACCCTGCCCTTGGTGCTAAAAGGGAAATTGATATAACAAAGGTTAACATAACGCTTGTTGACCCCATAAAGGTTAAATCTACTATCCATCTTGGTAGGTGGTAGTTTTTATCTCTTATGCCGTCAATCGCAAACGGTATAGAAAAGGCTGCCGTTAGTGCCATAAAGATATTAGATAGCACGGTAAACATACGGAAAGTTTTTATACCAACTTCTTGCACTATTTCGTTAGGTTCTGCCAAAAGGTTATTAACAACACCTATCGCAACAAATGCAAAAATTAGGGTTGATATAATTAGGCTAAGCCACGAATTTACCATATGTGTTCTTTTAGGATTACAAAGTCTTTTTCTCATTTTTTTATCACCTAAATCTATTATACCACCTTTTTTATTTTTTTGTTAGCCAAAATCAAAAAAATTTTAAAAAATTTTAAAATAAAAATCACAAACTACTTATGCCCTATCCATACGCAAAAATAAAATAAAAAAAGCGATAGTTAATTGCTACCGCTTTTATAAAATTCTTTTTATTTCTTTTTGAAGGCTTCAAGCACGTCAAAAAATAGCCATACAAAACTTAGTGCGTATATTAAATAGCCTATGCACTCTAATATAAGAAGTAAAACCGACCCAAAAGTTTTCCAAAAACGGCGCTTTTTAGGTGCAGGGTTTTGTTTGTTTTCAAGTTGTTCACGATATAGTTTTAAGCCTTTTTCCGTTTCATAAATGTTTTTACATTTAGGGCATTCATCATATCTTAACCCTTCTTCCGTCAAAACTACTTCATTACAATACGGACATTTTGCGTTTACTTTAGTCATTTTTTATCCTTAAAGTTTTTATATAATTATTATACCACTTGTTTTACCCAATTGCAACAAAATAAAGGAGCAAGACAATTTGCCTTGCTCCAACGTGGTTGCGGGGAATTCCCCTACTAGGGGAAATGTCACTTGTGACAAAAGGGTTGCGGTCCTCCGCTAGGAGATGAGACTTGCCCGACTATTGTCGGCACGGGCTCGGGGTGGCAAACAATTATCAATTGTTTGTCGGCAACTATCCCTAAAATCAATCTTTTAAGTTGCCGATCCCCACCCGTTCAAGTCCCACGCAAACTCTACTCTCAATAAAACAAAAAACGGACAGGTAAAAAACCTATCCGTTTTTTGTTTGGTTGCACGTGTGCTAATTTAATTGAACTATTTAGTTACAAATGGTCCATCGGCATAATTTTGAGTTTTATGCCCTGGTAAATCTTCTAAAATATCTTCATCCGTTATATCTGAACTTCTTACGACTTCTAAATCTCCTACGAAAATTTCTATCCTTGCATAGTCTTTGCCTTAAAACGCCATGATCCTCATATTGCCATACACTTTTTTTCTGCCGTCATAGGTATCCCTCCTTTCGTGTTTTTTATTTGGTGTTCTGTTTTACCATATTTTACGGCTTTTTTCAAGACGGAGAATGTGAGGATACGATATTTCCTTCAGAAAATTCGCATTTTTACCTTCCTACCATTTATCTAATATCACAAGACAGGCAAAAACAGCACAAAAGTCCTTGATTTCTCTATACTTTTGCGCTATACAGCCCAACGGCAGAAAAGAAGAAACTGTAAATATCGGCTTCATTTTCGCAAATCCGTGCAAGGTTTTGCTTTGGGGGAGGTCTTTCCTACATTTTGGGGCAGACCTCCTTCGGAAGCTGCGATTTCGCCGTGGGTGTTTTTTTGACTACAGCGATGCAGATATTGAGGTTTGAGAAAGCCTACGCTCCAATATAGGACGAGGGCTATGCTTTTAGTCACTTTTTAATGTTTATAAGGCTGTTTATCCAAGCGCAACCATACTAAATACCAACGCGAACAAGGCAACCGTTTCGCAAAGACCTACGACGGTTATATATTGCGAAAAACCTTTGCCTGTTTCTGCCAACGCATCTGCGCCTGCCGCACCTGCCTTGCCTTGGAAAATAGCCGAAAAAGCCATTGCTATGGCTGATGCAATACCGATACCAAACAAAAATGCCGGATCTGCAGTAGATGCTTTCAGTTGTTGCATCAAAAGAAATCCATAAATGGTTTGGGTAAGTGGCGCGCCGGCAAAAACGGTAAGAATAAACGGTGCCGTTTTATTGTTCATATAACACTTTTTCCACGCTCCGATGGACGCTTGACCTGCGATACCTATTCCTATAGCCGAACCAAGCGCAGCGATACCCATTGCTAATGCTGTTCCTAATAAACCTAAATTCATAATAATTCTCCTCTAATCAATTTTTTCTTTAAATGGTTTAAATTTATGTCCGCTCCACGACATATCCAAGTGTGAAGAAAACTCTAACGTGTTAAGTCTAATTCCGTGCACTATGACCGAAAGAACGTTTAATATCATATTTAGTCCGTGCCCAAACACTAAAAGAAAGATGGCAACTAACATAAACATAAAATTTCCAAGTAACGGCCCTGCTAATGCGTTTACCGTTGCCGATATTGCCGCTCCTGCAAGCCCTACTGCCCAAAGGCGTATATATGAAACGATATCTGAAAAAACGTTAACAACGCCAAGTATTACGGACACAATATTTTTACAACTTGATGAAATTGATTTTAATATACTTCCCTCATAATTAGAAAATACGAAACTTAAAACAAAACCTATTCCAATAAGCGCAATTGCTACCGTTCCTATCGGTATTCCGCCGATCACTAGCCCAAAACTAAAAACTTGACTATTAACAACAAGGCTTAATACCAAATAATAAATGCCTAGAAGTTGCAATATTGCTCCGACGTCTCCTAGTATTTTGATAGAGCCTTTGTTCTTAATTCCTCCCTTTATATGCGCCACGGTTAGTTGTATTAGCGCAAGAGAGAAACAAACGATTTGTAAGTTTTGAGCAGTAGTAAGCCCTACTTCGCCATTTGTCCAAAACGGATGCCAAATCTTATCACCATACACGTTTGATATAAATGGAATAGATAGACTCTTTAACCAACTAGGTAGCACTTCGGGAGAAAGTCCAAACCACGTGCACGTGATTGTTCCCCACACAACGGTTGAAAGCCCAAAAAGTCCTATTAGTAAAAACATAGGCGATACTTTCTGTTTTTTGCTAAAAGATCTTAAAATTAAGATTGCCGTAACAGCACAAATTAGTAAACCATAGCCCCCGTCGCCAAAAATTATACCAAAAAATATTAGTATAAAGGTTAAAAACCAACCGGATATGTCATGTTCAAAATATCCAGGAACAGTTCCTAAAAAATCTGTCAACGGGTAAATAAGACTTACAAACTTATTGTTCTTTAACTTGGTCGGAACGTTATCTTCCTTTGTCGGCTCTTCAATGAAAAGCCCCCACGAATTTTCCGTCGCCACTCGTTTCAGTTTGTCTAGGTTTTCATTTTCAATATAACCTTTAAAGTAAGCAATAGAAACGTTTTGTTCTTTATCCGAAGACAAATTCTCTTCCGTCATGCCCGTTGCATAGGTTTCAAACTCAACTTCTTTTTCTATTTGTTTTATTGCTTGCTTTATACTGTTAACGTAACAAGCGTTCGACTCTATGTTTTCATTTAGTTCATTAATGCGTTTATTAAGCAGTAATAGTTTTTCACGCATTTCTGCCGTAGAAACGTGTGGTAAAACTAAACTATTAACGCTAATTGATAAAGCGTCGTCTTGCGTCTGTTGCGAATTAGATTTAATCAATGCAAATCTTACCATTGATTTAGCCGTGTTAAGACGTACGGTAGTAGCGCTGTTAGAAATTAAATCGAATTCCTTTTTAGACGTTTCATAAAAAGAAACTTCTACGCCCTTTTCCCTTAATTCGTTTATATTGTTTGTATCAATTTCACCCCATTGACTTAATCGTTCAAGTTCAGATACAAGTACAACCTTTTCCGCCTGACACCGTGCTTTTTCTTCTTCAAAACTTTTAATGTTTTTTGCAATAGATAATGCTTCTTCTGCGCTAATATTTACTTGCTCAACTTTTTTGCTCTTGCCTATCGAAAATATAGCGCCTTCAAGCAACGCAACTTGTTCTTGTAGTTTGACAAGGTTTTCTCCGCACCCTTCAAAAATTTCAACGTGCAAAAGCCCTAATTTTTGCAAAACTTTCAACGTCTCACGCTTTTTGTCTCCTAAAATGATAAGAGAAACCTTACTCATTGGCACAATCATTACGAACAATCCTCCTTTGCAGGATTTTCGACGCTGTAAACACCGATTTTGCGTTTGGAAATTTTTGAACGCACCACGGCGCTAACTTGTTGGTCTGCCATATAGATAGATATCTTTTTGATATTTTCCTCCGTTTCAGGAATTTTAACCTTTTCAAACAAATTAACTCTTTGCGACGTTGCACGCAATTCAACTTCTAAAAGTCTGACTTGCTCGTCCAACACTTCCGCCTCCAAATCAAGCAACATAGCCCGTTCCATATGCTTTGTAGCGACGTCCACCCAAAGCGGTGTAGCGTACAAATCGTAATCTCCTCGAGAAAAATCTGCGCCCTCGAACGTAGGAATATCGACACCTGCGATATTGCCTTTCCCCTTACGAACGTTGCTAACGGTGATAACGTCTTTCGGGAAAGCATCCCTCTCACTAAAAACGGCAATCCAGTCTCTAAAACCAAATTCAAGATCTTCTCTTTCTTTTCTTACCGCTTTGGCTTTTGCTTCAATAATACGCTTTTCAGTATAGAGTTGCTGTTTTTTTAGCGTTAGTGTAGGCAAATATCTGCGGTACATTTTTAATGCGTCCTTTTGTAACTTTAACTCATTTTTGGTTAGTTTGATTTTTGCCAAAATCACGTTCCTCCTTACTTTTTAGGCCAAAATTCTTCTACAAGGTCGGACTTAATTCCGGTTTCTTCTTTTTGGAAACACTCTGCCAAAATCTCCCATCCCAAATCAAGCGCTTGCTCAAGAGTGAGATTGATAGATAGTGACATTAATTTGTTCTCAAAAAGTTCTCCGTATTTTAACAGTTTTTCATCCCACTTACTCATTGAAAAGCCCATATTCTTCTTTTCTAACGTTTCTTTGTACGAAGAATACATACGAATCATTGAATCCATAAGCGCTCTGTGATCTTTTCGAGTTTTGCCGTTTACGTTTTGTTTTAGTCTTGACAAAGAACCAAACGGCTCGATACGACCACCTTTAAGATAATACTGTCCTTCGGTAATATATCCGGTATTGTCGGGTACGGGATGCGTAACGTCATCACCCGGCATAGTTGTAACCGCTAAAACGGTAATCGAGCCCGAATCTGCAAAGTCAACCGCTTTTTCATAACGAGAAGCGAGTTGAGAATAAAGGTCACCCGGATATCCACGATTCGAAGGCACTTGCTCTTGCGTGATTGCAATTTCCTTCATTGCATCTGCAAAGTTCGTCATATCTGTAAGAAGTACCAAAACGTCCTTGTCTTGTAATGCAAACTGTTCGGCAACAGCCAGCGCCATATCCGGTATCATCATACACTCTACCGTCGGATCGGATGCCGTATGAATAAACATAACCGTTTTGCTTAAAGCACCGCCTTTAGAAAACTCTTCCTTAAAATATAAAAAATCATCATATTTAAGTCCCATACCGCCAAGAACGATAACGTCCGCTTCCGCTTGCATTGCTATGCGAGCAAGCAGTTGGTTGTAAGGTTCGCCCGAAATAGAGAAAATCGGCAATTTTTGAGACACAACCAACGTATTAAACATATCTATCATAGGTATGTTCGTTCTAAGCATTCTATTAGCAAGAATACGTTTGGTAGGATTTACTGATGGCCCACCGATTGCTTTCATATTTTCCGTAAGAGCAGGCCCTTTGTCTCTGGGTTCGCCAGAGCCGTTGAATATACGACCTAATAAGTCTTCACTAAACGACACTCTCATTTCGTGGCCGAGAAAACGCACTTCGTCTCCGGTAGATACGCCCTGCCCTCCGGCAAAGATTTGAAGCGATACTATATCTCCCTCTATCTTATTGACCTGCGCTAGCGACTTTCCAAAACGTGTATTAATCTGCGCTAATTCTTTGTATTGGACACCGTCTGCTTTAACCGTAATAACGTTGCCAACAATTGATTCTATTCGATTATATACTTTGCCCATTATTGTGCATCGTCCTCCAATATTTTTTCAACTAATTTGGACAATTTTCCACTTGCTTTACAATAAAGTTTGTCAATTTCCGCTTCTAGTTTGTTAAACTCTTCGTTTTTGAATTCCGCATAGTTCCAGTCAATGAATTTTTGACGCAAATTATTAAAGAAAGAACGTGCCTCGTCTTTATTCTCAACACTGTAACTACTGCCTAAAATTCTCACTAGTTTGTCTACAACGTAGCGTTGCCTTTCCTTGCCACAGTTTGCATCAACTAAATCGAAAGAGTTTTGTTGCAAATAAACGGCGTCAAGCATTTCCGATTTTAAATACGTAACGTAATCCGTCAAAGTCGTTCCCTCTTCTCCAACGACCTTCATCATTGAACTAATTTCGAAACCATGATGTAAAACGTTTTTACAAAATTCTATTTTTTCTCTATCTATAACGCTTTTATATTTTGACCAAGAAATAAGGGGATCTATCGCAGGATATTTTCTTGCGTCTGAACGCTCACGAGAAAGACCGTGAAAAGCGCCTACGACTTTTAGCGTTGCTTGTGTTACCGGTTCTTCAAAGTTACCACCTGCCGGAGAAACCGTTCCGCCTATCGTGACAGAACCAGTGCTTCCGTCTGGCAATCGAACGTAGCCCGCTCTTTCATAAAAAGCCGCAATATAAGATTCAAGATAAGCGGGGAACGCTTCTTCTCCCGGAATTTCTTCCAGTCTTCCCGACATCTCTCTAAGCGCTTGCGCCCAACGAGAAGTGGAATCTGCTAGAAGAAGAACATGCAAACCCATTTGACGATAATACTCTGCGAGCGTTACCGAAGTGTATACCGACGCTTCACGAGACGCAACGGGCATAGACGACGTATTGCAAATTATAATGGTGCGCTCCATCAATGAACGATTAGTTTTTGGATCAATCAATTCAGGAAATTCCGTTAGCGTTTCCACTACTTCTCCTGCTCGTTCGCCACACGCAGCGATAATTACAATATCTACGTCGGCATATTTTGACGTTGTATGTTGCAAAACAGTCTTACCTGCGCCAAACGGACCAGGCGTGCAATAGGTTCCGCCTTTCGCCACGGGAAAGAACGAGTCGACTAAACGTACTTTCGTTTCCATCATTTCCGTGGGCGCTAATCTTTCGCTATAACATTTAACAGCACGCTTAACCGGCCACTTAAACGACATAGTTAACGGTATTTCACGGCCACGCTCGTTGATTAAAACTGCTACCGTTTCCTTTACTGTATATTCGCCTTTCGGAGCAACGGATTTAACGGTATAATTCCCAAGCAAATAAAAAGGTACGAATATCTTATGAAGGAACGAGCCCTCTGGAACAGTTCCAACGTATTCTCCTGCTCGAATAACGTTTCCCGCCTCGACGGTGGGCGTAAACTCCCACTTTTTTTCAGTGTTTAATCCGTTTGCGTAAATTCCTCGCTCTAAAAACCAACCAGCCTGCTTTGCTAAAACGGGAAGAGGGTTTTGTAATCCATCATATATCTGACCAAGCAAACCGGGACCAAGTTCTGCCGATAGCATTTCACCGGTAAATTCTACTAAGTCTCCACACTTTATCCCGTTGGTCATTTCATAAACTTGTATTTGCGCAACGTTGCCACGAATACGTATAACTTCGCTTTTTAATATTGCGTCGTCGACTTTTATATAGCAAATTTCATTCATGGAAACAATGCCGTTAAACTCAACGGATATTAAGTTTCCATTAACGCTTATTACTTTTCCTGTGTTTTCGGTCATTACATACCCTCCGTCTTATCTCCATTCATAATGGAATTATATATGTTTTTATACGTGTTTTCTCCTTCTTCCACGTTGAATTGTCGCATACGTTTAAGAAGTTTTAATCGAAGAAAATAATAATAGATAAACTCCTCCGAAAAAGAGTCCGTCGGTCTTAAACTCTCCAAAAAGTTCAAACGATATTCCGTTAAAAACTTTTCCGCTTCCAAAGGATTGTCTATTTCTACTGCGCTACTTGCTACCTTTACGTACTCGCTTGGCAAAAATTCGTCTTGCAAGTCAAAAGTCTTTTTCATTTTTTCTGCACGCATTTTAGCAAGCGATAGCCTTAAATAACGCTCGCCACTATTCCATGCCATAATTAAAGGAGATTTCGACTTTACGGGGATTAGCGGTGGAATTAGCGTTAAACTTTTCAATTCGTTGACTATCTTATCCTTCAATAGGCTTTCACACATCCCGATAAAATACTCTTCCGTTATCGGCAATGGTACACCGTCGCTTAATCCGTCCAAAGACGGCAACTGCGATATAAAGTAATATTCAGCCATAATTATTTAGCCTCTTTCATTAACTTCGCAATTTTAGGGCTTAAATAATTTGAAAGCATTTCAACGACAGCGTCTTCACAATAATCATAATAAACGGTATCATTATTAACAACAATACGAAATCCACCGTCAAAATTGTCGTTCGCCTTTAACGTAACGCCTTTTTTTACTCTTTCTTTAAGCGACGCTATCAAGGTTTTTTCTAAACGCTCCACGTCATCATTATTCAAAATAACCGTTAGATTTTGCACCTCGGGATTGATGGACCAGCGTTCAACAACGTCAACAATTATTTTTTCAAGCAATTGAGAAGAATAAACGGCATCAACGCTTTCACCAATAATCGCTTTAAGTTCTCTCGCTACACTCTCCCTAAACGAAATCAATAAATTGCGACCTGCTTGGCGAATTGCGTCCTCGCTTGATTTTACCATACGCATATTCTCATTTTTTGCGTTAACTAAAATTTTATCGGCTTCCGCTTGCGCCTCCGCTATAATTCTTTGCGCCTCTTCTTTAGCGGAAACAAGTATCTTCTCCGCCTGAGCCTCTCCCGCATCTACTCCGTCTTTCCTAATTTTATCAATGAGTTCTTGTAATTGAATTTCCATTATTTTATCTCCATTTTATTTTGTTTGATAAATTTTTTCTTAAC
>JAFVWA010000106.1 GCA_017501885.1 Clostridia bacterium | reverse complement strand
TATCCGTTTTATAAGCGACGGTTTTGATTGTTCGGGTATATCCGTATATGATGTGAGCGGCGATAAAGATATAGGTATTGAGTATTTATATGCCAACAGCACCATTACCGTGTATGCAGTAGACCGTTGGGAAGATGAAAGTTACCGCACAATCACTTTCGACGGCGAACAGACCGTAGATAAAGATTTTTACGATTGGTTTATAGCTAATGCGGTTAAGCAAGAAGAAAAGATTACTGATTTAACAGGTACGACTTTGGTGTTTAACGATACCGTTACGGCGGCGGCTGGCTATGGAACATTTTATGCGTTTTTTTGGTTGGGTAATACCGCACCTGTAACATCCGATAATAAAGAACATTATTCAGGCAATTGGTATATTGGTCAAGCAATTGATTTTGAAACTTTTATGCCCGTTAATTCAGCCGATACAGTTTGCGATGGTGGTGGCATTACTATTGTAGATAGCGGAACGCCCGTTTGGAAATATGTTACCATTACAGGCGGTATGGATGTTACAAACACTGCTCTTATCGATTGGTTGTACGCAAACGCAACGCTTGTGGAGTAACATATGCAAACAACTAAAATCAATTGACAAACCTTAATCTATGTGTTATAATATAAAAAAGGTGAATTATGAGCAAAAAAATTATTCCTATTACAGTAAGAGATAAAGTGGCAATTTTAAGCGACACAAGCGCATTTATTGTTTGTCGAAACAAAGATTACCAAGCGCATTTTGCTTTTGACGAAGAATGGCAAAAAGAACCGTTGAAAACTGCTGTATTTATTTACAACAACTATTCTATAACGCAAGTGTTTAACGGAGATTATTGCGACATTCCTATGCTCGAAAACACGAATTTGTGCAAGATTGGCGTGTTTGCAGGTGATTTAATCACGACAACCCCTGCTTTGGTTAATTGCCGTTTAAGCGTTATGGATTTAGGTGAATTTGAAGCTCCCCCTGCGCCTACGGAAAGCGAATACCAACAAATTATTGAACTTATCCAAGCAGGAATGGTAAAAGGCGAAAAGGGTGATAAGGGCGACAAAGGCGATACAGGGGCAACAGGCGCGACGAGTGCAACGGGCGCAAAGGTTGTTTCTTTAATAGAAATTGGCAGAAACGAAAGCGGTATTGTTTACGAAATGACCTTTGACGACGGAACGAAAGCAAATTTTACCGCGCCGAAAGGTGATAAGGGCGAACAAGGTGAACGCGGTGAACAAGGCTTGCAAGGTATTCAAGGGGAGCGCGGAGAAAAAGGTGAACAGGGCGAACGTGGATTGCAAGGTGAACGGGGTTTACAGGGCGAACGTGGTTTGCAGGGGCAAAAAGGTGACAAAGGCGACACGGGCGCACAAGGTATTCAAGGCGTGAAAGGTGATAAGGGGGATACGGGTGCGCAAGGCGTACAGGGTATTCAAGGCGAAAGTGGCTACACCCCCGTAAAAGGCGTTGACTATTGGACGGCAAGCGATAAAGCGGAAATAGTTAGTCAAGTAACAACCGCAATCACAACGCGAGAAAACACTTTTACCGAATTTCAATATTTTGAAGAGAGTGTTAATGTTAAAGGTAATATCAATGTATGGGGTTATAGTACAGGTGAAGCACCGCTCTTGCAAATTACGGGCGAATACTTGAGAAATCCCGAACGCGGATATTATTTATATTTTCCCGACGAAACAGGCACGCTTGCCACCCAAGAATATGTAGATGGAAAGATTGGGGACATTGAAACTGCGCTTGACAGTATTATCGCAATTCAAAATTCGCTTATTGGAGGTAATGTATGAGTATAGCAGAGAAACTTCAAACAATAGCGGAAAATTCGCCAAAAGTCTACGAAGCAGGAAAAGCAAAGCAAGAATACGACTTTTGGAAAGAGTTGCAAGATAGAACAGAAAACTATAGTGGTTCTACGTATTTGTTTGCAGGTGAAGTTTGGATTGACGACAATTTTAAGCCTGTACAAGATATTGTTTTAAAAGGAAACTCAAATTATGCTTTTAGTAACAATATCACTAATTTAAAAAGGATATTGGAAAATCGTGGCGTTAAATTAAACACGTCTAACGTAACGAGCGCAATGTATCTGTTTTATTATTCAGATTCAACGGAAGTGCCCGAATTGGATTTATCTAAAGCGACTACTATATACGCGATATTTTATCAGTCGCCAAAAGTACAATCCGTTGATAAGCTTATTTTATCGAACAAATGCACAAACTATTCAAGTGCTTTTACTAATGCAACAGGTTTGACACATTGTATTTTTGAGGGCGAAATCGTGGCAACACTTGATATTCATTGGAGCACTTTGCTTGATAAAGCAAGCATTACAAGTCTTATAAATACTTTATCCACGACAACAAGCGGATTGACTGTTACTTTATCAAAAACGGCGGTGAATGCGGCTTTTGAAACGGCGAGCGGTTTGGCAGACGGCTCAACTTCTGCGGAATGGCTTGCGTTAGCGCAAACAAAATCGAATTGGACAATAACATTATCATAAGGAGAACGCAATGGAACAAAGAATTGTATTATATGCAAGCGACGGAATGGTATTGACGGACGGCGAACATTACGGCAAGGTGATTTTTCTTGCAGACGGCGTAACGCCCGATAAATACTACGAAATCACGGAAACGGAATATCAAGCAATTTTGGACGAGCAAGAGCGACAAAATAACTTGCTTTATGGGCTGTAATATTATGGGTAAATTTTTTTTAGCGTTGGGTAAGTTTGCAATAGGGCTTATTAAGCTTACAAGGGATTTTTTGTATATTTCATTTCTTTTTGTGATTGCAATTTTTATATTAGGTGTGTTTATGCCCGAAAATTTGCAAAAAGTATTAGAAATTTTTAAAAATCTTTTCTAAAACCCTTGACAAACAAAAAAATATGTGATAAAATAAGGTTGATTTATAAAAGGAGAGATTACACTATGTTTTTAACTATTCAAGAACTTGAAACGATTAAAGAAAGCTATTTAAAAGAAATTGCGGATTTGAAGCTTAAAGTCGAAGTTGTTGAAGATTTTATCGGCTTGGCAAAATCTAAAAATGTAGAAACGGAAGAAGTTGAAACCGTAGAAGTAGAAGCGGAAACCGAATACACGACGACAAGTATTCATTAACATAAGGGGGTACGCAAATGTTTTATAATATTGAAGTTGCTATTAACTTTGTTAAAGAAAATTGGGAAACCTTTTGGCTTGTTGGGGTGATTATGGTGAGTGCAATTACTGTGTTAATTGGTATTTTAAAGCCGATTTTATTTGACAAAATTAAAATTAAAGCACTCCGCAAAACTTGCTTGGCGTTCTCAAACGTAGGATTGTGTTTTTTAGGAAATGCGATTTTGTTTTTTGCAAACAATCTTAATTTTGACCTTTATTTCCATAGTTCATTTACGACGGCTATCGTTTCAATTTTATGGTATTGGTTGTACGAAAATACTTTGTTAAGGGATTTAATCCACAAAATCGGTTCGGTTGTATTAAACAAACTTAAAGGTGGAAAAATCACAAAGAAAGACCAAGAGGAAATCGTAAAAGAAGTAAAAACGATTGTGGCAGAAGTAAAAAAGGAAAATAAGAAAACACAAAAGGTTGTAAAAACCGACAAAGAACTTAAAAACTTATAAGGGAGAATGAAAAATGAAAAAAGTTGTTTTAACAATTAAAGAAGATGTTTGCGAAAGAAACGGAAAAGATGTAAACGCTACCGAATTGCTTGCGGTTATGGCTCATTATGGCACAGTGGAAGATTTTGACACGGCTACCGCAAAAGAAAAAGCTGAATATCAAACGACGATTGACAGTCTTTCGGCGCAAATTAACGCTATTAAAGAACAAGAATTGACCGTTGACGAAATTAAAATGGTTAAAGCTTATCGTGAAAATAAATCGTCCGTTGTAAGCGCGTATGTTGCAGAAGCGGAACATTATAAATCGCAATTACAAGCGGTTAAAAACGAACACGAACAAAGAGTTGCGAAGTTAAAAGCCATTTTGGGCGATGAATAAGGTTTATGTTGATAAGGCTCGTCTATTAAGGCGAGTCATTATCATATCTTGGATAAGTTTAGCACTTTGCTTTGTTATCAAAATTTTCGGCGGTAATTTCTTTGAGATTATGTGCGAGAGAGAAAATTACAAAGCACTTTGCGAATACGCAGACACGCACCTTTGGTTAAAATTTGTTATTGGATTTATATCAAGTATGCTTTGCCAAAGCTTATTTTTACTTGCAATATGGGAACAATATAAATATACAAAATCGCAGTTTATTGTTACTTTTATTAGCATTTTTGTGTTGTGCTTTGTAAAATTATACAATACGTTGATAGGTTCTATTTTAGATATATGGGCTTTTTTTGGGTTGCCTTTAATATTTATAAATAAATCTTGGAAAAACTTTTTGTCAATTTTAATTGGAATTGTTCTTATTTTTGCTTTTCAAGTCTTATCTTTAATAGCAAAAAATATAGGTCTTGTTAATGTTGGAGAAACATATTTTATTGGTTTGATCTATATGATAGACTTGTACTTAATGTGCTTGCTTTATTATTTATATAGAAATTACAGAAAGGAGCAGAAAGAAATGGGTATTTTATGGGTAATGTTTGCAGGAAAACCTGCCGACAAGCTTAAAGCTATGAAAGAAAAGCGTGAAGC
>JAFVWA010000105.1 GCA_017501885.1 Clostridia bacterium | reverse complement strand
TTCTTCGCCCTGCTTTTCATTGCCAACGGTTGGAGAAACTTCAGTAGTAACGTCAACTTTCATGATATGTAGACTTGGTGCAGTTGCTTTAAGTTTTACACCATATCTTCCATTTTGTTTCACTAAAACAGGCTCTTCTATTTTTAATTCTTCTATAGATGGAATAACAACTCCGTAGCCATCCTCTTCTGCCTTAGATAAAGCATCTTTTATCTTTGAAAACTTTTTCTTTGTCTCAGAGAAGCCCTTAATATACGACATAAGTTCATAGTCGTCATTTATTTTTTCATCACATTGTTCAGAGATAGTTTTATAAAACAATCCGTCCTTAGGTTTAGCATTAAACTCAGAATATCCTTCGCCAAGTTTAAGCTCAGAAATCTCTAAACAATTAAAATTTTCACTTTTATTTAAACATTCGGAAATTGACAAAAAGTCTTTCATTTTACAAACGTTTTTAGAGTTCTCTTTAACGCTCTCAACTAATTCACATATAACACTTGAATCCGCAGGTAACGCTTGCATCCATTTTGGCAAATTAATGTTTATAGCATACATTGGAAATTCTAAAAGAATCTTTTCCATTATTGCACTAATATCATCGTGTGTAATATCTAAGACGTTAGTTGGAATAACTGAAACCCCATACTTTTCTTCTAAATCATTTGCCAATCTTATACTTTCTTCGCTTTCAGGATTTTTACAATTTAATATGACAATAAATGGCTTTTTGCATTCCTTTAATTCACTCACTACACGTTCTTCTGCCATGGAGTAATTTTGTCTTGGAATATCGGTGAAGCTGCCGTCTGTAGTAACGACAATACCGATGGTTGAATATTCTTCAATCACCTTTCTCGTTCCTGTTTCAGCTGCTTTTTCGAATGGAATTTCATCATTATCCCAGGGAGTTTTTACTAATCTTGGTTTATCTCCTTCTTGATGACCAGTTGCGCCTTCAACCAAATACCCAACGCAGTCAACTAACCTAACGTTGGCGCTTGATTTATTCTTGAACTGAATTTTTACACCATTAGCAGGCACAAACTTTGGTTGTGTAGTCATAATAATTTTGCCGTCTGCCGATTGAGGCATTTCATCTGTAGCAATTTGCTTTTGAAGCTTATTATTTATATTAGGTATTACAAATTTTTCTAAAAATTTCGAAATAAAAGTTGACTTTCCTGTCCTCACAGGTCCTACAACGCCTATGTATATATCTCCGTTCGTTCTTGAAGATATATCTTTATATATATCATATTTATCCATAAAAAAACCTCCCACACATTACATTTGTAATATATGAAAGGTTTATTTCAAATATGAAAAATCTTATAGAAAAAGCAAAAAATAACGTTATTTATTATCGGTAGAGTTATTTTCCATCATTTTTCTTTTTTCTTCAAGTTTTTTAGCTTTCATTTTAACAACCATCTCCTTAATAGAAGTTGGGTGCTCGTCCCCCGAAAGCATTCGTTTAATATTCATTCGGTGCGCAAACCAAGTAAACAAACAAATAAGTAATATCAAAATATTTGTTATAACGTAGAAAACAAGAGATTCAAAGTTAGTGTTATTGTAATATAAGAATAATCTCATACTTCCGCTAATGGCAGGAGGCGTAATAGCAATAAATGAACCCATAGCGCCAAATTCAGTAAAATAGATAAATGCAAGAGCTGCAACTATTGCCATTATTGAAACAACAGCCCATTCCCAACCATGAACTGACTCACAAACTAAAAACACACCTATTGTTGAAGCAATTCCCTTTCCGCCCTTAAACTTTAAGGCTACTGGGAAAATATGCCCCAAAACAGCGCAAAGACCACAAAGGTAAATAGCAAAATCACTTACACTAAAAACCGATTTAGGAAAAACCTTTCCTTTAAATACAAAGAAAGCAACCAAACTACAAATAGCGCCCTTAAACACGTCAAGGAAAAAAGTCAATAGACCAATCTTTAGTCCAAAATTTCTACTCATGTTAAGTGTGCCGGGATTTCCGCTTCCAAGTTTTCTAATATCAGACTTTTTAAGTTTAGAAATTAAAAGAGCCCAGTTAATGTTGCCAATAAAATAACTTACTACTGGCAAAATAATCAACAAACTAATCGTCATCTTCACTTTCCCTTACAATGAGTTTTATGGGGGTGCCCCTAAAATCAAATGCTTTTCTTATATTATTTTCCAAGTATCTCTTGTATGAAAAATGCATAAGCGCCGTTTCATTAACAAAAAAGATGAAAGAAGGAGGTGTAACTGATGCTTGAGTTACGTATTTAATTTTTAATCTCTTACCGTTAACAGAAGGTGGTTCACTCGCTCTAACACAATCAAGAATTAAATCATTAAGTTGACCTGTAGACACCCTTCTATTAGCATTTTCTAATGCAACCTGTGCAAGATTTAAAATTTTATCAGTTCTTTGACCTGTCTTGGCAGATACGTATATAGGAATAAAGTAATCCATAAACTTTAACGCTTCTTGCAAATCTGTATTAAAAGCATTAATAGTATTAGTGTCTTTTTCAACTAAATCCCACTTATTCATTACTATTATACAAGGTTTACCTTGTTCATGAATATAACCACAAATTTTAACGTCCTGCTCGGTGATACCTACCGTTGAGTCTATAATCATAATGCAAACGTCAGCACGTCTTATAGCGCCCAAAGCTCTTAAAACACTATAATATTCAAGATCCTCTTCAACGCTTTTTTTCTTCCTTATACCTGCGGTGTCAATAAGTGTGTAATTTGTGTCATTATAAATGAAAGGAGTGTCGATTGCATCCCTCGTAGTGCCTGCTATGTCAGACACAATGGTCCTATCAAACCCTAGTAATTTATTACACAAACTCGACTTTCCCGCATTTGGCTTTCCAACAACTGCAAGTTTTATACTCTGGTCGTCTTCAACGTTTTTATCATTATCAAAAAAGCTTATTACCTCGTCTAAAAGCTCCCCAATTCCCGTGCCGTGCTCTGCACTTATGCCAAAAGGCTCACCTAAACCTAAATTGTAAAACTCATATAGTTTCTCAGGATTATAGTTATCTAATTTATTTACTGCCAAAACTACGGGCTTTCCAGACTTTCTTAATTTCATCGCAACATCTTCATCAGATGCGTTAAGACCTGTCTTAGCATCAGCAAATAAAATAATTACGTCGGCGGTTTCAATCGCAATTTCCGCTTGTTTTTGGATATGTTTCCACATAACGTCAGTAGATTTTAATTCTAATCCACCCGTATCTACAAGAGTAAAATACTGTCCGCACCATTCTGCGTCAGCATACAATCTATCCCTAGTAACGCCTGGGAAATCTTCTACTATGGAAATTTTCTTACCTACTACTTTATTAAAAAATGTCGATTTGCCTACGTTAGGTCTTCCTACAATTGCAACAAGCGGTTTTGCCATTTTATCACTCTTTTACTGTATTTTTTTTAGTATATCCTTAAAATAATCAGGTATGTCAACTGTAAAACTTTTCTTTTCACCACTAGTTGGATGAATAAATTCTAATTTATACGCGTGTAACAACTGCCCTTTTAATTTGAATTTTTGATTTTTAAATCCATATTCATGATCACCGACAATTGGGTGACCGATATGTTTTGCATGAACTCTTATTTGGTGCGTTCTACCTGTTTTCAAAGAAAACTCACACAAAGTATAGTTTTTATATCTTTTAATAATTCTATAATCGGTTATTGCTTCCCTACCAAAATCAGAAACAGCCATTTTAGTTCTATCTTTTTGGTTTCTTGCAATAAAAGTCGATATAGTTCCTTTATCCTGTTTAAGAACGCCTTCAAGCAATGCAACGTAAACTCGATTACAAGTTTTATCCTCTAACTGTTTAGAAAGCGCCAAATGAGCGTTATCGTTTTTTGCAACAACTAATAGCCCCGACGTATTCTTATCTATTCTATGAACAATTCCTGGTCTAATTACTCCGTTGATACCAGACAAACTATCCAAATGAAATAGTAATGCGTTTACTAAAGTTGTGCTATCAGTTCCATTGCCTGCATGAACGGTAAGCCCTTGTTGTTTATTTATAACCGCCAAATCATTATCTTGATAAACTATATCAATTGGAATATTCTCTGGCTTCACATCACTTATTTTAACATCAGGAAGCATCAAAACAACCTGGTCTCCACTCTTTAGCGTTTTATTACCTTTCGAATTTGAGCCATTAACCTTAACAAACCCATCATCACAAAGTTTTTTTATGTGCGACCTTGTAAGGTCAGTTTCTTCTGCCAAAAAGCAATCCAACCTTTTCCCCAAATTCTCGGCTACAAAAAACTCCTTAGTTTGCATCGTTGTTCCCTTCTAAATCGTCACATTTTTTTCTTTTTCTAAAAACAGCATTATCATCAAGAAAAAGCAAGTGAATTATAATCATAAAGACACCGACGGTAAGGCAAATGTCAGCCAAATTGAAAACAGGAAAATGAAAATCCCCAAACACGAAACTTATAAAGTCGGTAACTTGTTCAAAACGCAATCTGTCAATATAATTTCCAATAGTTCCGCCAATAGAAAGTGCAATTCCAAACTGCATAACTTTATAATTCTTCCTAAAAGCCCAAACAAACACTAAGATAAACAAAAGCAATGCAATTGGCGTTAATATTTTAAAAAACAACTGCCCCCAACTTACGTCAGAAAAAATCCCCCAACCTGCACCAGAGTTTTTAGTCAAAGCAAAATAGAAAAAGCCGTCAATAACGGTAGTTGTTCCATTTTTTATGTATAATCTTTCGAACCATATCTTAGTAAGTTGATCAAACAAAACAGACAAACACAAAATAGCGATAGAAATTGCAAAGATTATCCATTTATTTAATCGTTTTCGTCTAGCAAGCCAAGTTCCTTGCATAAATCCTCCAAATGAAGTGTTCCTGGATTAAGAACTTCATCTAAGTTAAAACCATTATCACTCGTAACGGCAATATAATCTTGTATTTTTTCCTTAGGATTAAAATCAATCCTTGTTTTATTAGCTTTATCCAAAGTTTTCTTAGCTTTATCTATAGCTGTTTTTCCATTATTAGCCGAAAATACCTTTTCAACTTCTCCCCTTAAAGCTTCTGCTTGCTTAATAGCTGGATAGTATGGATATTTTTCTAATAAAGAGTTAAAATATTCACGCCATTTTTCAAGAAAAACCTTTATGGATTTTTTGCACGTTTCATATTGCAACTCACATGATTTTTCCTTGTTTTTTAATGATTTTTGAGCATCTTGAAGGGCGCTTGAGATAAGAGCTTCATTTTCTTTAAGCAATGAGTTTTCAGCAATCAAATCAGCATTCTTTTCAGAAAGCTCATTTATGCTACACCTCAGCTGCATAATCTTATCTACGTATTCTTTTTCACAAGCATCAAGTAATTCTTTAACTTCCGCTTGTTTGTATTTCCCCTTTCTTAACTCCACGTGGCTTTCCCCGCTACTTTATTTTTCTTGCTCTAATCTCTTCGAGCATACTTCTCTTTAATTCATATAGTTGATCTGATAAGTCAACCTTATAAACGTGTGGTTTATCAAGACGCTTATATTCATCCCAAAAAGTCTCAAGTTCTTTTTTAGTATATTCTTTTATTTCACTAAGCGTAGGAAGTTTATAAACCAACTTGCCGTCCTTAATAACGTCAACTTGTACAGTTCTTACTTCATAATCTACATATTCTGTCTTCTTCCATCTTTCAGTAGGGTGAGTTAACACCAAAGGTTTAGAAGTATCTACAGCGTCTTCACTTCTTAAGCATATAAAGTCTGCTTCAGCCCTACCAGTCTTTTTATCGTAAACCCTACAAATATTCTTAAAGCCTGGATTAGTAATCTTTTCGGTAGTTTCAGAAAGTTTAATTTTCGGGGTTTGAGAACCATCTTCCCCAATAATTGCAGAAAGTTTATATACACCCCCAAGAGCTGGCATATCAGCGCTCGTAATAAGTCTTGTTCCAACGCCCCAAATATCTATACATGCTCCTTGATTCTTAAGAGAGTTAATGGAATACTCATCTAAATCTCCCGAAGCACAAATTTTTGCATTTGGATAGCCTGCTTCGTCAAGCATTTTCCTTGCCCTTTTAGATAAGTAAGCAAGGTCACCCGAATCAAGTCTAATCCCCTTAGGTTCAAAACCTTTTTCTCTTAAATAATCAAATACTTTAATTGCATTTGGAATACCTTGGTTTAAAGTATCATAAGTGTCAACCAAAAGCAAACAATTATCAGGATAAACGTCAGCATACGCCTTAAAAGCCGTGTATTCGTCCTTAAAGTTCATAACCCAACTGTGCGCGTGAGTTCCCGAAACCGGAATATCAAACATTTTTCCAGCCAAGACGTTAGAAGTTGATGCGCATCCACCAATAACAGCCGCTCTTGCCCCTAAAATACCCGCATCAGGTGCTTGCGCCCTACGAAGACCAAATTCCATAACGTTATTTCCCTTTGCTTCGTAACAAATCTTGGCGGATTTTGTGGCTATTAGCGTTTGAAAGTTCATCATATTTAAGATGGCGGTTTCAATAAGTTGCGCTTGCATAATAGGTGCTTTTACAGTCAAAATAGGTTCACCAGGGAAAACAACTGTCCCTTCTGGAACTGCATATATATCACCTGTAAACTTAAAGTTCTTTAAATATTCTAAAAAGGCGTCGCTAAATAGATTTAAACCTTTCAAATACTCTATTTCTTCTTCACCAAATCTCAAATTAAGAACGTAAGATACAACCTGTTCTAAACCACAAGCAAGAGAATAGGTTATCATGCCATTTTGACGAAAAAACAAATCAAAAACTGCAGTTTCTTGTTTCCTATCGTGCTTTAAATAACCATTCATCATGGTAAGTTGATATAAGTCTGTGAGTAAAGTTAAATTTCGTTCATCCATAATGCAACTCTCTCTTATTTAAATGATTTTAATTTTGGAAGTTCTTCTTTTGTTTCTTCCACAGCAGGTGCAACTCTTTCGCCATTTTTTATAATTTCATCAGTATCTACCATTTCAGTCTTATTACCGCAAACAATAACACTCATAATTGACGAACATATTGCATAAAACACAACTATTATTAAACAAACCCACCAAGCAATGTATTGAATAAGCACATAAAACAAGGCAAGAGATAATAAAATAGTTGACAAAAACATAAACCAAGAAGATTTTTTAGATATGCCCAGTATTACACAGAAAAGACCAAAGCCCAAAAAAAGTGCAAATAGAAGAGTTAGAACAGGGTGAATCCAAATATTTAATGGAACAGCCCAGTCCAAAACAAATAAAACTAATGAAGCAAGCGTAATGCAAAGTGATATAATTCCGTATAAAACATTGTTTGATAACTTTTTCATATAATCCTCCATTTTTATAAAAGTATAACATATAATTCTTTTTTTGTAAATATAATTGCCCCAAACGGATAAGTGAAATTTTAAATTTTTAAAATATATCTTTACTGTTTAATAATATTAAATTATAAATTGACATAATTCTTCTATTGTGTTAGAATATACACATTCGGAGACTTAAAAATGATAGGTATAATTTTTGCGCTTGAATCAGAGGCAAAATCATTACTTCTACAGGCAAATGATTTAACCCCAATAAAATTCCTTGACAAAAAGGCTTATTCTTGCAAAATTGAAAAACAAGATTGCATTATTGTTATAAGTGGGATAGGCAAAGTAAGTGCAAGTATTTGTGCGCAAAAACTAATAGATGAATACAAGGTTGACTTCATTCTTAACGCCGGAACGTGTGGCGGAACGGACAACTCTGTAAAAATAAAAAGTTTTTATGCAGTTGAAAAATGCTTTCAATTTGATTTTGACGTTACTGAAATTGACGACGTTGAAATTGGCTACATACAAGAATATGATAGAGTTTTCTTCCCCGCAAGCACGAATGGCTTAAATTTTTTAGAAAAAACGTCATTAGCAACTGCGGATAGATTTTCAAACGAAGAAAAAGATTTAAATTTACTTAAGAAAAATGGTTGTGCAATTCGTGACATGGAAGGCGCGGCGATTGCGCAAACTTGCCTTTCGAATAATATACCCTTTTACTCAATAAAAGGTGTAACAGACGTATATGGTTCAGGTGTTGCTAAAGAACAATTTTACGGAAATCTTACTTCGGTTTGTGAAGAATTATCAACTATAATCAAAAAAGCGTTATTGAATATTACAAACGCTATTAAATAGGAGAAAAAATGAGAAAAAAGATTAAAAACGTTAACGTAAAAAACTGTTTTAATACGTTAATCATCTGCTTAATTGCATTACTCGTAGCATTTGTCCCTTTCATATTCGGATCAGGCGAATTTGTTTTCTACTTTGAAACACTTCCCTTTATTGGTGACGAGTCAATAGTTGTATCAACAGCATATTCATACGGTTTCACGCTCGGTTACTTTATCAACGGAACACTCCCTGAAATAGTTTATGAATTGCTTGAAATTGTTGTAAAATGGCAGGCTCTTGCTTATTTTGCAATTATCGCGTTAGATATTATATTTGCGATTTTATTAATCGTTACAAGATGGTCATTCTTAAGAGTTCTATTTAAAATCATAAGTATTTTATTAGGCATAATCCTAATCCCACTAACGCTATTAAATCTCTGCTACATTCTTGGATACGTGCTAATGATTATAGACGGCGTATACGAATTTAGATTCCTATTTAACAGTTTTGGAATTCTTCCGATATTTATGACGATTGTCTTCTCCGTTTTACTAATCGCAAAACAATTTACTTGGTTCAAAAAATTATATTAATATTAAAACCCACGGTTTTTAACCGTGGGTTTTTTTATATTTATTTATATTCTTTTAAATCCTTTCCCGTAAACTTCGTTTGCCTCAGTCACTATTACGAAAGCATTTTCGTCAAGTTCTCTAATAGAAGACTTTAACGCAACTATTTGCTTACTTTTTACACAAGTCATTAGAACGCCTTTTGGAGTTTTTGTATACATTCCTTCGCCCTGTATCAACGTAACACCACGGGGGCTATGACTAATTAGAAAATCAGAAATCTCTTCAGCTTTATTAGTAATTATGTAACACAACTTAGCGTGACTAAATCCCATAACAATAAGGTCGCTTATTTTAGCACTTACAAAAATAAGGATTAAAGCATATAAAATGTTTTGAAGTCCCAAATAAATAGCGCCTAAAACAACGACTAAACCGTCAAAAACAGCAACGTGAGTTGCTATTGTTCCTATTGGTAGAATTCCATGCGTAAGTCTACCAAGTAGTTCCGTGCCACCGCTTGATGTTTCATACTTTATAAATAAGCCTATACCCACACCTTGAAGTAATCCACCATACAATGATGCCAAGATTCCATCGTCAGTTATGTTGCGAATCATCCAAAACTTATCAGGAAGAACAAGTTCCCAAAACTCTGTGGCTAAACTCAAACAACCCGTTGTAATCAAACATCTTAAAATAAACTGCCAACCCATTTTTTTAAATCCAAAAATAAGAATTGGAATATTAATAACTGCAATAAATAAACCTGTTGGAAGACTTGTTAAAATATGAATAAGAGACGCAGCACCACTTACACCGCCACCGGCGATACCGTTGGGTTCCAAAAACATTTTTAAGCTTAAAGCGTAACTTAAACACCCCAAAACCATAAATGCATATCTTTTAGTTTCATTTAGTAAAACTTTTTTATTTATTTTTTTTGTGCCCTTAGAGTTACCATTCTCTTTTATGGATTTTAAGCCCATACTTCTTCCTCAAATGAAAATTTTTTAAAATCATAACATTTAACAAATTCAATGTCAATAAATTAGGCATATAAATTTATTCTAACGTTTTTATAGTATCATTGATAAGAAAAACACACGCCCTCTTGACGTGTGTTTTTTGGAGCTGATAACCGGATTCGAACCGGTGACCTCATCCTTACCAAGGATGTGCTCTACCAACTGAGCCATATCAGCAAAGGTTAAAAAGCCTTTTTATTATATATAATTAAATAAGTTTTGTCAATTATAAACGACAAATAAAATAAAAATTTTTTAATTTTTTCAAAAAGAGCCTTTGCTACTATAACAAAGGCTCTTTTCATTAATAATTATTCAGTTACTTCTTCGATGTTTTCTTGTTCTTCATCGTCTTCTTTTGTGGTCAAAGCAATTCTTGAAACGTTAGAATCATCAATTCTCATAAGGCGAACGCCTTGAGTATCTCTACCGATTCTACTTATTTCAGTTGACGAAATTCTTATGATAGTTCCGCTTGAGGTTATTACCATTATATCTTCTTCGTCAGAAACAAGTTTAAGTGAAACGAGTTTACCTGTCTTATCATTAAATACGCCAGCCTTAACGCCCTTTCCTGCACGTGATTGTAATCTGTAATCATCAAGACTACTACGTTTCCCATAACCCTTTTCAGTCATGGTTAAAACTTCGTAACCTTCCTTAATGATAGACATGTCTACTACGTAGTCACCGTCATTAAGTTCCATACTCTTCACGCCTTGAGTATCTCTACCCATTGCTCTAACGTCATTTTCCGAGAACCTAATACATTTACCTTCGTGAGAAGCAGTGATTATTTCGTTAGTGCCGTCAGTAAGTCCAACAGAAATTAATTCATCGTTTTCAACAATACTAATAGCAATTTTCCCAACTTTTCTAATGTTAGCGAACTCTGAAACGCTTGTCTTCTTAATCAACCCGTTTCTCGTTGCCATGATGATATATCCCTCAAAGCCTTCCTTTAATGGAATCATTGCACGAACTTTTTCATTTTCGCCAAGTTGCAACAAGTTAACGATTGCTCTACCACGAGCAGTTCGTTGTGCTTCAGGAATATAATAACCTTTTAAGCTATAAACTTTACCTTTATCGGTAAAGAACAAGATATCGTCGTGAGTAGACGTAACAAACATGTTATCAACGAAATCTTCTTCCTTTGGTTTATGAGCAGTTACACCCTTTCCACCACGATGTTGAGACTTGTATTCCGCAACTGGAACACGTTTGATATAACCAAAGTGAGTAAGACTTACAACAACGTCTTCTACAGGAATCATATCAGCAATATCAATATCACCATAGTCATAAGAAAGTTCTGTTTTTCTTGGAGAAGGATACTTAGACTTAATATCTTCCATATCTTGTCTAATAATTGCCTTAACACGACTTTCATTAGCAAGAATATCCTTTAAGTCGGCAATAATTTTTTCAAGTTCAACAAGTTCTTCGTTGAGTTTAACAACTTCCATACTTGTCAAACGTTGCAAACGCATTTCCAATATTGCATTTGCTTGTTTAACAGAGAGTTCAAACTTCTCAACAAGTGCCTCAACTGCAACGTTTTTGTCGGAAGACTTTTTAATTATGTCTATAACTTCGTCAATATTAGCAAGAGCAATAACTAAACCCTTAACAATATGTTCTCTTTCTTCAGTTTTTGCAAGGTCATACTTAGTTCTACGAACAATAACTGACTCTTGGTGAGAAATATAATGCTGTAAAATCTCTTTTAAGCCAAGAACTTTTGGCTCTCCATCAACAAGCGCAAGAAGAATGATTCCGTCTTTAACTTGAAGATTTGTGTGCTTATAAAGAGTATTTAACACAACTTGTGCATTAGCATCCTTTTTAAGGTCTATAACCATGCGGAGTCCGTGTCTATCAGACTCATCCTTAACGTCACTTATACCTTCAATTCTCTTATCCTTTACAAGGTCAGCAATATTTTTAATTAAGTTTGCTTTATTAACTTGATAAGGTAGTTCGGTAACGACGATTCTTTCTCTCGTTCCATTATTAAATTCTTCAATCTCACATTTAGCACGAAGAACAAAGCCACCTTTACCTGTGCGATAAGCTTGTTTAATACCCGCTCTACCCATCAAAACACCACCGGTTGGATAATCGGGCGCAGGAATATATTCCATAAGCTCGTCAACGGTTATATCAGGATTATCCATTAAAGCAATACAACCGTCAAGACATTCAGCAAGGTTATGTGGTGGAATGTTAGTTGCCATACCAACGGCGATACCGTCAGAACCATTAACCAAAATATTAGGAATTCTTGAAGGAAGAACAACAGGTTGCATTTCAGTATCGTCAAAGTTTGGATAGAAATCAACCGTATCTTTTTCAATTTCCCTAAGCATTTCGTTAGCAAGCTTTGAAAGCCTTGCTTCTGTATATCTATAAGCAGCAGCAGGGTCGCCGTCCACAGAACCAAAGTTTCCGTGACCGTCAACAAGTGGGAAATTTATAGAGAAATCTTGCGCTAAACGAACTAACGCATCGTATACCGACGAGTCACCGTGTGGGTGATATTTACCTAAAACTTCACCGACGATTTTAGCACACTTCTTAAATGCTTTATCCGAAGTTAACCCCATATCGTGCATAGCGTAAAGAATACGTCTATGAACGGGTTTTAAACCGTCCCTAACGTCAGGTATAGCACGAGATACGTTAACAGCCATAGCATAAGCTATAAATGACTTTTTAACTTCGTTATTAACTTCAATATTTATAAGTTTAGTTTTTTCAAGAGTCGATTTAAACTCTGCGGAAAGTTCCGCACTAATTTCTTTTTTAGCCATTACCTTTCTCCTAATTAAATGTCAAGGTCTGTAACAAGTTTTGCGTTTTGTTCAATAAACGCTCTTCTAAGTTCAGGGTTATCACCCATTAAAGTAGCAAAAGTTTCGTTTGCTTCAACAGCGTCTTCCATCGAAACCCTAAGCATTGTTCTCGTTTCAGGATTCATGGTTGTTTCCCAAAGTTGTTCAGGGTCCATTTCACCAAGACCTTTATAACGCTGAATATCGCACTTTCCTACTTCAGCCAAGTAATCTTGCAATTCTTTATCAGAATACAAATATTTATCTACTTTGTTCTTTGTCGCTTTATAAAGCGGAGGTTGAGCAATATAAACGTGTCCTTTTTCAATAAGTGGTTTCATAAACCTAAAGAAGAAAGTAAGAAGAAGGATTCTAATATGGCTTCCGTCAACGTCGGCGTCGGTCATACAAATAATTCTATCATAACGAAGTTTACTTTCGTCAAAATCGTCTTGAATACCACCACCAAAAGCGGTAATCATGGCTTTAATTTCTTCGTTCTCCAAAATCCTATTAAGTCTTGCCTTTTCAACGTTTAATATCTTACCACGAAGTGGAAGAATTGCTTGGAATCTTCTATCTCTACCTTGTTTTGCGCTTCCACCTGCAGAATCACCTTCTACTATGAAAATTTCACAGAATTCAGGGTTTTTATCAGAACAATCTGCAAGCTTACCAGGTAGAGTCGTAGACTCTAACGCTCCCTTTCTTCTCGTGCTTTCTCTCGCAAGCCTTGCAGCCTCTCTCGCTCTTTGAGCAGTTATACATTTAAGAAGAACTTCTTTTGCTTTTGCAGGATTTTCTTCTAAATAGTTACCAAAATGCTCGTTCATAGCCTTTGAAACAAGATTTCTCATTTCAGAATTGCCAAGTTTAGTTTTAGTTTGACCTTCGAACTGAGGTTCGGTAAGTTTTACAGATACAACGGCAACCAAACCTTCTCTAACGTCCTCAGACGAAACTTTTTCCTCGCCCTTAAACACGTTAAGTTTTTTGCCTGCATCATTTATGATACGTGTTAAAGAGTTCTTAAAACCATCTAAATGCGTTCCGCCTTCTTCTGTATTGATGTTATTTGCAAAGGCATATAAAACTTCGTTATATGCTTCTACGTATTGAAGAGCAACTTCAACTTCAGTATCGCCATAGAAAACGTCAAAGTAAACAGGCTTTTCAAACATAGGCGTTTTATTTTTACTTAAATCTTCAACGAAGTGAGCGATACCACCTTCGTAATAAAACTCGTCGCTTTGTTCTTTTTCAGCCCTTAAATCGGTCATTTTAATCCTTAAACCTTTGTTCAAGTATGCCAATTCACGAAGCCTTGTCTTGATGGAGTCATAGTTAAAAACTACTGTCTCAAATATTTCATCGTCAGGCATAAAAGTAACCCATGTTCCCGTAAAATCAGCATCTCCGACTATTGCTAAGGGAGCTTGTGGGATACCGCGATTATATATTTGCTTATAGTGTTTGCCATTTTGGAAAACTTCTATTTCAAGCCATTCAGAAAGCGCGTTAACAACAGATAAGCCAACACCGTGCAAACCACCTGAAATCTTATATCCGCCACCGCCAAATTTTCCGCCAGCGTGAAGTTTAGTCAAAACAACTTCAACCGCAGAAATTCCTTCCGTGTGGTGAATTGCTGTAGGTATACCTCTACCATTATCTTTTATCGTGCAAGATCCGTCAGCGTTTATTTGAACGACAATAGTATCACAATATCCAGAAAGTGCTTCGTCAATGGAGTTGTCTACTATTTCTTGAACCAAGTGATGAAGACCACGCACGTCTGTTGAACCAATATACATACCTGGTCTTTTTCTAACTGGATCTAAGCCTTCAAGAACTTGAATTTGACCTTCACCATAATTGTTTTTAACCTTATTCACGTCTTCCATTTTTCACCTAATTTTCTATATTTTTTCTTATGGTTTTATTCTATCATATTTTATTAAAAATTTCAAGTGTTTTTTGCATATTTAAAACTATATATAGTTTTAATTGGAATAATTTCGCATATAGTTAAAATAATTGCACAACATATATTTTAAGGAAACAAAAAACTAATGCAAAAATGTAAAACTTGCAACAAAAAAAGCAATCGATTACTATTTAGATGCACCGATTGCGGAAGACTTTTTTGCGAGGAATGTGCGACAAAGACAAAAATGATTTGTCCCAACTGTTTTTCTGATATGGATTTTAATGACTAAAAAAAGAGCGACACAGCGCTCTTTTTACTTTTTTACTAATTGTTATATAGTTTTTCTTTAATTCTACCTACAAGCTTTAATTCAAACTCGCCCAAACCTTTAATTTGACAATTTAAGGCTTCTTTGTTAATTTTCTTGTAAAAGTATTCAAAGGAATCCTTTTCGCCTTGCACAAACAAAATATAAGCCAATTTTATTCTGAGATTAGTTATGTTGTTTTCATAATTAAGATATTTTTCAAGTTCATACGTCAAGTCGTCAGCAACATCTTCATCGTAGTCAAACGTGCATGCGTTATATAAGGCATCTGCTTTTGCCACCAACATATGTTCTTCCTGGGCATATTCTTCCAAAGATAAAAGCCTTTCTGTAACAGCCTTTGCCTTATCATATTCTTGCTTATCAAGATAATAATTATACCTTGCATTTAGAAGCAAGAAAAAGTTAACGTCATCCTCTGGAAGTTGAGGAAGATCAAAGTATAAACTTTCATCTATTTCAGCAGGAGTTTTACC